>CAXUEU010000162.1:0-5946 GCA_964250195.1 uncultured Acidobacteriaceae bacterium
AATATAAGGAGTGCTTCATAAGGAGTGCTTCGCCGGGGATCGCCGCCCGGGGATCGCCGCCCGGGGAGCGAGTGTGTTCCCCTGGTAACCGGCAGCGGCGATTGCCTCTGGCGTTTCGCTCCGGCGCACTGCATTCTCAAGAGACAAACAGAAACAGCCCATGCCGCAGACAACGAGCCCGCAACCGGGCGCCTCCTCCATCCGGCTCTTCCGCGCCTCCGCTTCGATGCTGCTGCTGCTCGCCGCCGCCCCGTTCTCGCCGGCGCAGGTCATCAGCACACCATCCCAGCCCGCGGTGCCCTCCGGCAGCGCCCCGCCGGGCGGCCAGCAGGTGCCCGACGCCTCCAAGCTGCCCGCTTACGACGAAGCTCACCCGCTTACCACCAAGCCGCCGGCCTCCGCGGTCGAGTCGGCCGGGACCAACCTCCAGGCCTGGCGAGGCCTGCGAGTCAGCGGCATCACCTTCAAGGGCGTTCCCCAGGACCGGCTCCAGCCCCTCCAGTCCGAGCTCTCGCTCCAGCCCGGCGCGCCGCTCCAGCCCGAGAACATCCGGTCCAGCCTGCGCCGCCTGTACGCCACCGGTCTCTACTCCAACATTGAAGTCGACGGCATCCGCACCAACGATGAAGTGCAGATCATCTTCGACGGAACCCCGCAGCTTTTTATCGGGCGGGTCAACGTCGACGGGGTTTCGAGCGAGAACTTCACCAGTCTGCTGGTGGGCGCGACCAAGCTGAGCCCGGGCACGCCCTACACCCAGGCCAAGCTCGACCGCGGCCTGCGGCTGATTCAAAACCTGCTCGTCACCAACGGCTACTACCAAGCCACCGCGCTCGAGGGCCACTCGCTCGACCCCGCGAACCAGCAGATGAACGTGAACTACGTCGTCACGCTGGGCCGGCAGGCGCGGGTCGGCGAGGTCCGGGTCAACGGCAACAGCGGCCTCGCCCCCGACAAGTTCCGCAAGACCGCCAAGCTCAAGCGCAACTCCCGCGTCACCCGCGACACGGTCAATACCGCGCTCGACAAGCTGCGCGCGCACTACCAGAAGCAGCAGCAGCTCGAGTCCAAGGTGGCCCTGGCGGACAAGGTCTACAACCAGCCCACCAACCACCTCGACTACAGCTTCGACGTGACACAAAGCAACAAAGTCGTCGTGGTGGTCAACGGGGTCAAGATCAGCCAGGGCAGCATCCGCAATCTCATCCCCGTGTATCAGGAAGGCACGGTCGACGAAGACCTGCTCAACGAGGGCAACCGCCGCGTCCGCGATCTCTACCAGCGCAAGGGCTACTTCGACATCCAGGTCTCGCACACGCTCCAGCAGCAGGCGAACGGCGGCGCGCTGATCACCTACGACGTGATCCTGGGCAAGGTTCACGACGTCGACTCGGTCGCCGTCACGGGCAACAAGTACATCGAGACCGACCTGATCACCCCGCGGCTCAACGTGCACCCGAACGGCATCTTCGACCCGCGCGGGACCTACTCGGTGGCATTGGTCGCGAGCGATGTCGCGACCATCAAGGCCATCTACCAGGGCAACGGATTCGAGAAGGTCGACGTGAAGCCGGTCGTCAAGGATTCCGAGGACGACAAGCGCGGCAAGCCGTCCAAGATCGCGCACATCATGGTCAATTACGTCATCACCGAGGGCACGCAGTCCAAGTTCGGCTCCTACAAGCTGGTCGGCAACCTCAAGGTCCCCAGCGCCACCCTGCTGCCGCTGCTCAACACCCAGGTGGGCCAGCCGTACAACTCCAACAACCTGACCGGCGACCGCGATGCCATCCTGACCTACTATCTCGCGAACGGCTACGACCAATCGCAGGTCAACATCAAGCAGGCGCCGAACCCCGAGGACCCCAACCTGATCGATGCCACGCTCGAGATCACCGAGGGCGATCAGATCCACGTCAACAACGTGCTGGTCTCCGGCCTCCACTACACGAAGAACCGGACAGTCGCCGACAAGATCCAGGTCCACCCGGGCGACGTGCTCAACCAGACCGCGTTGATCGACACGCAGCGCCAGCTGTACGACCTGACCCTGTTCAACGGCGTCAACACGGCCGTGCAGAACCCGAACGGCGCGCAGCTGCGCAAGGACGTGCTGCTCCAGTTCACCGAGGCCAAGCGCTGGGATGTGAGCTACGGCTTCGGTTTCCAGTTCCAGACCGGCACCCCGACCCAGAACAACGTGCTCCAGAATATCCAGAACGGGCTGGCCCCCTACGCCAACGCCAACGGCATTACCGGCGCGAGCGTGCTGGTGAGCCTCAATGTCTCGCGCATCAACCTGCGCGGCTCCGACAACTCGCTGTCCCTCCGCACCACCTACGGCACCCTCGAGCAGATCGCGCTGCTGACCTTCAACGACCCCAGCCCCTTCGGCAAGAAGAACCTGACCCTCTCGGTCGACGGCGGCTACGACAACGAGCGGTCCATCTCCACCTACTCCGCCGCGCGCACGCTCGCGAATCTCAGGCTCACCCAGAGGGTCGGCCGGCCCACCACCTGGATCTACCAGTACCAGTTCCGGCGCGTCGCGGTGAACGCGAACTCGCTCCAGGTCGCGCCCAGCGAGATTCCCCTGTTCTCGCAGCCGGTCAGGATCAGCGGCCCGGGGGTGACCTATATCCGCGACACGCGCAGGCCCTCTTCGCTCGACGCGGCCGGGGGCACGGCCAACACCGTCTCCGAGTTCTACTCCGACAACCGGCTCGGCTCGCAGGCCAACTTCAACCGGCTCGACGGCACCAACTCCACGTATTACCCGTTCGGCACGGTGCACAAATACGTGCTGGCCCGGCAGACGCGCATCGCCTACGAGCGCGCCTTCGGCACCGGCTTCCAGGAGCTCATCCCCCTGCCGGAGCGCATCTACGGCGGCGGCGCGCAGTCGCACCGCGGCTTCTCGATCAACGCGGCCGGGCCGCACGATAACATCACCGGCTACCCCATCGGCGGCGCGGCCGCCTTCGTCAACAACCTGGAACTGCGCCTGCCTCCGCCCACCCTGCCCGTGGTCGGCTCGAGCGTATCGTTCGTCGGTTTCCTCGACTCCGGCAACGTCTTCCTCAAGGGCTCCGACATCTGGCCCAGTGCGATCCGGTTCCGCCAGCCCAACCGCGCCGGCTGCCGCGACCTGAACGCCGCCGACCAGCAGGCCCCCGCCCCGGAGCAGAACTCGCTCGGCTTCACCGGGCAGTGCTCCTACAACTACTTCTCGCACGCGCTCGGCCTCGGCGCGCGCTACGCGACGCCCATCGGCCCCATCCGCGTGGACGCCTCCTACAACCTGAACCCGCCCATCTACCCGCAGATCCAGGGCTTCAACCTGGGCAATGTGAATGCGCCGCCGAACGTCGGCCAGGGCAGCCACTTTAACTTCTTCTTCTCGATCGGGCAGGCATTCTGATGCGCGCGCTCCTCTTGCTCCTCCTCGCCGCCGTTCCCGCCTTGGGCCAGAACGCCGCGCCCGTGCACGCCGACGCCCAAAGCCACGTCACCCCCGGGCAGGCGTCGAAAGCCGCCGGCCAGGCCCAGGGTGCCGCCGCGGCGCAAAAGAACGGTGCCGCGGCCCCCGCGGGCAAGCCGGTCATCCTCGACAGCGTGGTCGCCATCGTCAACGGCGAGGTGCTGCTCGAAAGCGACGTGGAGCAGGAGCGCCGCTTCGAGTCGCTCCAGCTCCTTCCCGCGGGCGAAAACAATGACCAACGCGCGGCCGAGCACCTGATCACCCGCACCCTCATCCTCCAGCAAATGAAGGAGCAGGACCAGAACCCGCCCGCGCCTTCGCCCGAGGAGCTGGGCAAACAGCTCGCCGAGCTCAAAAAGCAGCTGCCCGGCTGCCAGGGCCGCTGCGGCACCCCGGAAGGCTGGGCCGGCTACCTCGCCGACCGCGGCCTGACCTCGGCGGCGGTGGACGCGCGCTGGCGTCAGCGCATCCAGGTGTTCAACTTCCTCAACGAGCGATTCCGCGCCGGGGTTCGCGTGCCCGAGGACCAGGTCGCCGCCTACTACGACAAGCAGCTGGTGCCGCAATTCCAGGCCAAACACGAGAAGCCGCCGGCCTTGAAGACCCTGCGCCCGCGCATCGAGGAGATCCTGCTCCAGGAGCAGGTCACCAAGCAGATCGATACCTGGGAGGCGACGCTGCGCGAGGAAGGCAGCGTCCAAATTCTCGTCCCGTCCTACGGGCAAAGCAACAGCCACGCTGAAGACGCAAACGACCTGCCGGGAGGCGCCTGATGAGTACCACACCCAGTTCGCTGTTCGGCCGCCGGGGCAGCTCCATTGGGCAAGCGCCAGCGCCACGCCGCCTCCTGCTCAAACTGCTGCTGGGCGCGATCGTTCTGGCGGCGCTGCTGGTCGCGGGCGTGCTCATCTTCCTCTCCACCCCGCAGTTCGCGGGCCTTGTCCGTACGGAGCTGATCAAAGTGCTTGCCGACGCGACGGGCGGCCGGGTCGAGCTGGGCGCTTTCCGCTTCCGGCTCCTGCACCTCGAGGTCGAGGCCGACAACCTGACCATCCATGGCCTCGAGCCCGCGGGCGAGCTGCCGTACGCCCATCTCGACCGCCTCCGCGCGCGGGTCAAGATCATTTCCCTGTTCCAGGCGAAGGTCGGTCTCAACTACCTCGGCGTCGACCGCCCGGTGGTCCACCTCATGGTCTTCAAGGACGGCACCACGAATCAGCCTGTCCCGAAGAAGAAATCCGCGCCCACGCCGCTCGACCGGACCATCAATCAGGTCTTCGACCTGGCCGTCGATCGGGCGGAGATCAACGATGGGCGGGTGCTTTTCAACCAGCAGGCGATTCCGTTCGCGCTGGCCGCCAACGACCTGGCCGTGGGGATCGACTACCTGGTCCCCACCGACCAGTACAAGGCGACCGTTTCGATCGCGGACCTCACCGCGCGGCGCGCGCTCGGAGCCCCGCTCCACTCGAAGCTGACCCTCGCGGCGCTGCTCGGACGCAAGGAGGCCTCGCTCACCGACCTCCACTTCAGCGCAGGGGGCTCCACCCTGGCCGCCCACGCGCACGTGAGCGAATACACCGACCCGCACTGGCAGCTCGCCGCCGACGGCACGATCGACCTGCGCGAGGCCGAGGCGCTGGCCGCCGTGCCTGGGCTCGACCGGGGCGTGGTCCGGCTCGACCTCCAGGGGCAGGGAACCACCAGGGCCTTCAACGTGGACGGCACCACCAGGATCGGCGGGGCGATCTACAAGGGATCGGGGGTGAACCTCAGCGGTCTCGATGCCTCGACCGAGGTCCACATCACCCAGGACATCCTGGCGCTCACGAATCTGCGGGCCCGCCTGGCTTCCGGCGGCACCCTCGATGGCGAAGCCCACATCAATCACTGGCTCGCGCCCACGCCGCCCCCTTCAGCGCCGCCCGGTGTGATCCAACCGGGCGCGAAGGCCCAGGTCTCCGAGGGCGCGGTCAGCGCCAGGCTCCATGACTTCACGCTGCCGGCGATCCTGGCCATCGTCGCCCCGCCCAAGCTCCAGCACCCCGGCTTCAACTCCACCGCGAACGGCACGGTGAAGCTGCACTGGACCGGCAACGCGTCCGACCTCCTCGCGGACGCCCGCATCGCCCTCACCGCCCCACCCAATCCTCCCAACGGGGACGTCCCGCTGAACGGCACCATCGACGTCACCTATGCGGGCAAGTCGAACTCGCTGGTCGTGCACCAGCTCGACGCGCACACCCGGGCCGCGCAGCTGAACGTGGCCGGCGGGGTCGGCCTCGCGGCGGGCGCGCGCTCCTCGCTCCGCACGCAGCTCACCGTCGCGGACCTGAACGAGTTCCGCAAGCCTCTGGCCGCCTTCGGCATCGGCTCCGACAAGGTCCCGGTCGCCCTGCACGGCCAAGCCAGCTTCAACGGGATGGTTGCCGGCTGGCACGCCCCCCCCGCCCTGCCCCGCCCCC
>CAXUEU010000163.1:0-5722 GCA_964250195.1 uncultured Acidobacteriaceae bacterium
ACACTAGGGTCATCCGCCATGCGCCCTCGCCTCCTTCGCTCCGTCTTTTGCGCGGCCCTCGCCTGCGCCCCCCTGCTTTCGGCTGAAACCCTGCCCGATGCTCCGGAACCCCGGCAGCAGCCTTCCGTGCTCGACCAGCAGCCCCCGGCCCAGCCGGTCCCGGCGACCCGCTCCAACAGGCCGGCCGCCGTCCAAAAGCGCAAATGGTCCGGCGTCGTCGAGCCCGGCGAGAAAGTCCCGCGGCTCACCGTGCGCGATAAGCTCGCTTACCCGATCCACGAGACGACCCGCTACACCACCCCGCTCGCCATCCTGTGGGGTGCCTGGTACGGCGTGCTGGCCGACACCAACCCCCACTACGGCGTCAACCTGGAGGGTTGGGGTGAGCGCGCCGGGGCGGCGGCCCTGCGCCAGGCCAATACCCGTGTCCTGTCGGACTCGCTGCTCGCCATCGCCTTCAAGGACGACCCGCGCTACTACCGTCTGGGCGAGGGCTCGTACGTCCGGCGCGGCGAGTACGCGGTCAGCCGCGTGCTCATCACGCAGAAGGACGACGGCACCCATGGCGTCAACTACCCCAAAATCCTGGGCCGCGGCATGGCAACCGCCCTCACCCAGACCTACTACCCGCAGAGCAGCATCAACAACCGCTACATCTTCACCAGCTGGGCCACTTCGCTCGCGACGCTCGGCGCCTCCGACCTCTTCAACGAATTCTTCCCCGACATCAAGCAGCGCGTGTTCCACAAAAAATAAGGTCGGGCGCACCCGCCGGCCCGTGCCTTTCACCCCGGCGGCGCTGCCGTTCAGCCCCGCAAGCGCCCCGTTCGGCGTCGACCTGTACCACCTTCACGCGAGCCGCCGGTATCGTTACGGAGTGATGACTGTCGCCCGCCCTCCGCATGGAGCGCAGGCGGAGCGATGCAGGCTCCTGCGACCAGCCGCCACCGGACCGCATCAGAGTTCACACAATTTGAGGAGTAACCGCCAATCATGCCGAAAGCCGTCAAGTACGCCGAGCGCACCCTCACCCTGGCAGCCCAGGGTGCCTGGACCGTCTTCGAGAAGCTGAACAGCATCAAGCCGAACGCCTCGTTCACCCCCAAGTGGTCGGACAAGCCGCTCTTGAAGAGCTACCAGAAGGAAAAGCCGCCCCTCGGCTGGCCCCGCACCACCGACTCGCTATGCCCCAAGTGTGTTCCCGAGATTCGCCAGCAGATCATCGACGGCAAGCTGCCGCACGAGATCCTGCTCAACGAGAAGGTCGGCGAGATCAAGGCGCAGATCGTCGAGCGCGACGGCAAAATCCTGATGGTGAAGGACTGCCCCAAGCACGGCCACTTCGAAGACGTGATGGCGATCGACACCGACTTCTTCCGCCACCTCGAAGAGGTCTTCCCGGGCCGCGACATCAAGGCCCACAATGACGAGGGTCTGCATAACCACGGCACTTCAACCGTGACCCACGGACGGGGATCGGTGCTGACCATCGATCTGACCAACCGCTGCAACATGATGTGCGACCCATGCTTCATGGACGCGAACCAGGTCGGGTTCGTCCACGAGCTGACGTGGGACGAGATCAAGACCATGCTGGACAACGCGATCACCATCAAGCCGCGCCGCCAGATGTCGGTCCAGTTCTCGGGCGGCGAGCCGACGCTCTCGCCCTACTTCCTCGACGCGGTCGCTTATGCCCGCAAGGTCGGCTACACCTCGGTCCAGGCCGCGACCAACGGCATCGAGTTCGCCAAGTCCAAGGAGCTGTGCCGCGCCGCCGGCGAGGCCGGGCTGCGCTACGCCTACCTGCAGTTCGACGGCATCGGCAATGCCGCCAACTCGCACCGCAAGGTCGGCAACCTGTTCGACGTCAAGCTCCAGGCCATCCACAACCTGCACGAGGCGGGCGTGGACATCGTGCCGGTCACCACCATCATCAACGGCATCAACAACGAGCAGGTGGGCCGCATCATCGAGTTCGCGCTCGACAACCCCAAGCGGATCAACTTCATCTCGTTCCAGCCGGTTTCGTTCACGGGCCGCGACGAGGCGATCTCCGACGAGCGGCGCGAGGCGCAGCGCTACACCCTGTCGCACATGGCGCACGACGTGAAAAACCAGACCGGGCTCGGCGAGCCGACCCGCGACTGGTTTCCTATCTCCTTCATGTCCACCTTCTCCGACTGGGCCGACCTGGTGCACGGGCCTGACCGCGATTGGGGCCAGCTCTCCTGCGGCTGCCACCCGAACTGCGGCATCGGCATGGCGCTGATGATCGACAAGGAAACCAAGGAAGCCGTACCGGTCACCGCGTTTCTCAACGCGGACCGCCTGGCTAAGGATGTCGCGAAGATCAACGACGCGGCACGTGGCAAGTGGCTTTCGATCGTGGGCGTCACGCTCGCGCTCCTGCGCAACTACGACCCGACCAAGTCGCCGACGCACTTCAAGATTGTCGACCTGCTGGCGAAGTTCGACAAGTGCTTCGGCGCGACCGGCCGCAACTACGGCAAGGTCACCGCGGACCGCACCATGGCCGACATCGAGAAGCGCCGCAACGACCGCTGGAATTTCCTGTTCATCGCGGGGATGTGGTTCCAGGACCTCTTCAACTACGACTTCCGCCGCACCGAGCAGTGCATCATCCCCTATGCGACCCAGGAAGGGGAGATCAGCTTCTGCGCTTACAACACGGGCGTGGGCTGGCGCAACATCATCGAGAAGATGCACATGACCTCGACACTGACCAAGTGGTACGAGGAGCATGGGCGGCACGAGATCTTCGCCGGCGGCAAGAAAGTCGGGATGGGCGACGCCCAGCACACCCTCGCGCTGAACCAGGCGCACGTGGACTCGGCGGCGAACGACACCTTCGAGAAGTCGGGCATCGCGAAGAACTCCCGCGAGGAAAAGATTCGGGCCCGCGACGCAAAGATGAAGGCCGATGCGGAGAACGCGCGCATGGCCAAGCTGTACCGCGAGCAGGTTCTGGGTGAAAAGCCCGCCGAGCCGGGGTTGATCTCGATCGGGTCGATCGCTCCCGCGCCCGCACCGAAGCCGGCGGCTGCGCCGGTCGAGGTTCGGGAGGCGGTTCGGGAAGAAGAGACGGTGGCCGGGGACTAAACGGTCCCATTCGCACGGAAAAGGCCACCCGCCAGGGTGGTCTTTTCCGTTGCTGCCAACTTTCGGCGCTTAGGCGCTTAACTTCTTCGGAAACAAGCTCCCTAGAGCCTGTTAACACTAGACATTCTTCTGTGGTACAGCTTTTGCATGGAGATCAGCGAAGCGCAGTATGCGCGCATCCGGCAAGCCTTGCCGGTGCAGCGGGGCAACGTGAGCCTGACCAATTTGCAGCTGCTCAATGCACTGCTGTACGTGCTGGAGCACGGGTGCAAGTGGCGCGGGCTGCCGAAGCATTTCGGCAACTGGCACACCATCTACACGCGCATGAACCGGTGGTCGAAAAGCGGTGTGCTGGACCAGGTGTTCGAAAAGCTGCAGCTGGAGCAAATCCTCAGCGTGCGCATCGAGCTGTTCGCGCTCGACTCGACCTCGGTCAAGGTGCACCCGGACGCGGCCGGCGCGCTGAAAGAAACGGGCCGCAGTCCATCGGCCGCTCGCGCGGAGGCCGGACCACCAAGCTTCCTTTGGTTGCCGCGGATGCTCGCACGGCCGTGAACTTCCGGCTTTCCGCGGGCAATGCGTATGACGCGCCGGAAGGCCGGGAGCTTTTGCGCGGGCTCGGGCCGATGCTCAGGGCCTGCCGCTGCTGACGGACCGGGCCTACGAGGACGCGGAAACCCGCGCTCTTGCCCGTTCGCTCGGCATGCAGCCGGTGGTGCCGCCCAAGCGCAACCGGCGGGTCCCATGGGCGCACGACCGGGAGCTTTATAAGAGACGCAATGAGATCGAGCGGCTCTTTCGCAGGCTTAAGGGCTTCCGCCGCGTCTTTACCCGCTTCGACAAGCTCGACGCGCTCTACCTCGGCTTCCTGCGCCTCGCCCTCATCGTGGAGGCGCTGTGATAGTGCTAACACGCTCTAGTTTGTGCTGTGCACAAACTAATCGCGGCCCGGCGTGCGCTGAGGCAGACCCAACAGCCAAGGCAAAACGGCACCGGCCAGAGCCGAGCCGGGCAATAGTGAAGAGATGCAAGCATGGCTATCGTGCATGTGGTGATGAAGTCGTCGAGCCAAGCGCCCCCGGCGGCGGCGCATGCCGAGTACATCGCGCGCGAGAACCGGTACGCGCGGCGGGGCGGCCTGGAGCTGGCCGAGTCGGGCAACATGCCCGCGTTCGCGCGCGAAGACCCGCACCGGTTCTGGGCGGCGGCGGACGCATTCGAGCGCAAGAATGGGCGCGCGTACACGGAGCTGCAAATCGCCCTTCCGCGTGAGCTCTGTTCGGAGGAGCGGAACGAGCTGGCACGCGAGACGGCGCGGGAGCTCTTGGGCGAGCGATTCGCGTACACGCTGGCCGTGCATACGCCGCTCGCCCAGGACAATCTGGACCAGCCGCACCTGCACCTGATGTTCTCGGAGCGGGCGATCGACGAGCGCACCCGGGAGCTCGGCGAGGAGCACTTCTTCAAGCGCAACGGAGCGAAGAAGGATCCGGAGTGGAACGCCCGCGAGAAGCCGATGGAGGTGCGGGAGCGGTGGGTCGCGATGATGAACGCGGCCATGGAGCGGCACGGCCATATCCATGATCCCGCACAGCGCCTGGACGCGCGCTCATGGGCGGACCAGGGCCGCGAGGATCTGGCGGCGCTGGTGGAGCCGAAGCTGCTGGGGGGCACAGGGGCGGAAGCCGAGGAGCGCCGGGCGGAGGTGGCGGCGCTGCGAGAGGAGCGGGCCGAGCTGCCCGCGCCCCATCTGAATCGCGAGGCGGCGGCGGGGACGCTGGAGCGGGAGGCAGACCAGCAGGTCGCCCAGGTCGAGGCGCAGGCGGCGGAGGAGCTGTCCCGGCTGGACCGGCTGATCGCCGCCGCCCGGGAGTTCGCCGCCGAGGTGAAGGAGCGCACCGTCGCCCTCGCGCGGGAGGTCGCGCGGGAAGTCAGGGAGGGGGCCGGTTCTCTGTTCGGCAGGGAGACCGGCAAGGAGCCCAGGGAGGAGCAGGCGCGAGCCGGGCCGGAGCCGACCGTCGCGCCGGAAATCCAGTCACAGATGAACCGGGGGCTGCAGGCCTTTCGGGAAAGCTACGAGGCGCACCGGCGGCAGCGGGAGCAGGCGGCCGCGGCCGAGGCGAGGCAGGAGCAGGCGCGAAGCCTGGAGCAAGCCCAAGTAAAGGCCTGGAGCCAAGAGCAGGCGAAAAAGATCGAGCGCGAGCATGACCGCGGCCAAGGCCACGGGTGGGGACGGTAGGGAGCGGAAGCATGGGACAGGAGAACAGCCACAATCAGAGCGGCAACCCGGAGCCGGAGCCGGACGGCGCGGGCCAGAGGATGGCCTTCGCGCTGATCGACCAGGCCGACCGGCTGGGTAAGTCCACCGAGCGAGCCCAGCAGGCGCTCACCGCGCAGATCGGAAAGCTGGTGGAGCTGCGCGGCCAGATCGCGGCGGCGGTCGGGAACCTGGAAGCGGAGCGCGGGCGCTTGCAGGGGGCCGGCCCCCTGCTCCAGCAGGCCGCCGCGCACGCCATGCGGATGGCCCTCCAGGAGCAGAGCGACGCGATCGAGGCCAAGGTCGGCTCCGCCCTGCGCGGTCCGCTTTACCAGCTGGAGC
>CAXUEU010000163.1:5732-5945 GCA_964250195.1 uncultured Acidobacteriaceae bacterium
GGCAGGGGAGCAGATCGAGCGGGCGGCGAGCCACCTGCGGCAGAACGTCCGCGAAGTCGGCTGGCTGCTGATCGGCCTTTACTGCATGGGCGGGCTGATCGCCGGCCTCATGCTGGGCTACCTGCCCCTGCGCGGCGACGTGAACGCGCTCCGGGAGCAGGGAGACCGCATCGAGCAGGCCCTGGCCGCCCAGCAGAAGCAGCAGCCCGCCCC
>CAXUEU010000164.1:0-5904 GCA_964250195.1 uncultured Acidobacteriaceae bacterium
GGGCGGGCGGAGAAAAGCTGTGGTTCTGGCTCCAGGGCGAGGACTTCCTGGATCCCAAGCTGGAGCACCAGAAGTCGATCTCGCAGAGTCATGTTCTGCCGCCGGACCTGCGGACCGACGATGGCGGCTACGCGGTGCTGCACAAGCTGCTGCACAAGGCGGCGATGCGTTTGAGGGCGGCGCGTTTGTGGGCGACGCATGTGACTGTCACGGTCAAGTACGCCGCCCCGCGCGGAACCCGGACGGGCAAGGTCCACAGCTCGGGCATCCCGCAGCTGGGCTGGTCGCAGGGCGCGCCGGTGGTGGAGTGCCAGGACACCCAAACGCTGGTGGAGGCGCTTGCGAAACTGTGGGCGCGGCGGCCCTCGGGCGGGGCATACCGGGCTCCGTTTTACGTGGGCGTGTGGCTGGGAGAGCTGGTGCCGGACGCGCTGCACACGCTGTCGCTGTGGGAGACGGTGGAGGGCGCGGAGGCCCGGCGGACCAGGCTTTCCGCCGCCATGGACAAGGTGAACGGCCGCTACGGGACCAACACCCTGGGCACGGCGAGCATGCTGCTCGCGGGGGCCTCGGCACCGACCAGGATCGCGTTCACGAATATTCCGGAGCTGTTTTGAGGGGCAGGGGCAAGGGAGAAGGGTGAAGGGTAAAGGCGCAAGGGGCAGCGGTAAAACGTAGGGGCAAGGCGCGGGAGGTGCCGATCTGATTACTGGGGTAATGCGATTTCCACCGGTTGCCGCAAAAAAGGTTTACAAGCGCGTGAACGAGGAAGTATGGTTCTCTCGATTTTGGAAACGATTTCAGGTTCATGGGAAACCGGATCCGAAGTGAAGCGCGTTCGAGGTCGGTCAGCATGCGGCTTTTCTCTGTCAGGCAGGTGTCCCCACTCGCGGTGTCGGCGCTGTTCGTGCCGGCGCTTGTCCTTTCGACCGGCTTCGCCCGCGCACAGGAGTATCGCGGAACCATCAGCGGCCAGCTCACCGATCAGGCGGGCAGGCTCGTCCGCGATGCCGTCGTAACAGCCAGGAGCACGGACCAGACCTACACCTCCAAGTCCGACAGCAAGGGCGATTACTCCATTCCTTTCGTGCAGCCCGGAACTTACACGGTAACGGTGGAAGCCGCGGGCTTCGGCAAGCAGGAACAGCCCGGCGTCATCGTCGATGTGTCCGATAAGATCAGCGCCAACTTCACGCTTGCCGTCGGCACCATCAACACGGCGGTCGACGTCAAAGAGAACGCCCTGCAGCTGAGCACCGCCGATGCCTCCTACGGCACGGTCATGGACCCCGAGAAAATCCAGAACCTGCCCCTCAACGGACGGCAGATCTACCAATTGCTCGCGCTCACACCCGGCGTCCGGAACAGCACCGTCGGCTTCTCCGGAACACGCGGCTGGGATGTAAACAACAACTACTCCATCGACGGGCAGCCCGGCTCCTACACGCAGTTCATGCTGAACGGCGCGCCCATCTCGGTGCAGGGTGGCGGTGCCGCCGGTACGTGGACCATCTCACCCAGCGTCGACGCGGTACAGGAGTTCAAGGTGATGACCATCACCTTCGACTCGCAGTACGGGCGGGTCGGCGGCGGCGCGGTCAATACGATCCTCAAGAGCGGTTCGCCGCACTTCCATGGCACGCTTTACGATTTCTGGCGCAACTCCGCGCTCGACGCCAACACCTACCAGCTGAACCAGCAAGGCACCGCCAAGCCTTTTCACAACGAGCACCAGTTCGGCGGCACCGTCGGCGGCCCCTTCCTCAAGCACGACGCCTACTTCTTCTTCAGCTATGAGGGCTACCGCCAGGTTTTGCCGGGCAGCGTCGTCACCACTGTGCCCACCGCCGACCAGTTCCCGGGCGCGGACGGCACTGTCAACCTGACCAACTACCTCGCCGCCACCGGCCGCAAGAACGGCATTTTCGACCCGCTGACGACGGCTTGCGCGATGCAGGGCGCCAATGGCTGCTCCACCTACGGCCGCACCCCATTCGCCGACAACACCATCCCAGCCAACCGCATCAGCGCGTCCGGCCTCGCCATCATGAAGCTTTTCCCGGCCCCTAACCGCGCCGGTTATATCAACAATTACGTTTTCAACGGCAAAGACCGCTACAGCTACAACATGCCCATTGCCCGCGTCGACTACAACTTCAGCGAGAAAACCCGGCTCTACGGCGTCTTCGCCTACTGGGCCGGCAACGAGTACCGCAACGGCAACGGCCTGGTGGGTCCGGCGATCACCGGCAACATCAACAACCAGCGCTCCAGTCTGACCCAGGTTCTCGACCTGACCCATACCTTCAGCCCCAAGATCGTCGGCGATGTCCGTCTTTCCTACAACCGCTTCTACCAAATCCAGCCCGACGGCACCGTGCGCGTGGGCCTCAACACCCTCACCGCGGGCGATCTCGGCCTCAACATGCCGCAGCTGCCCACGACTAAAAACGACTTCGCCCCGGAGATCAGCCTCGGTGATAACCTGCCCGGCGTCATCGGCAACACCGGGGACCCGTTCATCTTCGAAACCTACGATCTCGGCCCCTCCGTCACGCAGACTCTCGGTAAGCACGCTCTGCATTACGGGGCGGAGTTCTCGCTCTACCACGCCATCTCCGGCGGTATCGGCCAGCCGAACGGTAACTTCAGCTTCGGCACCGGCTTCACGCAGAACAATCCTTTCCAAAGCGCACAGGACGGCTCCGTCGTCGCCGACCTGCTGCTCGGCTACCCCGGCGGCGGCAGCGTGCAGTACTCCTTCGCTCCGTACGAATCCTATAACTACTACGGCGGCTACATTCAGGACGACTTCAAGATCAAGAAGAACTTCACCATCAACGCAGGCCTGCGCTGGGACGAGGAGCTCTCCCCGAAGGAGCGGCACAACCGACTCCTGGCCGGCGTTTGTCTTACCTGCCCCAATCCCATCTCGAGCCTTATCAACAACCCCCCAAATAACACCCTGCCCAACGGTGCTCCTTTCGTCAATCCCATTACGGGCGCGGTCCAGTTCGCCAGCGACAGCTACTCCGCCTACGCCAACGACACCGCGTACTGGCAGCCGAAGATCGGTGCTTCCTGGAGCCCCAACCGGAACTTCGTCATCCACGGCGGCTATACGATGAGTAAGGCACTCGGCATCGAGCTCGGCGGCGCGTCGGCCTGGAGCCAGACCACCAACTACCAGTCCTCGCCCGACGGCGGACTCCACCCTTACGACAGCTTCCTCACCGGCAACCCCTACCCCAACGGCTTCATTACGCCGCCGCAGACCTCGCAGGGGCCGCTTACGCTTGTGGGCACCGGCTTCGGCATCGATCAGCGTAACCGCAAGATACCCATCGTCCAGCAGTACACCTTCGGCTTTGAAACAGAGCTTCCCTTCCAGATGGTTGCGAACGTGGCCTACTTGGGTTCGCACACCTTCAATCTTCGCGCTTCCAAACAGCTGAACGGCATCAGCGCCGCGGACTTCGCGAAAGGCCATGCCGACCCCAACTATCTCGATCAGCAGGTGCCGAACCCTTTCTACGGGGTCCTGCCGAAGACAGTCGACGAGGGCGCGAACCCCACCATCCAGGCTCGCATGCTCATGGTGCCGTACCCGCAGTACAACGGCAATCTCTATTCCTACGACGATGCGAGCGGCTACAGCAACTACAACGCGCTGCTGCTTAAACTGGAGAAGCGCCTGTCCGGCAATGGACTCTTCATCAAGGGCGTCAGCTTTCTCGGTTCGTTTACCTGGTCGAAGCTGGAGTCTGCTACCGGCTTCCTCAACAACAATGGCGCGAGCCTGGTCGACCCCTCGCCCTACTACGCGATCGACGGCGGCGACCGGCCCTGGGACTTCGCCTTCAGCGGTCTGTTCGGTCTGCCGGTCGGCAAGGGCGGCCTGCTCTTCACCAGTGCCCACGGACCGGTCGGCCTTGCCGTCAACGATTGGCAGCTCACCTGGATCTTCCAGAACGACGGAGGCTACCCGATCGGCTATCCGAGCACTTACAACTACAACTGCGGCGGCAACTACAACATTCACCCGGCGCAGAAAAGCTACAAGAGCTATCTCAATAACTCGCAGACCTCCTGCTTCTCCACCTTCTCGGAGTACACGGCGGTCACCAAGCAGCCCATCACGAGTGCTATCCGGCAACCGTGGGCTCAACAAACAGCGCTGGGTTTGCAAAAGCAGTTTGCCGTACGCGAAGGCTTGGCTTTGAACTTCAAGGGCGAAGCCTTCAACTTGACCAACACGCCGATCTTCGGAGCTCCGAGCACCGGCTCGCCGGACCAGGCCATCACCCGCAACACGAGCGTGTCGGATCCGAACCAACCGGGAGCGTGGTCCGGCTACGGCACCATCGGCTCCGGCCAGCAGAACTTCCCGCGGCAGGTGCAGCTGTCGCTTAAACTGCAATTCTGATGGCCGACTCAAGCCGCCAATTGACTGAACGCCCCACAACTCATACTTGCGCTGTGGGGCACCTCAAGTAGCTCCGGCGTGCGAGCTGAGGGTGCCCCACATCTCGCTTTTGAGAGATGTGGGTTTAAGCTGCGAGCAGAATCACAAACCCCTGCGCGGCCGGCGGTTCCTTCGGGGCGTAACTCGGGAGAAGTAAATCCCATACTCGATTACCACCTGCCCCCGCCCGTTCCGGTCCTTGATCACCACGAGTGTCGAGTGGCGAGGGCACACCTTGCTTTGGCCCCCCGTGACTTGCCACTCGCCCCTTCGCACCTTCCGTGAAGGCTTACTCTTCCTGCATGGGTTACTTGGGACGGATGGCGCCTTCACCCACCGGACTGCTGCACCTGGGGCATGTGCGGGCGTTCGGGGCGGCGTGCGCGCGGGCGCGGGAAGCGGGCGGCACTGTGCGCCTTCGGGTGGACGATCTGGACCGGGAGCGCTCCCGAGCGGAGTTCGAGCGGGCGATGCTGGAGGATTTGCAGTGGCTGGGTCTCGGCTGGACCGGGGAGCCCTGGCGGCAAAGCGCGCGGGCGGCGGAGTACCGGCGGGTCTGGGAGCGGCTAGTCAAAGATGGGTGGGTGTACCCGTGTGTGTGCTCGCGGCGGGAGCTTGCCGGCGCGCCGCACGAGGAAGGCGGAGAGGTGCTGTACCCGGGAACGTGCCGGGATGCGGCGCGGCCGGTGCAGGAGGCCATGGAAGGGGTGAGCTGGCGGTTCCGGGTGCCGGATGGGGAGGCGATTCGCTGGGCAGACGGCGCCGCGGGTGAGCAGAATTTTATGGCGGGGCGGGAGTTTGGGGATTTTGTCATTTGGCGGCGGGACGGAACGGCGGCGTACCAGCTGGCGTGCGTGGTGGATGACGTGGCGATGGGCGTGACGGAGGTGGTGCGCGGGGCGGATCTGCTGCTGTCGACCGCGCGGCAAATGCTGCTCTATCGGGCGCTCGGATTCGTCGTGCCTGCCTGGTTTCACGTCCCGCTGGTGCTCGGCCCAGACGGGCGGCGGCTGGCCAAGCGAGATCGCGCAGCGAGCGTGCGGGTGATGCGGGAGCGCGGAATGACGCCCGAGGCGGTGCTGGCGGCGGCCGGGGTTACCAGCCCAGGGTTCCGGGAGGGCCTTTGAAGGGGCCGGTGACGTGCGAGGTGATCCATCCGCCGTAGAAGTCGCCGGGCTGGGGTGCCACGCGCTCGCCGTCGACGGTGCAAGTATCCACGCGCGAAGCGTAGAAGGCCAGACGGTCCTTGAGAGCGGCGTATCGGGGCGTGGGATCGGGGTAGGACCAGGCTGCATCTTCCGAGCCGTCGAGGACGGACCAGTACGTGGCGGACCCTTTGAACTCACAGAACGACCCGCGCCGACGCGAGGGTTGGAGGCGGGACATGTCGATGTCCGCCTGCGGTATGTAGTAAACCGGGGGGTGGCTGGTTTCAAGGA
>CAXUEU010000165.1:0-5871 GCA_964250195.1 uncultured Acidobacteriaceae bacterium
AGACCTCACAGCTCAAGGGAGATGCGAGGCACCAGTCTTTTGCACCCGCGCTTTTGCACCCGCGCTTTTGCACCTGCGCTTTTGCGCCGACGCGCGCGAGCAGATCCTTCGTCTCTTCGGACAGCCCGTCCGCGCTACTCAGGATGACCTTTTTCTGAACGGGAGCCCGGCAGTAAACGACTTTACACACAACCCTTTCGGGATGCGGTTTGCAACGAGCGATCCCATCGAGAAGCGGCCGGCCTTGCGGGGCTTAATGCCTCCTTGGCGCGAGCGCATGCAGCGCCAGCAAGTTCTCGAGCAGCGGCCGCAGCAGGTCCAGCCTGAGCGCGTTCGCCCCATCCGACTTCGCCTCCGCCGGATTGTCGTGCACCTCCAGGAACACTCCATCCACCCCGGCCGCGACCGCCGCCCGCGCCAGCAGGGGGATGAACTCCGGTTGACCGCCCGAAACGCCCTGCATGGCCGAGGGCATTTGCACCGAGTGCGTCCCGTCGAAGACCACCGGTGCCAGCTTCCGCATGGTGTCCAGCCCGCGCATGTCGACGACCAGGTTGCCGTAGCCGAAGGTGGTTCCACGCTCCGTCAGAAACACTCGATCGTTTCCTGTCGAGCGCACCTTCTCAACCGCATGCGCCATGTCCCCCGGCGCAACGAACTGGCCCTTTTTCACGTTGACCGCCCGCCCGGTTTTGCCCGCGGCGACCAGCAGGTCGGTTTGACGGCATAGGAATGCCGGGATCTGGAGAACGTCCACCGCTTCCGCCGCGATCTCACAGTGTGCAGGCTCGTGCACGTCCGTCAGCACCGGCAGCCCGGTCGTTTCGGCGATCGCGCGGAGGATGCGCGCGCCCTCCCGTAGCCCCGGGCCGCGAAAGCCGGCAATGGAGGTCCGGTTGGCTTTGTCGTAGGAGGCCTTGAAGATGTAGGGCACCTGCAAGTCCGCGCAGACAAGCCCGATCGCCTCCGCAATCCCCCGCGCGTGGCTCTCGGACTCGATTACACATGGGCCCGCGATCAGGAAAAGCCGCCCCGCGCCTATCACTACATTGCCTACTTCGAAATCTGGGATCACAACCCAATTGGACCACAAGGCCAACGCCGCGCGGCCCCCTCGCCTCTTACTGAAGGAAGGAGATACACATGGCAGGACCAACGACCCCCCACACGGAATCAGGCCAGAACCAGGGCTTCGAGGCCAGCGACTTCGAAGGCCGCGCCTCCACGAAAACACCCGCGCGCGGCGAGGATGCTTTGGACGCCGGCAACGATGGCGCGCAGACCGCCACGAATCGCGGACCGGCCCATGCCCCCTCGGCCCGCCACGGCTCGCACGCGATCGAGACCCTGACCGAGGACGAGGCCGGCAGCAAACAGCCTGAGCATCCAGACGGCCAGGGCATCTCAAACCGGGCTCAGGGCGAGGAGAAGTCCACCTACGGCGTCAAGACCGAGCACGCCCCGCATGTCCAGTCCGCGATCGACGAGCTGCGGGAGGAAGACAAAACCGCCTAACGCGGGACGCTCCGCCCGATCTCGACCACCTCCGCCGTCCGTACCCGCCGCGCGTAACTTGCCTCCACGAAGGCCGCGAACAGCGGGTGCGGTTCCAGCGGTTTCGACTTGAACTCCGGGTGGAACTGGCAGGCCACGAAGAACGGGTGCCCCGGCGCTTCCACTACCTCCACATAGGTCCCGTCCGGCGAGGTCCCCGTGATCCTCAGCCCCGCCCCGGTCAGCACCGGCTCGTACTCTCGGTTGAACTCGTAGCGGTGCCGGTGGCGCTCGCTCACTTCGACCGTACCGTAGGCCCGCGCGGCGAGCGAGTCCGGCTCCAGCACGCAGTCCCACGCGCCCAGACGCATCGTGCCGCCCATCTCCTCGACGCCGGTCAGCTCGCGCAGCTTGTAAATGATGCGGTGCGGCGTGGCCGGGTCGAACTCGCTCGAGTTGGCCCCGCGCAGCCCGCACACATCGCGCGCGTACTCGATGCAGGCGGTCTGCATGCCCAGGCAAATGCCGAGGTAGGGCACCTCATTCTTTCGGGCGTAGCGGATCGCGTGGAGCATTCCCTCGATACCGCGTTTGCCGAACCCGCCCGGAACCAGGATGCCGTCGTAGCCCTCCAGCTGCGCCGCGGGGTCGCCGGACTCCAGGCCCTCGGCCTCGATCCAGGTCACCCGAAGCTTGAGCCCGTCCTGAAGCGCCCCGTGGGTCAGGGCTTCCTTGAGCGACTTGTAGGAGTCCTCGTACTCCACGTATTTGCCCACGATGGCGATCGAAACCTCGTCGCGCGGGTTGTAGGCGTGGTCGAGCAGCGCGCGCCACCGGCGCAAGTCCGCCTCGCCGGGCTGGAGCCGCAGATAGTTGAGGATCAGCGCATCCACGCCTTCCTCGGCGAAGTTCAACGGAACCTCGTAGATGGACTCCACATCCCGCGCCGCGATTACCGCCCGCTCCTCGAGGTTGCAGAACAGCGCGATCTTGCTCTTGAGCTCGCGGCCGAGCGCCCGGTCCGACCGGCACAGCAGAATATCCGGTTGAATGCCGATCGAGAGCATCTCCTTGACCGAGTGCTGCGTCGGCTTGGTCTTGAGCTCCTGAGCCGCCTGAATCCACGGAACCAATGTCACATGAACAAACACCGTATTGTCCCGCCCGAGCTCCTGGCGCATTTGCCGGATCGCTTCAAGAAACGGCAGCGACTCGATGTCGCCGACCGTGCCGCCGATCTCGACGATGGTCACATCCGCCGGTCCGGCCCCGTCTACCCGGCCCGCGACCTTGCGCATCGCCGCCTTGATCTCGTTGGTCACGTGCGGGATCACCTGGACGGTTTTCCCCAGGTAATCGCCTCTTCGTTCTTTCGTTATGATCTGCTCGTAAATGCGGCCAGTCGTCAGATTGTTGTCGCGGGTCAGTTTTGCATGGGTAAACCGCTCGTAGTGGCCCAGGTCCAGGTCGGTCTCCGCGCCGTCGTCGGTGACGAACACCTCGCCGTGCTGGAAGGGCGACATCGTCCCGGGGTCCACGTTGAGGTAGGGGTCGAACTTCATCAGGTTGACCCGCATGCCCCGGCTCTCGAGCAGGCAGCCGATCGAAGCCGCGGCCAGGCCCTTGCCGAGCGAGGACACGACCCCGCCGGTGACGAAAATGTATTTTGCCGACATGCGGGGAGCCTCCCGGGCGAGCGTGGAATCGTGGAGCGGGCAGGTACAACCTAGTATCGCAGACGCTCCGGGCTCCGAAAACCTAAAACCGCCTGCCGCGCCCTGGATGGATCGGCGAGCGGCCGGCGGTCCCTTCGGGACGGGTTCTCTTTGAGAAAGTTCAGGAAGAATCATCCTGAGCAAAGCGAAGGATTTGCTTTTCTCCCGCCTTCGCAACTAACCATCCAGTGCACCGCCTGCGCCAAGCCGCTGCCGTCTTCCTTCTCGCCTGCACCGCGCTGGCTCTTTGGCATGCCCGCCATTGGCCGCTGGTCAACGACGCGGCGCTGATGCGGTACGTGGTTTTCCTCATGCACCGGGGCATGGCGCCTTACCGCGAGACCGGCGACATCAACTTTCCCGGCGCGTATGCCATTCCCTGGCTTTCCGGTGTGCTCGCACAAGTGCTGCACGTCTCCGAGGCCGCCATGGCCCGCGTCACCGACGCGCTCGCGCTGCTGCTCGCGGGTCTGGCGATGCAGCGCCTGCTTGAAACGAAATCGGGTACGGACCGGTGGTTCGGCGCAATCTGGGCGGGCTCGCTGTTCGCGCTGTTCCACTTGCGCGACGGCATCGGCCAGGCTAACCAGCGCGACCTGTGGATGGCCGTGCTGCTGCTCTGGGCGGTCGCGCTTGTGCGGGATCCAAAACGCGCGGCCCTGGTCGGGGCGCTGATCGGCGCTGCCGTGACTATCAAGCCTCTGGCCGCCGCCTGGCTGCTGTTCCTCTTCTGGACGCCGCGCAGGAAGATCGCCCTGCTCGGGTTTTTCGCCCCGCTCGCTGCGGGAGTGCTGTTTCTCGCGCACTGGCACTCGTTCGGAGATTTCCGACGCGTGCTCGCCGTGGATTTGCCTTACCACGCGCGCCTCGCGGACGGCAGCTTGCCGCAACTGCTCGCGAGGAGCAGCGCTCCGTCCATCCTGCTGCTGCTTCTGCTTGCGAGCGCCTGCCTGCTGCTCTTGACGCGGCCGCAAGCCCGCACGTGGCTCCCGCCGCGATCGCCGGAAGCAAGTCTGCTGCTTCTCGCCACCCTGCTCGGGCTTGTTTGCTTTCTCGCCCAGGGCAAGGGTTACCCGTACCAGCGCTACCCATACCTCGCTTTTTTCTTCCCGCTCGCGGCCCTGGCTTTCCGCAGAGCGAGCGCAAGCTCCGGTCGGCTCGCGCGCGGCCTCGGCCTCGCGGGCTTCGTGTGCGGGCTGTGCTGCGCGCCCGCGTACCTGCGCGCCGCCGCTCGCGCCGCCTGGCCGACCGAGGCCGCGGCCGCCATGGAGTCGGCGTTGCGCGGGCAGCCGGACGGCGAGGTCCAGTGCATCGACGCGGTCTCCGGCTGCACTGATGCGCTGCTCGCGCTCGGCCTGCGCCAGGCCACCGGTACGCTCTATGACGAATATCTATTCCCGCAAACGCCCGCTGCCTGGGGCACGGCGTATCCCGGTTTCCCTCCCGGAGCGGCCCTGCCCAGGGCTGTCCTGCTCGCCCGGGCGCGGTTCCGGCCCGCTCTCGAGGCGCACCCTCCGCGGATGCTCATCGTGTTCTCCTGGCTCTTTCCTGAGGGCCCGGGCGACTATCGAAAACTCGCGCTGTGGCCCTGGTTCCAGCAGTACCTCGCCGCCCATTACACCCTCAACGCCGAACACAGCTTCGCCCGCGCGGAAAACGGCCCACTGGGGTTTCGCGTCTATATCCGGCAGTAACCCTATGCGCCGCTTTCTCTTGCTCCTGCTCGCTGCTACCGCCCTCGCCCAGGCCCCCGCCCGCCAGCGGCTGATCCTTAAGGACGGCACGTACCAGCTGGTCAAGTCCTACAAAGTCGATGCAAAGACCAACATCGTGCACTTCCATTCGGTCGAGCGAGGCGACGACGAGGACCTGCCCGCCGACCTGATCGACTGGCCCGCGACCGCGCGCTGGAATCGGGAACACGACCCCAACGCCGCGCCGGACCCGGCCTCGCCCGCCGCGCAGGAGGCGGCCGCGCTGGACAAGGAAGCAGCCGCCGCCAAAGCGGCCGAGGTCGCCCGCCAGCCCACCGTTGCCCCGGGATTGCGCCTCCCGGACGAGTCCGGCGTGTGGGCGCTCGACTCTTTTAAGGACACCCCGGAGCTGGTGCGCATCCGCCAGTCCGACGGCGACCTGAACACCGATCTCGGCCACACGGTGAAAGCCGCGCCGGTTCCGGGGGGCGGCGCGCGCGACCTGATCCGGCTCGACGGCTACCGCGCGAAGGTCGCGTTCCACGTCCCGCGCCCAGTCTTCTACATCGCGCTCGACACCAACAGCCCCGCCCGCGAGGATGCGCTCGTCGTCGATACGCACGGCGCGTCCGCGCAGAACACGAACAAGAATGAAAAAGCCTCCCCGAACAGCACGTACGCGCTGGTCCGTCTGCGCGTGAACAAAAATCTCCGCGCCGCCTCCGGGCAGGAGCTGCGCGACCTCGCTACCGGCGGCGCGAAGGACGGCTCCGCGATCGTCGTCGCGACCGAACGGACCATCCTGCCCGGGGGCCGGTGGATGCGCGTCACCCCGCGCGACGACCTGAACCTCGGCCAGTACGCGCTGGTGGAGCTGCTCGGCGCGGGTGAGTGGAACCAGGACGGCTGGGATTTCGGCATCAACCCGCTCGCGGGCGAGAACAAGCCGGTGTTCACGCCTGCGGAGG
>CAXUEU010000166.1:0-5728 GCA_964250195.1 uncultured Acidobacteriaceae bacterium
CTGCCCGCTCCGAAAGTCGTCCGCCCCCCGGCCCCGGGCTCCGTCGACACCCCCGAGCGCCTTGCCTGGCTGGCCCTGACCCTGACCCCCGGGCTCGGGTCGCGGCGCATCCTGCAGGCGGTCGAGCGAGTCGGCTCCGCCCTGGCGTTGGTCCGCCTGCCGCTCACCGCGCTCGAGGCGCAGCGCTTTCCCGCCCCCTCGGTCCAGTTCCTCGCCGACGGCCAGGCCTGGAAGGCCGCGGAAGAGGAGGCAAGCCGGCTCCAGACTTCCGGCGCGGCGTTCCTGCCCTATGACGATCCGCTCTACCCGCCGCGCCTGCGTGAGATTTTCGACCCGCCTCCGGTGCTGTGGGTCCGGGGTGACGCGAAGCTGCTCTCCGCGCACGGCATCGCGGTGGTGGGCACGCGCTCGCCCAGCCCCTACGGCTCCGGCATGGCGGAGCTGCTCTCCCGCGACCTGGCCACGCGCAACGTGCTCGTGATGAGCGGCATGGCGCGCGGCATCGACACCTTCGCGCACCGGGGCGCCATCGCCGCCGGCAAGCCCACCGTGGCCATCTGGGGCACGGGCATCGACGTGATCTACCCCAAAGAAAACAAGGCGCTCGCCGAGCAAATCGTCGCGACCGGGGGCTGCATCGCCACCGAGCAGCCGCTCGGCACCTATCCCGCGCCGCCCAATTTTCCCAAGCGCAACCGTATCCTCAGCGCCATCTCGCAGGGCGTGCTGGTGGTCGAGGCGGCGGAGTACTCCGGCTCCCGCGTGACCGCCCGCTGCGCGCTCGAGCAGAACCGCGACGTGTACGCGGTGCCCGGCAACGTGACCAACAAGAACTCCTGGGGGCCGAACACGCTCATCAAGCAGGGGGCCAAGCTGGTCGCCACCTGGGAGGACGTGTGGGAGGACCTGCCCTCGCAGGTGCGCATCGCGATCGAGGCGACGCTGCCCGGGTTCTCCGAAACGCCGGGCACGGCGGCCACGCTTTTCGGCGAGGACCCGTCGCTCGCACCTACCGAAAGCCGTGTGCTCTCCGTCTTACGCCATGACGAGGCGGTGCAGCTGGATGAGCTCATGGAGATGCTGGAGGGCGAGCTCACCTCCGCCGAGGTCTTCACCGCCCTGTTCGAGCTCGAGCTCAACGGCAAGGTCCGGCAGATGCCGGGCAAGCAGTACGTGCGCTGCTTCTAAGGAAGTCTCCGAGCAGGCGCGAAACCGGGGCCGCCCTGAGGAGCCAAGTGGTGAAGGGCCTGCTTTCTTTGGCCGCGGGCCGCGCGCGACAAGCAGGTCCTTCGCCGCGCTCAGGATGACCCTCGTTCGAAGTCTCCTGTTCGAAGTCTCCTTCGCAGCACAAGCCGTCCTGCCGCAGCGCAAGCCGTCCCGCGCGGCATCGCGACCTTTCGGCAGGGGCCGCATCCTTATGACAGCGATGGAAGCGGTCCTCTAGCCACCCGCGCGGGCTCATGGTAGCTTCCATCATGTTTCGTCGCAGCCGCCGTCCGTCGCGCGGCGCAGAAGAAGGACCCCAGAATGAGCAAGTCTCTCGTGATCGTCGAGTCGCCGGCCAAGGCCAAGACGATCAACAAATATCTCGGCAGCGACTACGTCGTCGAAGCCTCGGTCGGCCACATCATGGACTTGCCGAAGAGCCGCATCGGCGTCGACCTCGCGAGCGGTTCGTTCGACCCCGAGCTCGAAGTGATTCCCGGCAAGGAGAAGGTCGTCGACCACCTGCGCAAGCTCGCCGGCAAGGCAGACCACGTCTATCTGGCACCCGACCCGGACCGCGAGGGCGAGGCGATCGCCGCGCACCTGCAGACGATTCTCGGGCCCGTCGCGGCGAACAAGATCAGCCGCGTCACCTTCAACGAGATCACGCCCAAGGCCGTGAAGGCCGCGTTTGAACGCGCCCGCAAGGTCGACACCAACCTGGTGGACGCACAGCAGACCCGCCGCGTGCTGGACCGCATCGTGGGCTACCAGATCTCCCCGCTCCTGTGGGACAAGGTCCGCCGCGGGCTTTCCGCGGGCCGCGTCCAGACGGTCGCGGTGCGCCTGATCGTCGAGCGTGAAAGCGAGATCAAGGCCTTCCAGCCGGTGGAGTACTGGCCGGTCGACGCGGTTCTTGAGGCTCCCGGCTCCACCGGCACCCTCTTCACCGCGCGCCTCGCTGCCATCGACGGCAAGCGGGCAGCCGTCGAAACCGTGAGCCAGGCCGCCGTCGCGAACGGCGCGGAAGCCGGCGCGGTCATCGAGGGCGCGACCGGAGCTGTTTGGACCGTGCGCTCGGTCGAGCGAAAGGAGCGCCGCCGCAATGCGCCCGCCCCTTTCACCACCAGCAAGCTGCAGCAGGATGCCGCCGGCAAGCTCGGCTTCGGCGTCAAGCAGACCATGGGCCTGGCCCAGCGGCTGTATGAAGGCGTCGAAGTAGGCAAAGACAACACCATCGGCCTGATCACCTACATGCGTACCGATTCCACCCGAGTGTCGCCCGATGCGGTCGCCGAGACGCGCGCGTGGATCGGCAAGGAGCTCGGCGCGCAGTACCTGCCCGAGACGCCGAACACCTTCAAATCCAAGAAGGACGCGCAGGATGCCCACGAAGCGATTCGTCCGACCCACCCGGAGATGCACCCGGACTCGCTGCGCGCGCACCTGAGCGACGCGGAGCTGCGTTTGTACCGACTCATCTGGCAGCGGTTCATCGCCTCGCAGATGACTCCCGCGGTCTTCGACGTGACCACGGTCGAGATCGATGCCAAGGGCGACCGAACCTACAACTTTCGCCTGAGCGGGTCGATTCTCAAGTTTGAAGGCTTCCTGAAGGTCTACGAGGACGCCGAGGACGGGGACGAGGGGCAGAAGCTGCCCGCGCTCGAAGAGGGCCAGGCACTCCGGCTCGCCTCCCCCGCAGCGCTGGAGGCCATGGCCGCCCAGCAGAGCGAGGTCCGCCGCGCCGAAGCCCGCCGCCAGTATGAGGTCAGGAAGGCACGGATCGAGGCCCGCGCCGAGGACCAGGAGCTCGACGAGGCCGCTACCGCCGAGATGCTGAAGGCGTCGCTGCCGGAGTTCGTCGAGGAGACCGGGACCGCGCTCCGGGTCCGCCGCCCGGTCGACGCGGTCCAGAAGTTCACCGAGCCCCCGGCCCGCTACTCCGAGGCCTCGCTGGTCAAGGTGCTCGAGGAGCGCGGCATCGGCCGTCCGTCCACCTACGCGGCCATCATCAACACCATCCAGGAGCGCGAGTACGTCCAGAAAGTCGGCGGCAAAAAGTCCGGCGGCTTCATCCCGACCGAGATCGGCACCGTGGTCGCGGACCTGCTCGTCAAGAACTTCCCCTACATCTTCGACACGCAGTACACCGCCCGGCTCGAAACCGAGCTCGACGACATCGAGGACGGCAAGGAGGTGTGGACCTCGCTCTTGAAGGGCTTCTACGGACACCTGAAGCAGGAGCTGACCCACGCCAGCGAGCACATGGAAGACCTCAAGCGCATGGAGATCGCGACCGACCAGAGCTGCGACAACTGCGGCTCCCCGCTCGTGATGAAGTGGGGCAAGTTCGGAACCTTTTATGCCTGCAGCGCCTACAACAAAAAGGTGAAGGGCAGCTGCACCTTCACCAAGGAGAATTACGACACCAAGCCGAACCTGAGTCTGGCTGACGCGGATGCCGATTCCGAGGACAAGGAGGAGTTCTGCGAGGCCTGCGGACGGGCCATGGTGCTGCGCAGCGGACGCTTCGGCCCCTTCATGGCCTGCACCGGCTACAACGCCGACCCGCCGTGCAAGACCGTCCGCCGGCTGACCTCGAAGCAGCAGCAGAAGCCGGCGGTGCCGCTTGAGGAGCACTGCCCACGGTGCGACTCGCATCTGGTTCTGCGGTCGGGTCAGTATGGGGAGTTCGTCTCCTGCTCCGCCTACCCGAAGTGCAAGTACATCAAGCAGGACACCATCGGCATGCACTGCCCCAAGTGCGCCACCGGCGAGATCGCGCAAAAAAAGTCCCGTTTCGGGACGATGTTCTACTCCTGCACCAACTATCCGAAATGCGACTTCACCGCGAACCACAAGCCGGTGGACGGGCACTGCCCGGAGTGCGAGAGCCCGTACCTGATGGAGAAGACGCTCAAGTCCGGCGTGTACCTGATTTGCCCGAACAACCCCAAAAAGGGCGCCGCGGAGGCGAAAAAGAAGCCCGCGCGCGGCAAAAGGGGCGTGGCGGAGGAGCCGGCGGCCCCGGCGGCCTGCTCCTTTACCGAGCGCATCGGGGACGCGCCCGCGCAGGCCGCCCCGCCCGCGCCCGAAACCGAGGCGCGCGAAGCGGTCGCCGTCTAGCCCCGCCCCGTTTCTCTGCTACGTTTTAAGAAGGAGACCTAAACCATGCCACGCGCTATCTGGAACGGAAAAGTCATCGCGGAAAGCGATCAATTCGAGTCGGTGGAAGGCAACGTGTACTTTCCGGAGTCCGCGCTCAAGCGCGAGTACTTCCGCCCGAGCTCGACCACCTCGACCTGCCCGTGGAAGGGCCAGGCCCGCTACTACTCCATCCTGATCGACGGCCAGGACAACCCGGATGCCGCCTGGTACTATCCCGACCCCAAGCCTGCCGCGCACAATATCAAGAACCATGTCGCGTTCTGGCGCGGCGTGGAAGTCGAGAAATAGTTCCCGCTCCATGCCCGGTACGCTGAGGGGTAGGACGCTTTTCATCACCGGCGGTTCGCGGGGCATCGGCCTCGCGATCGCCCTTCGGGCGGCGCGCGACGGGGCGAACGTCGCCATCGCGTCCAAGACCGCCGAGCCGCACCCCACTCTTCCCGGCACGATCCACACGGCGGCCGAGGCCATCGAGGCCGCGGGCGGACGGGCGTTGCCCATCCAGTGCGACATCCGCGACGAAGCGCAGGTAGAGCGGGCGATGGCCGCGACGGCGGACCGCTTCGGCGGCATCGACATTTGCATCAACAATGCGAGCGCGGTCAAGCTCACACCGATCCTCGACACGCCGGTGAAGCGCTTCGACCTGATGCACGAGGTGAATGCGCGCGGGACGTACCTGGTGACCCGGCAGTGCCTGCCCCACCTGCTTCAGGCGCAGAATCCGCACGTCCTCGCCATCTCGCCGCCGCTCTCGATGGAGGAGCGATGGTTCGCCCCGCACGTCGCCTACTCCATGGCCAAGTACGGCATGAGCCTGGTGGTGCTGGGCGTCGCGGGCGAGTACCGGGGCCGGGTCGGCGTCAATGCTCTGTGGCCCAGGACCGCGATCGAGACCGCCGCGATGGCCGAGCTGGCCAAGCACATGCAATTGGGCCCCCTGCGCTCCCCGGAGATCCTCGCCGACGCGGCCCACCTGATCCTCACCTCCGATGCCGCAACCAACACAGGCAATTTCTACATCGACGACGAGCTGCTGCGCTCGCACGGCATCACGGATCTGAGCCGGTACAACCCGCCCGGCTGCGCTGATGAGGACCTGATGCCGGATTTCTTCGTGCCGAGCCTGCGCGAGAAGGGAGAAGGGTGAAGGGTGAAGGGTGAAGGGAGAAGGGAGAAGGGAGAAGGGAGAAGGGAGAAGTCAAAAAACCGAGGGGGTACCGCCTTCAAGCCCTCAAACCCTCGACCGGCTCCGTACGCTTCACCCTTCTCCCTTCACCCTCCTCCCTTCACCCTCGACCCTTCTCCCTTCTCCCTTCACCCTCGACCCTTCTCCCTTCTCCCTTCTCCC
>CAXUEU010000167.1:0-5693 GCA_964250195.1 uncultured Acidobacteriaceae bacterium
CCCCTAACCCCGCCCTATCTCAGGTACTCCCCGAACCAGGCGATCGAGCGCTCCAGCAGATCCTTTCGGTGCTCGGGGTCGACGAAGCCGTGGCCCTCGTTCGGATAGACGACGAGCTTGGTCGGCACGTTCTCCGCCTTGAGGGCGTGCCAGAACTCAAAGCTCTGCGGGGCGGGGCACTCGCCGTCGCGGTCGCCGACCACCACCAGCGTCGGCGTCCTGACCCGGTCGATGTAGTTGATGGCGGAGCTCTTGGCGTAGACCGCGGGGTCCTTGTAAACGGTCGCGCCGAAGAACGGGGTCATCCACTGGTCGATCGAGTTTTCGCCGTAGTACGAAAGCCAGTTCGCGATGCCGGCCCCGGCGACCGCGGCTTTGAAGCGCGTGGTCTGCGTGACGCCGAACATGGTCATGAAGCCGCCGTAGCTCCAGCCGGTAAGCCCCAGTCGGTGGTCGTCGATGGCCGGCACGCGCTTCTCCGCCGCGTCGACCCCGGCGAGGATATCGTGCAGGTCCCCGTAGCCGAAGTCTTTCCGGTTCGCCTCCGTGAAGCTTTCGCCTTGCCCGTAGGACCCGCGCGGGTTGGGCTCGAGCACGAAATAGCCGGAGGCGGCGAGCGGCGCGGCCCCGAAGCCCGCGTGGGGCCAGCGCTGGACCACGGCCGAGGACGGGCCGCCGTGCACGAAGACGATAAGCCCATACTTCTTTGCCGGGTCGTAGCCGGCCGGGTACAAGAGCCAGCCCTGCACGGGCTGGCCGTCGTTGGTCCACTCAATGGACTCGGCCTTGCCCCAGGAAGGAGCCTGCCCCGCGTTGACGCGGGTAAGCGCGGGGAGCGCGCCGCCCGTGAGCGGCCCGGCGTAGACCTCGGGCGCGGCGGAGTAGCTGGAGGCGGCCCAGGCCGCGGTCGCGCCGTCGCGCGAAACGGCGAAGGAGCCGGCCATGCGTCCGTCCCCGATCGAGTACGGCAGCTTCTGGATCACGCGGTCGGTGAGCCGGTCGGCGACCCCGACCTTCGTGCCCGAGGGTGCCTTGAAGTCGGGCGGGAAGGTGAAGCTGAGCTCGTCGACCTGCTGCGCCCCCCCGGCGATCTCGGTCGCGAGCAGCTTGCCCGAGGGCAGGAAGTCGATCCACTCGACGGTGGTCTTCGCGGACGGGGTGACATTGATAGGCGGGCCGGAGCCATCGGAAGGGAGTAGGTAGAGGTCGCCGCCGGTCGCGCCCTGGTCGCTCATCAGCCCGCCGATCAAGGCAACTTTCGTGCCGTCCGGGGACCATCGGGGCACGGCGATCTGCAGGCCGTGCAGCGGCCCGTCGACCGTGTTGGGGTCGAGAATCGCCTGCGGCTCCGCGCCGCCGAGGGCCGGCTGGGTGTAGAGCTTCGCGACCCACCAGTTGTTCTCGCCCGGAGGGGCCGCGCCGACAAAGGCTAGGCGGCTCGCGTCGAACGAGTAGGAAAACTCGTACACATGAAGCCCGGCCGGGGTGACCTGCGTGAGGGCGCCGGTTTGGGCGTCGATGCGCGCGACGCGCTGGATCTCGAGGCCGTCGGTGCCGATGACACCGGACGGGGGCTTCATGGCGGCGAGCGCGCCCGAGGGCCGGGTCGCGCCTTCGACGTAGAGCAGGGCCAGGGACTTGCCGTCGGGCGCGTACTGGAGCCCCTCGGCGAAGCCGTGCAGGGTGGCGAGCACCCGCGGCTTCGCGCCGGGCCCGGATGCGGAGAGGATGACTTCATTCGTGCCGCCGCAGTCGGCCAGAATGGCCAGCTGTGTGCTGTCGGGCGACCAGCCGAGGCCGGAAACGCGGCCCCCTTCGCAAGGAACGACCGGATGCCGCGCGCCCGCGTTTCCCGCCGGCCCGACAAGCAGCGAGTGGTCCACATCCATCGCGATGAGCTTGCCGTCCGGGGAAAGCGCGACCGCGCCGACCGCCTTGACCCCGCGCAATTGCTGGAGCAGTGCTGCGGTTCCCGCTCCGGAAGGGGCTGGGGATTGCTGCGCGGAGGCGATGCCGGCACACGTGAGAAGCAACAGAAAAGCGGAAGGGGAACTGGAAAGGGTCGGAAGCCGCATGGGATTGATCGTAGCAGCGAAATCGAGTAAGTTTTGACAGGACGGGTTGGATTCAACCGGCGTCTCGGGTCTCGCGCGTTGACGCGAACCGGCCCGCTTGCTACTCTAAGAAGGTTCTGCGGCGCTTTGAGTCTGCGTCGATGCAGATGCCGCGGATCTACCGGAAAGACGGCAGCAGCGTCTCCGGGCCGCTCGACGGCACACTCATTCATGGTTTGCGACACCGGCCGCCTTGGCCGGCTATGCGAACCGAGAACTCGCGAAACGGAGCCCGGCTTCCCAAGCGTACGCGTCATGGCGGCATATGGGAACGCGGGGCCACCGTCGGAGTTTCATCCAGGATTCGCTCGAACCCGGTCTCGGCCGGGGCAGTATCCGCGAGGAGCCCTTCGCTCGCGGGGGAAGTCAGGCGGCGCGCGGCTGCCCAATTCCATGCACGGACACCGCGCGAGGAGCAGCAGTGCCTACATTCAGCCAGTTGGTTCGCAAGGGGCGCACGGCGCCACGGTACAAGACGGCTTCGCCCGCGCTTCAGGGCTCGCCGCAGCGACGCGGGGTGTGTACCCGCGTGTACACGCAAACCCCGAAGAAGCCGAACTCGGCGCTGCGCAAGGTCGCGCGCGTGCGGCTGACGAACGGGATCGAGGTCACCACCTACATCCCCGGCATCGGCCACAACCTCCAGGAGCACTCGATCGTGCTGATCCGCGGCGGCCGCGTCAAGGACCTACCGGGTGTGCGCTACCACGTGGTGCGCGGCACGCTCGACTCGGTCGGCGTCGCGAACCGCAAGCAGTCGCGGTCCAAGTACGGGGCCAAGCGGGCCAAGGGCGGCGCGGCGGCAACCGCGGGCAAGAAGAAGTAGTGCCGGCCGCATCGGGCAACCATGCGCCTCGCGCGCCGCAAATCAAAGTCAGGAAGAGCTAGCAATGCCGAGAAAAGGTCATATCGCCAAGCGGGAAGTCGTGCCGGACCCGATCTATCAGTCCACGCTGGTCACCAAGTTCGTGAACTCGATGATGTGGGGCGGCAAGAAGTCGACCGCGCAGGGCATCTTCTACACCGCCATGACGAACCTGGAGCAGCGGGGCGGCGACGAGGCGCTCAAGCTGTTCAAGAAGGCGGTCGAGAACTGCAAGCCGCTGCTGGAAGTGAAGAGCCGCCGCGTCGGCGGAGCGAACTACCAGGTGCCCATCGAGGTCAACCCGGAGCGCCGGACCTCGCTCGCGATTCGCTGGCTGGTCGGCTACGGCCGGGCCCGCGGCGAAAAGGGCATGATCGACAAGCTGACGAACGAGCTGCTGGACGCGGCGAACGGCCGCGGCGCGGCGATGAAGAAGAAAGAAGACGTCCACCGGATGGCCGAGGCCAACAAGGCTTTCGCTCATTACCGCTGGTAACTCAACCCGCAACACCCGAGTAGAGAGAGACAAGCAAATGGCCCGCCAAGTACCGCTCAATCGTTGCCGGAACATCGGAATCATGGCGCACATCGACGCCGGGAAGACCACGACGACCGAGCGCATTCTGTTCTACACCGGCATCACGCACCGCATCGGGGAAGTTCACGAAGGCACCGCGACCATGGACTACATGGAGCAGGAGCAGGAGCGCGGCATCACCATCACCTCCGCCGCGACCACCTGCACGTGGAACAACATTCGGATCAACATCATCGATACACCCGGCCACGTGGACTTCACGGCCGAGGTGGAGCGCTCGCTGCGCGTGCTCGACGGCGCGGTGGCGCTGTTCGATTCGGTGTCCGGTGTGCAGCCGCAGTCGGAGACGGTGTGGCGCCAGGGCGACAAGTACAAGGTCCCGCGGATTTGCTTCGTCAACAAGATGGACAAGGCCGGCGCGGACTTCGAGTACGTGATCGATACGATCCGCAAGCGTCTCGGGGCCAAGCCGGTGGCGATTCAGATTCCGATCGGCGCGGAAGCCAAGTTCCAGGGCGTGATCGACCTGGTCGAGATGCGCGCGATTGTGTGGCATGACGAGACGATGGGTGCCAAGTACTCGGTCGAGGAAGTCCCGGCGGATCTGCAGAAGAAAGCGGAAGCGTACCGGATGCAGCTGATCGAGTCGGTTGCCGAGCACGATGACACGATGTTGGCTCAGTTTCTGGAGGGCGAGATCCCGACGGCGGCCGAGCTGAAGGCCGGAATCCGCAAGGCTACCATCGACATGAAGGTATTTCCCGTGATGTGCGGGTCTTCGTTCAAGAACAAGGGCGTCCAGACCTTGCTCGACGCGGTAGTCGACTACCTGCCGAGCCCGATTGACCTACCGCCGGTCGAGGGTATCGACCCGCACGATACCGCGCACACGCTGCTGCGAGAGTGCTCGGATGCGGCACCGCTCGCGGCGCTCGCGTTCAAGCTGATCAACGACCCCTTCGGCAAGCTCGGCTTTATCCGGGTTTACTCGGGCTCGCTCAAGACCGGCGACGCGATCGTCAACCCGCGCACCGGCAAGACCGAGCGCGTCGGGCGGTTGGTGAAGATGCACGCCAACAAGCGCGAGGACATCACCGAGATTTACGCCGGCGATATCTGCGCGTGCGTCGGCATGAAGGACATCAAGACGGGCGATACGCTGTCTTCTCCGAACGAGCCGATCGCGCTCGGGGCCATCGACTTTCCGAAGACGGTAATTTCGGTCGCGATCGAGCCGAAGACCAAGGCGGACCAGGAGAAGATGGGTGTCGCGTTGGCCCGTCTGGCCGACGAGGACCCGACCTTCAACGTCCGGACCGATGTCGAATCCGGCCAGACGATCATCTCGGGCATGGGTGAGCTGCACCTCGAGATTCTGGTCGACCGCATGAAGCGCGAGCACAAGGTCGAGGCGAATGTCGGCGAGCCGCGGGTGGCCTTTCGCGAGACGATCCGCAAGACCGCCGAGGCCGAGGGCAAATACATCCGGCAGACGGGCGGCTCGGGCAACTACGGCCACGTGAAGATTCGTCTGGAGCCTGGCGAACCCGGGACCGGGTTCGAGTTCGTCGATTCGATCAAGGGCGGCGTGGTGCCGAAGGAGTACATCAAGCCGACCGAGCAGGGCATCCGCGAGGCGCTGACCGGCGGCATCCTGGCCGGGTACGAGATGGTGGACTTCAAGGCGGTGCTCTACGACGGCAGCTACCACGACGTCGACTCCAACGAAATGGCGTTCAAGATCGCCGGCTCGATGGCCTACAAGGAAGCGGCGCGCAAGGCATCGCCGGTCCTGCTCGAGCCGATGATGGCGGTCGAAGTGACCGTGCCCGAGGAGCACATGGGCACGATTATCGGCGACATCAACTCGCGGCGCGGGCGCATCGAGGGCATGGAGCACGTCGGCGGCTCGCAGGTGGTCAAGGCGATGGTGCCGCTCAAGGAGATGTTCGGGTACGTGAACGACATTCGCTCCTCGACGCAGGGCCGGGCCAGCTACTCCATGCAGTTCGCGCGGTACGAGGAAGCGCCGAGAATGATCTCGGAAGAGATTATCGGGCGCAATCAGGGTGAGTCCCGCAAGTAAGTTTTTTCAGATTTCGATTCAGGAGAGAACCAGATCATGGGCAAGGAAAAGTTTGACCGTTCGAAGCCGCACGTGAACGTGGGAACGATC
>CAXUEU010000168.1:0-5647 GCA_964250195.1 uncultured Acidobacteriaceae bacterium
CCGTAGGGGTACGGAGCCGCCGCATACGCTGGGCGCGCCCGGAGCACGGGCTGCGGAGGCGTGGGCGCGGAGGCGGCGAGCCGGGCGGCCTCGGCGAACGGGACCGGCTGCACCGTGAGCGGGGCCGCGAGGTGGAACTGCAGCAGCGCCTCGGGCGGCAGGTCGAGCCGCGGGCCGTGCGTCGCGCCGGAGATGACCGCCCCTGAAGCGCCTCCCGCGATCGCGCCGATGCCCGCGCCAAGGCCGCCGCCGGCTACCGCGCCGATCAGCGCGCCCACCGCCGCGCCGCCCACCGTGTTGGTCGCGGTGTAGCCCGCCTTGCTCGGGCCCTGGCTCGACCAGGTGTCGGAGACGAGTTGGTAGCTGTCCTGGCCGAGCTGCATGCCGGTCAACATCAGCTCCAGCTTGGGCGAGCCGCCGAACGGGCCGGCGTTCTTCGCCTCGACCACCTGCCCGGTCAGCGAGGCCCCGCGCGGGATGGCGAGAACGCCGCCCGCGTAGACGTCGGCGGCCGCGGTGGCGGAGAAGAACTCGCCGCCCTTGAGGCCGCCCGTGCTCAGCGGCTCCGCGGTGCGGACGTTGAGCAGCGTTCCCTGGGCGAGGGTAACCGGGCCGCTGACAGGTTGGACTTGCCGAGGGGCCGCTTGCGGGGCCGCGCCGTACCCGTAAGGAACGTGAGCATTGCCCCGGGTGCCCCAGTCGGGCTGGGCAGGCATGGCCTGAGGAGCAGGAGCGGGAACGCCGGCCTCGGCGGTATCCGGAGGAGGAGGCGGCGGGAGCCCGGGCGCTCCAACGACCGGTGCGGTCTGGTTTGCGGTCTGGGCCGGCTCGGGCTCGTCCGGCGGCGGCGGGGCCTCGTTGCCGGCCGAAGCAGCGGCGACGTCGAGATTGTCCTGGATGGCCTTGACCCCGCTCACCCCGGCGATGGCCTGCTCGGCCTCGGCGCGCATCTCCTCGGTCGCGACCGTGCCCTTGAGCGTGATGGTGCCCTGGCTGGCGGTCGCGACGATCGCGATGTTGCTCAGCTTCGCATCATTGTGCAGCGCCTGGCTCACGTCCTGCTGCAGCTTCGCGTCCGGCACCGCGTAGGCGTCCTGCGCCCGCGCCGCGCCGAGTGAAGCCACGAACAAGGCGGCCGTCAAAACCCGCGCCGCCGTGTAGGAAAGCCGTTCCGTCTCTGCCGCCATCTGCCCACCTCGCTTCCGAGCCAATCTCTTCCTCGGCAAGAACACGCGCGGCACCACAAAGTTGCTGCTGGAAAACGGGACGGCTTCCCTGCCCTACTTCTTCTTATAATGCGCGATCAGCGCCTTCGTCGACGAGTCGTGCGGGTTCTCTTTCGACCCGTCCAGGTCGCCGATGATGTCGACCGCCAGCTTCTTGCCGAGCTCCACGCCCCACTGGTCGAACGAGTCGATCTGCCAGACGACGCCCTGCGTGAACACCATATGCTCGTAAAGCGCTACCAGCTTGCCCAGCGACTCCGGCGTGAGCTTGTCGATCAGCAGCGTGTTCGTGGGCCGGTTGCCCTCGAAGACGCGGTGCGGCACCACCTCGGGCTTGGTCCCCTCGGCCTCCACCTGTTGGGCGGTCTTGCCGAAGGCCAGCGCCTCACCCTGCGCGAACACGTTCGCCATCAGGTATTCGTGGTGCTTGCCGAGCGGGTTCAACGACTCCCGGAAGCCGATCAGGTCCGCCGGGATCAGCTTGGTTCCCTGGTGGATGAGCTGGTAAAACGAGTGCTGCCCGTTGGTACCGGGCTCGCCCCAGAAGATTTGTCCCGTCTGGTAGTCGACCTTCTGCCCGGCGAGCGTCACGTGCTTGCCGTTCGACTCCATGGTGAGCTGCTGCAGGTAGGCCGGGAAGCGCTTCAGGTACTGGTCGTAGGGCAGGACCGCGACGGTTTGCGCGCCGAAGAAGTTGTTGTACCAGACCCCGAGCAGGCCCATGAGCACCGGCAGGTTTCGCTCGAACGGGGCGGTCCGGAAGTGCTCGTCCATCGCATGAAACCCCGCGAGCATCGCGCGGAAGGGCTCCGGCCCAATCGCGAGCATCGTCGACAGGCCGATCGCCGAGTCCATGGAGTAGCGGCCGCCCACCCAGTCCCGGAAGCCGAACATGTTCGCCGTGTCGATGCCGAACTTCGCCACTTCCCCGGCATTGGTCGAGACCGCGACGAAGTGCTTCGCCACGGCTTTTTCGTCCCCGAGCTGCCGGAGCGCCCAGTCCCGCGCGGTGTGCGCGTTGGTCATCGTTTCGAGCGTGGTGAAGGTCTTGGACGAAATGATGAACAGCGTCTCGTCGGCCTTCAGGTCATGCGCGGCCTCGGCGAAGTCGGTTCCGTCGATGTTGGAGACGAAGCGGAAGCCGAGGTCGCGCTGCGCATAGAACCGCAAGGCCTCGTAGGCCATCACCGGGCCCAGGTCCGACCCGCCGATGCCGATGTTGACCACCGTCCTGATCCGCTTGCCCGTGTGCCCGGTCCAGGCGCCCGAGCGGACTTTCTCGGCGAAGGCGCTCATCTTGTCGAGCTGCTCGTGCACGTACGGAACTTGATTTTCACCGTCGACCTCGATCACCGCATCCTCCGGAGCGCGCAGGGCGACGTGCAGCACGGCGCGGTTCTCGGTCGTGTTGATGCGCTCGCCCGCGAACATCGCGTCGCGCCGTTCGGCCACGCCGGACTCCTTCGCGAGCTGGAGCAGCAGCTTCACCGTCTCGTCGGTGATGCAGTGCTTGGAGTAGTCGAGGTAAAAGTCCTCGAACCTGGCGAACAGCTTCGTGCCGCGGTCCGGGTCCTCGGCGAACAGGTCGCGCAGGTGCTTCGGCTCGATCTCGGCGTAGTGCGCTTCGAGCGTTTTCCAGGCGGGCAACTGGGTCAGGGGGGTCTTCGGGGCGGCTGTGCTCATCGGGTGCGGGAATCCTTTCGCGTCGAATCCATCTTACTGATGCTTCCGGTCTGCCGCAGCGCGGTCGAGCGTGCAAAAAGGAGGCCGATTCCGGAATCGGGAATCGCTTTCGCCCCACGGGAATCGCTCGCCCGCCCGAGCCCGGCCACACCGCGTCTAACCGGCCATGGATGCGGAAAATGAAGGCGCTGCGCGGCGCGAAGCGCGGCACATGGATCAAACGGTTCGGATCGTGCTGCGCCCCTATGCCAGCGCCCTGCCGCTCGGCTGCTTCGCCTTCGCCATCGGCAACGGGCTGTACTCGGCGTTCCTGCTCGGCTGGATTCCCGCGAACGAAGCGCCCACCCTGGCCCTCATGCTCCTCGCCTTCGCCGCCCCGCTCGAACTCCTGCCGTGCGTCATGGCCTTCCTTTCACGCGACACCGGCGCGGCCACCGCGATGGGCGTTTTCGGCTTCTCCTGGGTGGTGCAGGGCGCGGCCATCCTGCAGCTCCATGGCGACCCGCCCAATGCCGCCGCCGGCATCTTCCTGCTCGCCATCGCGGTCTGCCTGGCGGTCATCACCGCCGTCACCATCGGGGGAAAACCCATGCTGGGCGTCATGACGGTCGTCGCGGCGGCCCGCTCGGTGTGCGCCGCGCTCCTCCAGTTCGGCTTGCATGGCGCGCTGCCCACGGTCACCGCCGTGCTCGGGCTCACGGTCACCGCGATCGCCTTCTACGCCGGCCTCGGTTTGCTCCTCGAGGATGTGCGTGGGGTTCTGCTGCCGATGACCTTCCGGAAGCAAGAGGCGCGGGCGGCGCTTGAAGGCGATCTGGAGCATCAGGTGCGGCACCTGCAAAGGGAGGCGGGGGTGCGGGAGCAGCTGTAAAGTACCACGCTGCTCCCGCGAGCGCCCTTGCCTCTACTGCCCTCCTCGCGGAGCCAGTTTATAGACCCGCACGTAATCGAAGTCCATCGTGAACCCCGCCGCGTTCTGCGCGCTGATGCCGATCTGCGCGCTCGTTCCCAGCGCGTGCCGCCAGGTTCCGCCTTTGACCCAGTTCTCCCCATCCGTGCTGGTGTAGGCGGTGTACAACTCGCCCGCGTCGTCGTTGCCGCGCCGCGCGATCCGCAGCCACATGGTCTGCGCCGCAGGTCCAACGGTTTGGTGGTCGTAGGTTGGGTAGTGCTGGGGCACCGGCCCTATCTGCTTGCCGAACTCGGTTTGCCGCGTGTCGAAGTTCGGGTACGCATCCAGCTTGATGCTGTTTGTATCGTTGCCGTAGATAAACAAGGCTCCCTGCGCGAAGTTGGAGCAGCAGGTGTTGTCAAACGGCACGCTGCTCCGCACCTTTGTCTCGACCAGCCAATCTCCGACCTGCGGCACGGGCTCGCCCAAGATGGAAACCAGCGCGGGCGACCCGTTCTCATCCGGACCCTGCGTTTGAACCTCATAGCTGCCGCCGGTCAGCGCGTACGTGTTATTGGCCTGTGGATGAATGAAATGCCACTGCGGCCCGAAGGTTTTCTCGTTGAACTCGTCGGAAAGGCCGGCAATCAGCGACCCAGGCCGGTCCACGGGCGCAAAACGCGGGGTGTAAGCGTTGTACTCGTAGGGCTGCGCCGCCGGCGAGGGCTGCGGCGTGCTCGAAGCCCCGAAGCCGCCCCGCGCCACGGGCCAGCCGTCGACCCAGTCGATGGGATCGATCAGAGCCGGCCGGCGGGTTACCCCAGGGAACCCGTCGAAGTACGGCGTCGCCTGGTCGATCGCGTGATACAGCATGTAGTCCTGCCCGGCATCGTCGGTAAACACCACGTTGCCGCCCGGCCCGACCCAGCGGTTACCGTTCCCCGCGAGCGCGAACGTGCCGCCGGGCGCAAAGCCTGCCGGCGACACCCCATCCTTGTCCAGGAACGGCCCCATGGGCGACTTCGCCCGCCCGACATGCACGGTATAGCCGCTGAGTGGACCGTCGCAGCACCCGGCCGTGGAGAAGAAGAAGTAGTAATACCCTCCGTGCTTCCAGAAAGTGCCGCCTTCCCCATAGTTATCGATCCCGATCAACGTTTCCGAAGCAGGATCCGAGGTCAACCCATCCGCCGATAGCTTCCGGACACTGATGCCGCCGAAGAAGCTCCCGTACGAGATATACAGCTGCCCACTGTCGTCGGCGATCACGTCCGGATCGATCACTGCCCGCTTCGATCCCGTGCAGCAGAATGCCGCCTCGGACGGAACAGCCGGCGCACCCGCGTCCGTCCAGGGACCGTACGGCGTTTGGCTCGTGGCTACTCCGATGGCCGGCCCGCCGCCCGGCGTGTTCGGCGCGACGTAGTACATATACCACTTGCCGTTCAACCGCTTCACCGCGGCCGCCCAAAACTGGTTGGTCGCCGTGCCTACCCACGCCGGCGTCTGCTGGAACGCGTCGCCGATATACGTCCAGTTCACCAGGTCATACGAGCGGAATTGCGTAATCAGGTGAGGCCGCAAATTGCCGTTCGCATCCACATCGCTCGAGTTCAACGCGTCGCCGGTGCAGTACAGGTACCAGGTATCGCTTCCGCTGCTGCGGTCCCTGGCGATTGCCGGGTCCGGGCAGCTGACCGCCGGCGCCCCGCTCGCCAGCTGAAGCGTCAGAGGATTGGTATAGCTGCTCGGCAGCTTGTAGTTGAGAGGAATGCCGGCCGAGGGCTGCCCTTGCGCCCAACCCAAACACCCGCCCGTCCATAAACCCAATGCCGTCCAAAACAGC
>CAXUEU010000169.1:0-5561 GCA_964250195.1 uncultured Acidobacteriaceae bacterium
GAGTACGGCGGCGGCGCGCCCCGCGAGGAGATCGTCAACAACTACTATGGCGGCTCCGGCGACCAGGGCGGCTTCGATGCCGGCGCGCAGGACACCGGCTACGGCGACGACTTCTCTGACGGCGGCGGCGACTTCGGCGGAGACGATACCAGCTTCTCCTGATTGAAGGCGGCAGATGCCACGTTCCGGCGGCCGAACGATGTTTGCACAAAGGGGCGCGCCGCCGGACCGCTACCTGCTCGCGAGAGGAGCCTTTTCGAGCTCCTCGACGGCCGCCTGGAAGGGCAGGGCGGGGATAGGCTCGAAATCGGTGAACACCTCGTCCATCTCTACGTGGAGGCTCTTGACTAACAGGATCTTGCCCGAAAGCCGCAGACGCAAGCTCCATGGCGCCCACCGTCCTCCGCCTACGTCTTTCTGCTTGATGAGGAAGGTCCCGCCCTTGTCAAGGCGGCCAACCACACCCCAGCCGAAGTTCACGTCCGAGACTAGGTGTGCCTGGAACAGGGCCAGCCTCTGTTGCGCCCGGTCTACCCAGATTTCGCCGGCCATGCCGCGGTACACCTCCGCCTCGCGGCTGGGCGGTACGAAAGCGGGATTGGGCTGGAACAGCAGCCGCCAGCAGGGGCCGCTCGGACCTGCCACCGTGCCTGCGTAGGAATAAAGAAAAGCCTGCGGCAGCAACCGCACCATCCCGTCGGCGCGTTCGCGTTCCGCTCGCTCGCGTTTCTCACGCTTCTTTCGGGCTTCGGGGTCTTGCTGCAACTGATGAAGCCGAGCCAGTTCTTTCTCGTTCCCCTCCGCGTCGAGCGGCCGGCCATTGTTCGCCAGCAGACGCGAAACCATCCCATCGCGGGATTCCACGACCTCCTTCAGGGTGACCCTGCCGTCCTCCTCCTTGCGGTACAAGTAGCGGAACGGATACTTCACGGGCAGGGATCGTTGCTCATTGAAAGCCGCATTGCGCACGATCTTCAATGGATCGATGCCGCTTTCCGGGGCCGGTTCGATTTGCGCACGGCACGGCGCCGTCACCAGACAGGCACCGCCGAGCAGCGCCGGCAGGAAAGTGGCGAGCTCTCGCATGAAGGCTGGGAGGCGGAGAAGCATTCTGAGATCCTTATCGGCTGAACGCAGCCGCGCGTGAGCCCTCTGTCGCTTGGACGCTCCGCGAGGTGGCTTGGTATGTACGGGGGACGGACTTGCCTCCCAAGCGGTTTTTCTTCTGGAAACGTGATGTACAGTGGGGTGAGTCCGTCCGAGCGGCGGGAGGAACAGGAGAAGGGCGGATGGCAGTGGTGGAAAACGTAAGCGCGAGCGCCAGCATCGGCAAGAGCCTGCAGGTGCGCGGGGAAGTGCGGGGCAGCGAGGACCTGATCGTGGACGGGTTCGTGGAAGGCACGATCACGCTTTCCGGCAGCCGCCTGACTATCGGCGCGAATGCCAAGGTCAACGCGAACGTCGCGGCGCGCGACGTGATCATTCTGGGCCAGCTGAACGGCAACATCGCCGCCACGGGCCGGGTGGAGCTGCGCTCGGGCGCGACGCTGGTCGGCGACATCCAGGCTTCGCGGCTCTCGATCGAGGAGAACTCGGGCTTCTCCGGCAAGGTCGACCTGATCCAAAGCAGCGCCGCCGCCGCGGGGCAAACCGCCGCGCAGCCTGCCTGACGCCTTTTCGCAGCCGAGGTTCCGCAGTGCTTCGCTCCTTGTTCCGCAAGCGTGATTCGCAAGAGGGCGACCGCCCCACGCGCCTGACCGGGCCCCGCGTGCCGCGCCACTCGAGCGCCTGGGCCGCGCTGCGCAAGCACCTGGCGGCTGAGCCCAACCTGCGCGTGCTCGACGTAGGCCCCACCTCGCCCGCGAACGTAAAGTACCTGACCGAAGCCGGCCACGGCGTGTGGATGGCCGACCTGGCGGCCGAGGCGCTGCGCGGGGGCTGGGAGCTGCCCCCCGCTGAGTTGGGCGAGCAGCCGGGCTTCAATACGGAGCAGTTCTTCGCGCAGAACATGGACTTCGGCGGCCGCAGGTTCGACGTGGTCCTCTTGTGGACCGCGCTCGATTACATCCCGGAGCCTCTGGTCGCGCCGCTGATCGAACAGCTGCACCGCGCGATGCTGCCCGGCGGGCGTTTGCTCGCGATCTTCCACACCAAGATGGCCGGGCCGAACACGGAATACTACCGCTACCACCTCACTGAGTCCGACTCAGTCGAGATGCAGGAGACGGAAAAGTTTCCGGTCCGCCGCGTGTACACCAACCGCAACATCGAGAAGCTGTTCGCGGCGTTCAGCAACACGCGGTTTTTCCTGGCCAAGGACAACCTGTATGAGGTTCTGATCACGCGCTGAGGCGGCTTTCCGGCCACAGCGAAGCCTGCGCCGGCGGCTTGCGCGGCGGCGCGGGCCCATTCGGCTCACGGGTCAGGATCGCGTCCGCCGGACTCATGCTTCTATGCACGAGCCCGTGGCGGCGCGCGGTCTCGGCGACCATGGCGCGGAGGCGCGCGGCGTACGCGGGGCCGGCGAAGGCATCCTCCCGGAAGCGGTCAGCATAGTTGCGGGACAGCGCCGGAAACTCGTCCGCGATGAAACGGAAGAAGGTCTCACGCGAGCAGGACTTGAGGAACAGCGGCTCGGCGGAGAAGAAGCTCGCGCCGACCCGCGCGGCCTCGCGCGCGACCAGGTTCAGCGCCGGGCCGTTGTCCGTGATGCCGGGCAGCAGCGGCGAGCACAGCACTCCGACCGTCAGCCCCGCCTCGCGCAGACGCTCGACGGCCTGGAAGCGCAGGTCGGGCCGGGGCGCGCGCGGCTCCAGCTTGCGCGCGAGCCGCGCGTCCGTCGTCGTCACGGTGATGTGCAGGGTCAGGGTGTTGCGCACGGCGATCGCGCGCAGCAGGTCCAGGTCGCGGGTGACGAGCGCGGACTTGGTCACCAGGCCGATCCTGAAGCCGGAGTGGCGCGCGAACACCTCCAGCAAGCCCCGCGTCACCCGCGCGGTGCGCTCGATGGGCTGGTAGGGGTCGGTCGCGGTGCCGATGGCGATCTCCTCCGACGGGTCGAGGACGCGCAGCTCCTGTTCGAGCAGCCAGGGCAGGTTCTGCTTGATGTAAATCTCTCGTTCGAAGGCGGCCGGGTCGGGAAAATTCAGGAACTCGTGCGTGTACCGGGCATAGCAGTAGCGGCAGGCGAACTCGCAGCCGCGATAGGGATTGAGCGTGCGGGCGAACCGGAGTTTTCTTTTCGAAACGGAGCGGTTGAGCGCGGTTTTCGCGGACAGCGCGTGAAACCGGATGAGGTGGCCTTCGCCCGCGTCCGGGGACTCCGCCGCGAGCCGTGCCAAGCCGGTCAGCGCCGGAGCGTTGCCGAGGATGGGAAAGAGCAGGTTCGCTGTTTGTTCGCCCATGCGAGAATGCTACGCCGGGCTGAGGCGAAGAGCAAGCGAAAATAGATTCCGGCGAGAAATATACCTCCGTGGCCTCCCCCTTCGGAAGAGGCCACGGAAGCTGCTCATCTGCCGCCTAGTAGAAGTAGAGCGAGTTCGTGCGGTCGAGACCGCGGCGAATCTCGGTAGCCAAGGTAAGCGGATCCCCCACCTTGAAGTTGTGCGAGAAGTAAAGCTGCGGGACCTCTTCCGTTTCTTGGTTGTAGAGGCAGCCGAAGTCCCAGCCCTGTATTTGCATAACCGCCATGACGTTGTTGATCTCGGTGCCGAGCATGCCGAAATCGATAACCGCTGCCGCGTTGTCGCCGCCGCCGAAGGGGTAGAACGAGATCGGCGCCGCGACGTTCAGGTAAGGGTTGATCCGAATGCCGGCCAAGGTGATCTTTTCCGCCCGGGGCACGGAGAAGCTGGCGAGGCCGAGTGTGCCGATCGACGGTGCCGCACCGAGGATCTGACCTAGCTGTGCCGCCGGAAGCGGAGTAGGTAGAGGCCGCCGAGAAACTCCGAGGGTTGCGAGAGGCCAACACTGGGGACTGACTATGCTTTCAGTCTTATCCCGAGCATTGCTGGTCTTACGCGAGCTGTTCGATTTAATGTCATCAGAGCAACTAAACTAAAGTTGTTTTAATAATTACCTCTCAATGACGAGCGCAGGCACGCTCTCTCGATGGGAGAGCAGGTAAAAGCCCGTCGCGGGCCCAGGGAAGCGCACAAACCATCACAGAGCCTACCGCGAACGAGAGCCGGCCGCCGCCTCTCGTTCGCGCGCTTCAGGAAGGGCGTGATCGCCGCATGGTCCGCAGGCTCACCCCGTGTTTGGGACGCAGCGTCACCTTCGGGTCGAGGGCCAGGGTAACGGGCGCGCCAGGCAGAGGCGTCACGGTCCAGTCGCGGGCGATGGTCGCGAGCACCAGCACGCCCTCCATCCAGGCCAGGCCCTCGCCGATGCACTGGCGCGAGCCGGCGGCGAACGGGAAGTATGCGAACCGGTGCCGGGCGGCCTTCTCCGGGGAGCCGGACAGGAATCGCTCGGGCCGGAAGAGGTCCGGGTCCGGGTAGAAGCGCGGATCGCGGTGGATAACCCACTGCGGGGCCATCAGCACGGCACCTTTCGGGATCGTAAACCCGCGCCAGTCATAGGTTTCGGCGGCAGTACGGGCCAGCGTCCACACCGGCGGGTACAGACGCATCGCCTCCGCGAAGCAGGCGTGGGCGAAGGGCAGATTCGGATAGTCGGCGGCCGAGGCCTCGCGAGCGCCCAGCGCGGCCTCCGCTTCCGTTTGCAGACGCTCTTGCGCTTCGGGGTGCTGGGCCAGCAGCCACAGCGCGAAGGAAAGCCCGTTGGCGGTGGTCTCGTTGCCCGCGAGCAGCGCGGTGATGCACTCGGCCTTGACCTGCTCGTCGGACATGGTGGCCGTCCCTCCTTCCTCGACCTCCTCATCTCGCGCGGCGAGCAGCATGGAAAGGAGGTCGCCGCGGTCGCGGCCCTCCGCTCGGTGGTCCGCGATCATTTCATGGATGATCGCGTCGAGCTCGCGCTGCGACCGGCGTATGCGTGTGAGCATGGGCAGCGGCACGGGGTAGCGGAGCAGCAGCTCGGAAGCGGGCAGGAAAGCGAGCGGCAAAAAGCCCATGAAGGCGTCGACCGACTTAGCCACGCGCCGGTTGACGGATTCGAGCTCGGAGTCGAACAGGGTCTTGCCTACGATGCGCAGCGAAAGCGTCTGCATGTCGGTGTAGAGGTCGCGCGTCGCGCCGTCCTGCCATTGCGCGGTGAGCTGGCGCGCGTAGCTGCCGATGATGCGGCCGTAGGCGGCGATGCGGTCCCGGTGGAACGCCGGCTGAGCCAGCCGCCGCTGCCGCATGTGGAACGGGTCCTCGCTCGACAGGAGGCCGTCGCCGAGGATGAACCGGGCCTTCTGCATCACGATGCCGCGATGGTGGCGGCGCGCGTCGGTGATCAGCAGGTCGTGGACCAGGTCGGGGTGGTTGGCTTGGTAGATGTGAAATCCGGCGGCTTTGTAGTGCAGCAGATCGCCGTACTCGGTCGCGCACTTCTGGATGTACCGGAGCGCGTCCAAATTGAAGAGGTCGCCGCGCAGGATGCGGGAAAAGTAC
>CAXUEU010000170.1:0-5558 GCA_964250195.1 uncultured Acidobacteriaceae bacterium
GAGCGGAGCTCCGCCGCGGCCCCGCCGAGCGCGCCGGTGACGAAGAGCCGGTCGCCGGGGCGCGCGCCGGACCTGAGCAGCGCCGCGCCCGACGGGGCGGAGCCGAGCAGGACGATATCGGCAGTGAACAAGGCATCGGCGGTGATCAGGGCCTCGCCGCCGAGCGAGGGGGCTTGCGCCGTGTCGCCCCCGGCCAGTGGCACCCCGTGGAGCCGGGCCAGCGCGAGCAGCCCGTCGAGGAAGCGTGTTGCCCATGTGCCCGCGAGCGCCGGGGGCAGCGCGAACGACAGAAACGCCGCCAAAGGTCGGGCCCCCATGGCGGCCAGGTCGCTGAGACCGCGCGCCAGGCATCGGTGCCCGGCGGACTCGGGCGTATGCCAGTCGCGGCGGAAATGGGTGTTCTCGAGAAACAGGTCGGTGGTGACCGCGAGTTCGTGGCCGCGCGGGATGCGGAGGAGGGCGCAGTCGTCGCCGATGCCCCGGCGCACCGCCGGTGACCGTCCTGCCCTGAGGGCGAGCGCGGCGATGAGGGCGCGTTCGCCGGGGGCGGGTTTCGGCGGTGGAGGGGTCATACCTCCCAGAGTACGGAAGTTCGGGTCAGGCTCCGGCTTTTTGCGCGGCCCAGCGGCGTTTCTGCGCGTCCACGATGCGCTGCCGGGCTTCCGCGCTCAGCTTGCGCCTGGGCTTCCGGGCGGCCGCGGCGGCGTCCTCGCCCGCGAGCAGGTCTCGCACCTGCCGGAGGCGGTTCAGTTCTTCATCGATGGCGCGCAGGAGGGAACGGGTGTCTAAGCAGGACGATTCGGTCAATTCTGTCGATTCGGTCATTGCTCGGCTGGGTACCTTCGGCGGGTTGAGTTCGGGACCGGGAACTGCCGAATTATAAGGGCGCGGCCAGGGCCTTGAAGGCTTTCTTTCAGCCGTTGTGACGGTACTGAAGTGATGGCGGCAAGCGTTGACCCTGCGAGCACCCGCTGTTAACTTCAGCAATGGGCTATCTCGCGACAAATGCCTGGGAGACTGCGTGAGCAAACGGTTCTACATCATCTTCGTGGCGCGCGAGGCGGACGGGCGGCTGCGCAAGGTTCCCGTTCCCCTGCACTATGCGTACATCTTCGTCGCCGCGGCGGTGGTGGGCTCGTTCACGATCGCGGGCATGGCAGGCTCGTACACCCGCATGCTGCTCAAGACCGAAAGCTACAACCAGGTGCGGTCGCAGCGCGAAGCCTTGCGCAAGGACTACGCGAAGCTCGAGCAGCAGGCAAAGCAGAAAGACGTGCAGGCGGCCTCGCTCGGGTCGCTGGCCGGCCAGATCGCGGCGCTCTACGGCCTGCACGCGCACGTGTCGAAAACGACAGCCATAGCGACGGCGATCGCGGCTACGCCGGTGCTGGCGAACAGCTCGCCCGACACCGCGGCCGGCTGGAGCCAGCAGGCTTACGCCAAGTCGCTGGACGAATTCGCCGAGCTGCGGACCGCCGCCGTGACCGGGCACTCCGAACCGCAGCTTACGTTTCACCCTCATCCTTTTGCCACCAATGCCGATAGTGTGCTGAGCGGGACGGCCGTGCCGGTGCTGTGGCCGGTAACAGGCAGGCTCACGAGCTCCTTCGGCGAGCGCATGGATCCGTTCAACGGGGAAGGCGCGTTCCACGCCGGGCTTGACATCGCGACAAGTTACGGAACACCCGTGCGCGCGCCGGCGGACGGCGTCATTGTGAAGGCCGGCCCGGCAAGCGGCTACGGGCGCGAGATGATCATCGACCATGGCGGCGGGGTGACCACGATTTACGGGCACATGTCCGGCTTCGCCGTCATCGCGGGGCAGTTGGTCAGGCAGGGCCAGGTGATCGGCTATGTGGGCTCGGCGGGCCGCAGCACGGGGCCGCACCTCCACTACGAGGTCCGGATCCACAACATGCCCGTGAACCCGCACAAGTACCTGAAGCAGACGATGGAAGAGCAGGAAGAGCAAGTGGCGGTCGCCGCGGATGCGAAGACGCCGCGCGGCGGGCAGTAGGTTTCAAAGCGCTTTGCACCGTCGGGTCATCCTTCGCCGCTTCGCTTTTCAGGACGACCCGGTTTTCATTAGAGCGATTTCTCGTGCGCAAGCTCAACGTGTCGGCGCACGCACCGCCGAGCGCAGCAGCGCGGTCGGCAGCGTCGCGGTGACGACCGCCCGGTCGTCATAGTGCACCACCCTGGCGCTGTTCAGCACGGCCTGCGTGTTGGGGTCGGTGAACGAGGCGGGCAGGTTGTTCTCCGCGAGTTTCACCACGTCGAGCAGCGCGCGGAGCGCGCCGGCGGAGGCTTCAGCGGCGGTTTGGTTCGGCGCGATCTCCTCGACACGCAAGCGGAGCGCCCCCGTCCAGCGGAGGGAGGCGACGAAGGTCGCATCGAGCCGCAGGGGCAGCGCGAGGCCGAGCAGCGAAATCTTCCCGTGATCGCCGAAGGGCAGGCCGATCTCGCCCAGGCCCCAAGCAAGTGAAAGTACCGGTAGATCGTGGTAGTGCTCGGACAGAAGCGTCGGGCCCGCGCCGCCGAGGGGAAGCCACCCGGTCAAGGCAAGGGCGCGGTCACGATCCACGATGGAGTGGATTTGCTCCGGGGTCGGCGTGTTGCTGACGGCTACGAGCCCGCGCGGCAGCAGGGCGACGCGGACGGTGCGCCCCTCGACCGGAATGAGGTAGAGCGTGCCGCCGCCGTACTGTTCGGTCGAGGCGGCTTCCCGGGCCAGGTAGCGGCGGAGGCGCCCGGGATCGAAGCGGCCCCGGAAAATCTCGGAGTAGGCGAGGCCGGCGTTGGGCCCGGTGAGGTCGGGCAGGCGGTCGAGCGCGAAGGCGGCTTCGTCGAGGTCGCGCTCGGGATCGATGCCGGTCCCGTCGATGAAGCGCTGGTACTCGGGTGCGTGGACAGATGGGGTGCGGTTGAAGTGGGTCGCGGCGCGCAAAGGGCTCAGGTCGAAGTAGACGATCGCCTGCGATTCGGGCAGGAGCCGGGCGACGAGGGGCGGGGTGGCTTTGCGCCAGAAAAACAGGCTCGCGCATGCGACGGGAATCAGGGCAAATACGAGAAGGGCGATGCGGGAGCGCGTCCGGCGGAGCGGCATGAGCTCAAGGGTACTAAAGTGGAAATCTGATCTAAAACCGCCTGCGCGGCTCGCGGTCACTTCGTGACGTGTATTTGAAAGGCTCTCGCGAGGCGAGAGCCTTTCGCTTCACCGCTTTTCGCTTCCCGGCAGCACGCCGGGCCGCGGATCGCTGACCTTGTCGGGATCGCCCTTGTAGGGTGCGAGTTTGGTCTTCTGCTTCAGGAACAGGTCCTCGAAGTAGCGGCGCGAAACCCAGGCGATTGCCGTCGCGACGACCGTGACCAGCAGGCAGCGCACCGTGAGCAGCCCGAAGCTCGTCCCGAAGCCTCCCAGCGCGGTGCCGGCCGTGTAGCGGTCATAGAGCAGAAAGACCAGCTGATGGACGAGGTAAAGCCCGTAGCTGATGTCGCCGAAGAACAGGAGAAAGCGCAGGGCGGGGCCGGGCGGCGGGGCGTCTCGCCTGCGCCGGGCGATGACCCAGAGCGCGAACGCGGCGAAAAAGCCGTACATGGGAATCTTGTTGAAAGCTGCCAGGAACACGCTTCGGTCGACGTTGATACCCCGCAGCCCGTCGAGGAGCACCGGCGCGAAGCCGAGAATGCTGAGCGCCCCGATCGAGAGGTACAGCGGACGAATATTGCCGCGGTGGATGGTGCCGTTGCGGAGCAGGATCGCCAGCAGGGCACCCGACACGATGCAGTCCACGTTGGAGGGCGTATTGAGATAGCTCTCGATGCCGTGCGTGGCGAGCAGGAGCCGGAAGGGGGGCGTGAGCAGAAGGGCGGCGACAATGAGCGCGAGCAGCTTGCCCCGGCTCAGATAGCGGACGAAGACGGGCCAGACGAGGTAAAACTGCTCCTCGACGGCCAGGGTCCACAGCACGCCGTACTCCTGCGCCCGCGCCCCGACCAGGCGGGCCATGTTCGCGATGTAGAAGAACGCCGCGACGACGAAGCGGGAAGAGACGAAGTGGCCCAGCTTGAGCGCCGCGAGCAGGAGCATGTAGGCGGGCAGGATGCGCAGGGCTCGCCGGATGTAGAAGTTTTGCCAGTAGCGGGGGCGGTCGACCGAGTCGAGCAGAATGCCGGTGATGAGGAAGCCCGACAACGCGAAGAAGACGATCACCATGGGACCGCCGAACAGGGTCAGGCGGAGGAAGTACTGGGCGGCGCTGCCGGAAGCGGCCTTGTAGGGGGAGTCGTAGAAGCCGTGGGCCAGGATGACGGCGAGCACGCCCGCGCCGCGCAGTCCGTCGAAGGGCAGGATCAGCCCTCGGTATTCGAGTTTTGCGGGCGCGTCTGCGGGCGGGTCCTGGGCCAAGCGAGGAGGTTCTCCGGTGAAGACGGTAGCACACCGCTGGGAGCTCGGAAACGGCTTTCTTCCGGGCGGTTCCTCGCGAGGCAACCGCCCGGGGCTGGACTATCTGAACGTGCGATTGCCCGGCAAACCCCTCTGTGCTAATCTCCAGTCTTGCGCGTCCTTGCTTCCCGCGGCCGCGCCGGGCCGGCGTAGCTCAGTTGGCAGAGCACCTGATTTGTAATCAGACGGTCGGGGGTTCAAATCCCTTCGCCGGCTCCATCGCCTGCAACTACGGGGAGGTCGGATACAAGATGGGCACAGGTGGCCGAGCGGTTAATGGCAGCAGACTGTAAATCTGCCGCTCCTAGGAGCTACGGAGGTTCAAATCCTCCCCTGTGCACCACAAAGCCGGTTTAGCGTGGCGCTCCGAGGCGGAAAACGGACGCTCGCGGCGCTCGCCGTTTTAATCTTCACGGGAGTCCTCGCCTGGGCTACCATGGACGCTGGCAAGATGCGGGATGTCGTTTCCGTCCTTCTTGCCGGATTCGCCCTGCGTATCGTGCTCGCGGGGTCGAAAGCAGGCTGATGTAGCTCAGTCGGTAGAGCACTCCCTTGGTAAGGGAGAGGTCACCGGTTCAATCCCGGTCATCAGCTCCAAAATTTTCGCAAGGCAGGTTGCAGGTGGAACGCGGGAGTAACTCAGTGGTAGAGTCACAGCCTTCCAAGCTGTTGGTCGCGGGTCCGATTCCCGTCTCCCGCTCCAAAAAAGCAGAGCTATGAGCATGTTCGAGCAAGCGGTTCTACCGATTCAGGATGAGCGGACGTTCGGAACGGTCCGGGGTTCGCTCGACCGAACCTTCGCGCCGGCGGCCGTGGGCGGGTTTTTGAAGCAACTGGGCAAGGCGAAGCTGCGGGCGCGGCAGTTCGAGGCGATCCTCGCGAGCGGGCTGCTCGGAGCCGAGGCGCAGAAGGCCTATGCCTCGCTGGGCGATTCGGACCGGGGGCAAGTGCGGGAGCAGTACCTGAGCCTGGTGGAGCGGGTCGCGCCGGAGTTGCGGGCCAGGTTCCTCAAGGTTTACGCGTACTACTGAAAGTTTTTCGAGGAGACGAGAGCGACATGGGCAAGGAAAAGTTTGACCGTTCGAAGCCGCACGTGAACGTGGGAACGATC
>CAXUEU010000171.1:0-5475 GCA_964250195.1 uncultured Acidobacteriaceae bacterium
CGCCCAAACTGCCCTCACCGCGACCCTGCTGCTCACCGCCGCCGCCTTCGCGTCGAAAATCATCTCGCTCGTCCGGGTCAAGTACATCGCCTGGCTGCTCGGCAAGGGCCCGGCCGCCGACGCCTTCTCCGCGATGTTCCAGCTGCCCGACACCCTCTCCTACTTCCTCATCGGCGGCGCGACCTCCATCACCTTCGTCACCATGCTCACGCGCTACCGCGAGGCCGGGCGGGAGCGTGAAGGCGAGGAAGCCCTCTCCGTCATCTTCTCGACCATGTTCCTGGTGCTCTCCGCCGCGGTCCTGCTCGCCGAGCTGCTCGCCCCCGCCTACGTCCGCGTCTTCTTCCCCGGCTTCATCCGCGACCCCGCGAAGTTCGCCCTCTGCGTCCACCTCACCCGCATCATCCTGCCCGGGCAGGTCTTTTTCTTCGCCGGGGGCATCTTCGGCGCGGTGCTGCTCGCCCGCAAGCAGTTCACCCTCCAGGCCTTCGCCCCGCTCATCTACAACCTCGGCATGATCCTCGGCGGCGTCCTGCTCTACCGCCGGCTCGGGGTCGCCTCCATCGCCTGGGGCGGCCTCGCCGGGGTCATCCTCGGCCCGTTCGCGGTCAACGGCCTCGGTGCGCGCGCGCAGGGTATGCGCCTGCGCTTCCACCTCGACTTTCGCAACGCGGGCCTGCGTCAGTGGGTCCGGACGACCTTGCCACTGATCCTGGGCTTTTCCCTGGTCACGGTCGACCTCTGGATCCTCTCCTACTTCGGCTCTCGCGTCGGCGGCGCGGTCGCCCTGCTCAACTACGCGAAGCAGATGTTTTCCGTCCCCCAGGCGCTGGGCCAGGCCGCCGGGGCCGCCTCGCTTCCCTTCCTCGCGTCCCTGTATGGCAACGAAAACGGCCGCCCCTTCGCGCAGTCCGTCAACCGGTCCGTCTCCCGCCTCGCGGGCTTCTCGCTGCTCATCGCGGCCTTCATCGCCCCGCTCGCCGCGCCGGCGGTCGACCTGTTCTTTCGCGGCGGCGCGCTCGGCCGGGCGGACACCACCCAAACCGGCTTGTATCTCGCCATCTTCACGGTGTCCCTCCCCCTGTGGTCCGCCCAGGCGCTTTACGCCCGCGCCTTCTATGCGACCGGCAACACCCTCACCCCCATGCTCGCCTCCACCGCGATCGTGCTCGTCTCGCTGCCCGTCTACTGGGGGCTGTTTCATGCCGCCGGCGCGCCCGGCCTCGCGCTCGCCTCCGACATCGGCATCACGCTGCAGGCGCTCGTCTTCGCGTTCCTGCTCAACCGCCGCAAGCTCGTCCAGGCGGCAGGTCTGGACTGGCCCGAACTGGGCCGGTCTCTGCTCGCCGCCGCCCTGGCGGCCGGAACGCTCTATGCCCTCCGAGCCGCGCTGCCGGAGGCGCTCTCCCGCCCGGAGGAAGCCGTGCTCCTCGCCGCCGGAGCCTTGCTGTGGCTGGCGCTTTCCTTTGCCGTGCTCACGCTCACCGGCTCCGCCCTGCCGCCGGATTTGCTCGCACGCCTGCGCAACCGGCGTCCGCGATGAATCCGAGTTTGGAGCGGACGCCGCCCGGGCGCGTCTGACATAAATACATGCGCCGTCTTGCCCTCCTGCTGCTGCTTCCCGCCGTTCTCTTCGCGCAAAAGCCCATCCCAAAACCTATTTTGGTCGGCTACCTCCCGCAGTGGGGCCTGTACCAGACCCCTCTCTGGACCGCCAAGCAGCTCGACATCGACGGCTCCGCCGCGCTGCTCGACCAGATCGACTACGCCCAGGGCTCGCCCGCCGACGGCCGCTGCATCCTGGCCGATCCGCGCGCCGATGTCCAGCAGCCCTACTCCGCCGAGAACTCCGTGAACGGCGTCGCCGATGCGATCCCCGCCGGTCCCGACCCCGCCGGCCAGCCTCTCAACCCCGGCGAGCCCGTCCGCGGCGAGTTCCACCAACTCGCCCTGCTCCTGCGCAAGCACCGCCACCTGCGCGCCCTTATCTCGATTGAAGGCAAGCCCGCCGCCTTCCGCTACGCTGCCGCGCCCGAGCGCCGCGAAGCCTTCGTCGCCTCCTGCATCGATCTGTTCCTGCGCGGCAACGTCGCCCCCGGCGTGAGCGTCCCCGGGTTGTTCTCCGGCATCGACATGGACTGGGAGTACCCGGACGCCCCCGGCGACGGCGCGAACTACACCGCACTCGTTGCGGAGTTCCGCCGGCAGCTCGACCTGTACGGGGCCGAGACCCACACCCGCCCGCTATTGACCGTCGCCGCCGCGCCCGGCCTCGGCCGCTACGGGGGTGTGGACTGGCCCGCGGTCGCGCGCGCGGTCGACCGCGTCGGCCTCATGAACTACGACTACAACGGCCCCTGGCAAAAGCGCACCGGCCTCGTCGCCCCGCTCTATCAGCCGCCCGGCTTGGGTCTCGAGAGCGGCAGCGTCGACGGTACGGTCGCGGAATACGAGGGTGCCGGCGTCCCCGCCGCCAAGCTCCTCATGGGCATTCCCTTCTACGGCTATCATTGGTCCGGCGCGCCGGCGGGCGACAATCACGGCCTCGGCGTCGTCGCCCAGCCCGAGCGCGGCGACACGCCCTTCCGCGAGATCGCCGAGTTCCCCGGTGCCGCCCAACCCTTCCGCGATCCCCGCTCCCAAGCCCCCTGGCTCTGGGACGGCGACACCTTCTGGACCTACGAGGACCCAGTCTCGGCCGCCGCGAAGGCGAGCTACGTCCGCGCTCACGGGCTCGGCGGCATGATGGCCTGGGAACTCAGCGGCGACAGCGCGGATGGGGCGCTGGTCCGCGCCATGCACAGGGGGCTGACCGGGAAGTGACTCCGGGCGTCGCGGGAAAACGTCCAGCTCCGTTGCCGGACACGCGCCGAGATTCAATCTGCTCGCGGGCCCCAATCTCTATACTCGGAGAACATGCATACGTTCTACGAATTCTTCGCCGGTGGGGGTATGGCGCGAATCGGTCTAGGCGACCGCTGGCAATGCCTGTTCGCGAACGATTGCTCCCCGCAAAAGGCCGAGGTCTACGCAGCCAACTTTTCCGACGCATCCTCGACCTTGCATGTAGGAGACGTGAAAGACCTGCTCCCTTCCGACTTGCCCGGGGCTGCCGACCTGGCGTGGGCATCGTTTCCCTGCCAGGACTTATCGCTGGCGGGAAACGGGGTCGGTCTCGGCGGAACCCGCAGCGGCGCGTTCTGGCACTTCTGGGAGCTGATTCGTGATCTGGATCGCGAGGGTCGAGCTCCGGCTGTCCTGACCATCGAAAATGTGCTGGGGACTCTGACCTCGCACGGAGGTGCCGATTTTGCGGCCATCGCACAGGCAATCTGGGCTCTCGGTTATTCCCTTGGCGCCCTGACGATCGACGCGTCTCACTTTCTGCCTCAGTCGCGGCCTCGACTCTTTCTTGTCGCGGCAAGCAATCGACTGGCAATGCCAGAGTCGCTGCGCTATGGCCACGGCGGGCCCAAGTTGCAGAATGAGAAAACATGGCATTCCGATCGCCTGCTGGCAGTGTATTCCGGATTACCTAAGAACCTGCGGGAAGCGTGGATATGGTGGCGTCTGCAACGGCCCGCCTTCATGGCCTCTACGTTAGCCGACTTGCTGGAATCCGAGGACGCGGTGCTGTGGCATTCGCAAGACATGACAGACCGGCTGCTCGCGATGATGTCCGATACAAATCGACGGAAAGTTGAAGTCTGCCGGCAAGCCGGAGTACGTATGCTTGGTACCGCCTATCGACGGACGAGGTTTGGGGTACAGCGAGCCGAGGCTCGCTTCGACGGCATAAGTGGGTGCCTGCGCACGCCGGAAGGCGGATCGAGCCGTCAGATAGTCCTGCAAATTGACCGGGATGCTGTTCGCTCCCGGCTGCTTACCCCTCGGGAAGCCGCACGCTTGATGGGATTGCCCGATACTTACAAGCTGCCTGCAAATCCCAATCAGGCCTACCACGTCTCGGGAGACGGTTTAGCTATACCTGTTGTCTCTTGGCTTGAGCAAAGGTTATTGCGCCCCTTGCTTGAAGCGCAACGAAAGCAGCCGTTCGCACCCGTTCCCCACGGCGAGTTGTTTGCCGATGTCTAGGTTGGGAGTTCCGGCAGATGTCGGTGCCATACGAGCCGCGATAGCTTCCGCGCTGGATCAAGCAGATTCAGCGGGACGCAGAATAGGCGATTCCAAGTTCGGCATCTACGTTTTTTCGATTATGACGGCGAGCCGATTTACGTAGGGCAGACCAAGGAAAAGCTTCGCGTCCGCATCCGCCGTCATCTGACCAACCACCGCACGGACGCAGTCGCCATGAACGTTCTCGACCCTTTCGAGGTCGCGGACATAGAAATGTGGCCGCTTTGGGAGCTGGAGAACGAGACCGCCCAGGCGGCCGCCACGGTCCTGAACGCGGCGGAGTTCACCGTCTTTCAGCGGGTTCTGTCACTGTCCCGCTACCAAGCCGTCTTGAACGAGAAAAACATTGCCGAAGCGGAAACCGTTCCGTTGCCGCCTTCGACTCGAACGCGGATCATCCCTTCCGCTCTCTTCGAAGCGCGCAAACACCCGGATGTGCGCATCGCGCGACGGGCCGGAACGATTGCCAGTCTCGCGAAGGTCATCAGCGAGCGCGATGTTTCTCCAGGCTTGCGCCGCGTTCTCGTCACCCAAGCCAGACGCCTCGAGCATCTCGCACGGACACGCTTCGATGACTTTGCAGGCGACCCGATCGAGGTTGAAAACGATTGAGCTTGAGTTACGACGCGCCTCCGGCACCCGGACGAAAGGCTCATGCACTTCGAGTACACGACGTTCGCGCTCTCCGACGGTTCAGACACGATGCCGGTCGTGAACACCCCGTTGAAGCGCGAGCAAACGGCGGAAAGTTGAGGAGCCGTCTTCGAGCGCACGAGCGGGAAACGAAGCGACCGAAACGGACAAACCCCGGCGCATTGCCGGGGTCGCCGTGGAAACGAGAGGCCCTAGACCCCGACCTTGACCGGTTCGGCCGCCTTGCCGGCAGGCGCGTCGGGCTTGCGGATATCGATGCCGCCCTTGAAGAACGCGCCATCCTCGATGGAGATACGCTGGGCGGCTACGTCGCCGGTCAGCGAACCCTCGGAGCGGATATCGACCCGGTCGGAGGCGACCATGTTGCCGCGCACCTTGCCTAGCACGACGATCTCGAGGGCGGTGATGTTGGCGGAGACCTGGCCGTTGCGGCCGACGGTGACGCGATTGCCGGCGAGGGTGATGGTGCCCTCGATCTTGCCGTCGACGTAGAGGGACTCGGAGCCGGTGACCTCGCCCTTGATGACGAGGGACTTGCCGATGGTGGCCTGCTCACCGGTCGCTGCCGGCGCCGCGGGTGTGGCGGTGCGGGTTGACGGTGTCTCGAAGCTGCTGCTGGGCGAAGCGGCCGGCGAACTCGGGCGGATCGGTTCGGGGGTGCTGGGAGTCGGGCTGCCGGTGCCG
>CAXUEU010000172.1:0-5462 GCA_964250195.1 uncultured Acidobacteriaceae bacterium
ACCATGCCCTCCCACACCACGAAAGACCCAATCGCCCAATGGGCGCTCCGGCAGACCTGGACCGCCTCGGCGGAGAAGCCTGTGCAGGATGCCGTGCGCGGCGCGTTCCACTCGCTCGGCAAACCCGGCCGCACGCTCCGCAATCTCCTCCACGGCACCTGGCTGCACCAGCCGCTGCACGCCATCATCACGGAGCTGCCTGTCGGTGCCTGGACCGGCACCGCCGCCTTTGACGCCATCGCCGCCTGTACCGGGAGCGAGGCCATGGACCAGGCCGCGGACGCCACGCTGATTCTCGGCCTGGTGGGCGCGCTCGGCGCGGCCGCGACCGGCATCAACGACTGGGCCGACACCAAAGGCAACGCGAAGCGCATCGGCGCGGTGCATGGGTCGCTCAATGTCGCCGTGCTCGCGCTTTTCGGCGCGTCCTGGGTTCTGCGCCGGCGCAGGCAGCCGCTGCGCAAAGCCGCGCGGGCGGTCGCCGGGCTGGGCTTTCTCACGCTCGCTCTCTCCTCGCACCTGGGCGGCAACCTGGTTTACGAGCAGGGTGTCGGCGTGCAGGATGCCAAACCGCTCAGTTAGCCCTCGCTCAACTTCGGCCGACTTGCAGCAGGCACAGGGGCTGCCTGCCCGCTCGCGGAAGGCATCCGCGCGAGCATCGTGGTTCCCTTCCCCGGCCGGCTTTCCGCCCGAAGCGCGCCCCCGGCCCGCTCACAGATCGCCCTGGCAATCGCGAGCCCCAGTCCCGCGCCGCCGTGCTTGCGGTCCCGCGCCTCGTCCCCCCGGTAGAACGCCTCGAAGATGTGCGGCAGCGCCTCGGCCGGGATGCCCTCGCCGCGGTCCTGGACCGTGAGCGTCACCTCGCCGCCGGTCTCCGCCGTCGTGACGGCCACCTCGCTGCTCGCCGGGCCGTGGCGCAGCGCGTTCTCGAGCAGGTTGGTGCAGAGCAGGCCCGCATCCCTGCGCGAAAGCCGGACCGGCGCTTTCCCCCGGCAATCCAGGCGAACGCAAACTCCGTGCAACTCCGCCAGGGGCGCGAGCGCCGCGGCCGCCGCAGCCGCCGCCGCGCCCAAATCGGTCCACTCCGCCTCCGCGGCCGGGACGTACTCCACCCGGGCCAGCGTCAGCATCGCGCCCACGTCGGCCTCCATGCGCTCGCAGTCACCCAGCGCGCGCGCGAGGCCGTCCCGGTAGCCCTCCGGCGTCCGCTCCCGCAGCAGCAGCAGCTGCAGGGAGGACTTGATGATGGCCACGTCGGTTTTGAGCTCGTGCGCCGCGTCGCCGGTCAAGCGCCTCTGCTGCGCGAAGGACCGCTCCAGCCGCTCCACCGAGCTCCCGATCGCCGCGCTCAGGGGAGCCAGCTCCCGCGTGCGTCCGGCACTCGGGGGGGCCTCGAAGCGGAGGGACCGCGCCGACAGCTTGGCGGCCGCTTCGGCGAGCTCGCGCAAGGGGTCGAGCGCACGCCTGAGAAACCAGGCCAGGGCGAGAGCGGTGCCGAGCAGTACGGCCGCCGAAGCCGCCGCCTGGAAGCGCACCACCGCCCACGCCTCGGCCTCGACGGGCGCGAGCGGCCCCCCGTACAGCACCTCGACCCGGTGAGCCTTGCCGCCGCCGGGCTCGTCCGGGTCCACCACCCGCACGCCTCCGAGGCCCGCGACTTCGTAGGCGCTTCCCCGGCTGTCGCGCGCGACACCGGCCGCGGGCGCGACGGGCCAGGGACCTCCCCTGCCCAGCAGCTTGGCCCCTTCGCGTGCCTCGAAGAACTCCCCCGGCCCCAGCGCGACGCCGCGCGGGTCCAGAACCACCGCGTCCGTCTCGTCGTTCGCGTCGCCGACCGCGCCCAGGACCGAAGCCGCTTTCGCCTCCAGGCGAGCATGGAAGGCGCGGTGGCGGGCATGCCGCTCGTGGACCGCCGTGAGCACGATCAGAACCGAAGCCGCCAGCAGCTCCAGAAGCAGCACCGCCCCGACCGCCTGCCGGAGGATGGACCGCGAAGGCTTCATTTGCCGCCGGCCGCGGGTACCGCCAGCCGGTAGCCCCGGTTGCGCAGTGTTTCGATCATCGGGTAGGCGCTGCCCCGGTCCAGCTTGCGCCGCAGGTTCGAGACATGCGCCTCGATCACATTGGAGTGGTGCTGCCAGTTGAAGTCGTACAGGTGCTCCAGCAGCTCCTGCTTGGATACGACGGCCCGGGGCCGGTGCGCCAGGTACTCGAGAATGCGGAACTCGGTGGGCGAGGTTTCGATCGCGCGGCCCTCGCGCACCACCGTCTGCTCGAGCGTATTGATCTCGACCTCGCCCACCCGCAGCACCGGGTGCGCGTTGCCCTTGCCGCGCCGGATCAGCGCCTTGGCCCGCGCCAGCAGCTCGCCAAGGTCGAAAGGCTTGGACAGGTAGTCGTCCGCCCCGGCGTTCAACAGCTCGATGACCGATTCGGCCCCCTCCCGGGCCGTCAGGATCAGTACCGGGGTCCGGTCGCCCCGGGCGCGCAGCTTGCGGAGCAGCGCGAGCCCGCTCAGGCCCGGCAGCATCAGGTCCAGGATGACCAAATCGTAAGAGCCGGCGTCGTGGGAGCCGGCGCGCGCGGCCGCTTCGAGCAGTTCCTCGCCTTCGGTGCCCGTTTCCGCGCGGTCCACCGCGAGGCCGGCCCCTTCGCGTAGGGCTGCGGCCACGTTCTCTGCCAGCCGGAGCTCGTCTTCGACGATCAGTGCGCGCATGGTGGGTCCGTCCCCAGTATCACCCGGCCGGGTAAGGGGCGGCGGCGAAAGCGCGGTGTCCGCCTCCCGCGAAAGTCGCGCACGCCGCCGCCGTTCCGGTGTACGCTTGGGCTGCGGTGCCGCACATCCCCAACTTCGCCGCGGAAAGTGTCGAAAGCGGGAACCCGTTTTGCCGAGTCGCGCGTTCTATGGATAAGGATCTGGAAGAGCGGGGGTCGCCGGGGGACGACATCTCCCTGCTGCATCGGATCGCCGCCGGCGAGCAGGGGGCCATGGTCGCTCTGTTCGACCGGCACTCCACCCTGGTTTACGCGGTGGCGCTGCGGGTTCTGAACGATCCCGCGGGTGCCGAGGACGTAATGCAGGACGTGTTCCTGCGCATCTGGCGCAAACCGCCGGCGATCGACGCACCCTTGGGCAGCCTGGCCGGCTGGTTCTCCGTGCTGGCCCGCAACCGCGCCATCGACCAGCTGCGCCGCCGCCGCGCGACCGACGCCCCCGAGGACGTGGTGCTCGTCTCCGCGACCGACGTGGAAAAGGAAGGCGAGCACACCATCCTGCTCGCGCGCGCGCGATCCATGATGCAGGCCCTGCCCGAAGAGCAGCAAGCCGTGCTCAACCTCGCTTTCTTCGACGGGCTGACCCACTCGGAGATCGCCGCGAAGCTTCACAGTCCGCTCGGCACCATCAAAACCCGGCTCAGGCGCGCTGTCCTGACGCTGAGAAAGGCAGCGCAGGGATGAACGGCAACGAACATATCGCGGGCGAAGACCTGGCCCTGTTCGCGCTGCTCTCACTCAGCCCCGAGGAGGCCGCGCCAATCCGCGCCCATGTCGCGGGCTGCCCGCTCTGCGCCGCCGAACTCGGGCTTATCCGGCGCGACCTGGCCTCGTACGCGCTCGCCTCCACGCTCATCTCCGAGCCGGCCGCCATCCCCAACGGCGCGCGCGGGCGCTTCCTCAAGCAGCTCGGGCGAGAGAAGCGGCCTGCCAGGGCCATGGAAACGGCCCCGAACCGCGGACGGACCGCGCGTCTGCTCGCCTGGACGGGCTGGGCAGCGGCGGCCGCCGCCATCGTGGTCGCGCTCGGCCTGCGGCAGGACCGCGACGCGCTCCAGAACGCGCTGCGCGCCGAAAACGGGGAGACGTCCCGCTATCAGACCGAGGCCGCAAAAGCCCAGAGCATCCTCGGCACCCTGACCAGCCCGGCATCCGTCCGCGTGACGCTCTCCATACCCAAGGCTCCGACGACGCCTTCCGCCCGCGCCACCTACGGCGCATCCACGGGCACGCTGCTGCTCCAGGCGAGCAATCTGCGGCCGCTGCCGGCCGGCAAGGTCTACGAGATGTGGATCATCCCCGCTGACGGCGGCGCGCCGGTCGCCGCCGGGACCTTCTCTCCGGACGCGCGGGGCAACGCGAGCCTGCTCGCCCCGGCGATCCCCGGGGCGACCGCGGCCAAGGCCTTCGGCATCACCGCGGAGCCCGCGGGCGGCTCCCCCGGGCCCACCTTACCTATCTTGCTCGTCGGCGCGGTCTCCTAGATACCGAGCCGCACGCGGCACTGGGTCGCATGCGCCAGGTGATGCCGCCCGTGCCAGCTATACAGGCCCGCTACCTCGGTGAGGGTGTGCCGGCCGCTCTCCGGGTGCGTGTACCCGCGCTGCCACTGCTCCTCCGTGAACGAGCCGAACAGAGCCGCCCAGCGCGCGTGCACCCCGGCGAGAATGGCCATGGGCGCGTCGATGCCGCCGCGCGCTTCGGCGGTTGCGGCCCACAGCTTTTCGTCATAGGGGTGGATGACCGGCCAGTCCTCGGTCAGGGCGAACTTGGTCCGCAGAAAAGCGTGCATGTGCGAGTCGGCGATGTGGTGCGCCAATTGCCGCAGCGTCCAGCCCCCTTCGCGGTAGGGCGTTTCGAGCTGCCCGTCGCTCAACCCGGCATAGGCCGAGACGAACTGCGCGGGCAGCGCGCGAATCGCGTCCATCGCGGGTGCGCGCTGGGACGGGTCAGAGCTTTCTTCGGGGAGGCCGATCGGGTAGCGGAGGTCGAAAAGAGGGTCGGGAGTGGGCATGCCCGCAAGGGTAAACCCACCCCGTTGGGCGTTAGTGCGCGTGCTGCGGGGCCGAGTGCTGGCCGCCCCTGTGGTGGTGGTGGTGCTTTTTCGCAAAGGCCGAGGCCGAGCACAAGAGAACGAGGGAGAGGACAACCATCTTCTTCATGGGCTGATAGTAGCAAGCCCCGCCCGGCCGCGCCGGGAAATTTTTCACAACCCGCTCTTCCGCGGTACCTCCGTAAGTACCTTCCGGGGCATCTGGTCCCTCGGAGCGGCCGGTGCGGCGTTCGCTCTACACTGAGAGAACCCCGATGACCGAGCCCACCGCGCCGCCCACGCCTTACTTCCAGGACAAATTCGCCGTCACCCCCGCCCTCATGGAACGCTGCCTGGGCGAAGCCCTCTCCGCCGGCGGCGACTATGCCGAGCTCTACTTCGAGTCGGTCGCCTCCACCTCGCTCGGGATCGACGAGTCGCTGGTCAAGTCCGCCGCCCAGGGCGTCAGCGCCGGCTGCGGCATTCGCGTCTTGTCCGGCGAGCGCACCGGCTATGCCTACACCGACGAGCTCTCCCCGGACCGCCTCCTGCGCGCCGCACGCACCGCCGCGCTGATCGCAAGCGGCCCCGCGAAGCAGTCCACGGTCGGCCTCCCCGCGACCATTTCCGCCGCCAAGGGCCCCAGGCTCTACCC
>CAXUEU010000173.1:0-5449 GCA_964250195.1 uncultured Acidobacteriaceae bacterium
AGCTTTTCGTTGAGCGATGCGCTGAATATCTTCTTGTTTCGTTCCGACCTGAACCTCGGCGCAACCATCAAGGCTCTGGAAGCGCGCCGTTTGCTGGAAGTGCTCGCGGAACCGAACGTCCTCGCCGCCGACGGCAGCCCCATCGCCGCGCCCGCGCCCGCCTCGCTGCCGACGGCCACTTTCCCGGGGGTTTTGCGGTTCACCGTGCCGCCGGGCAAGCTCGGGGCTCAGCCGCCGTCGCTGGTCGTCGCCGCGCGCGATCTCACGGCCGGCACGCCGTTGATCACGGCGGCGGCGCTGCCCGCGCACACCGGGGCCGCCGAAGCCTACGCCGCCGGGGCGAGCCTGCTGGAGCCCTTGTTCCGCGACTGGTTCGCCGCCCTGCCCGCGCCGCTGCTGCTGGTGGACGTGCCCGTCGATGGAGCCTTGCCCTACGCCGACGGAGGGGTGCTGCTGCTGAGCCTGGCCGAGGACGCGCAGCCCTCGCAGGTCGCCGCCGGGCTTCTGACGCCGCTGGCGCACGCGTATTTTCGGTCGCCCCGGCCCTGGCTGCGCGAGGGCGTCGCCGGGCTGATGGAGCTCTTGTGGTCCGAGCGGACCGAGGGCCGGGACAAAGCCCTCGAACAGTTGGGCGCGGGCCGGGGGCCGCTCGCCCTGGCTGAGCCGGCGACCCCCGGGGCCGAAGGAGGCGAGCCGCTGCTCGCCGCGCGCAGCCCGGTTTTGCTCCGGACCAAGGCCGTGTACGTGCTGTGGATGCTGCGCGCCCTGGCCGGCGAGGACGCTCTGCGGGCGGCGCTGCGGGCCTACGACCCGGCTCGGGATACGACGCCGGAGTATTTCGAAAAGCTGCTGACCGCGGCGGCGCGCTCCCCCGCGGCGCCGAAGCCGGAAGACGCGACCGGCTTCGTCACGGACGGCCCTCGGGAACCCGCGCCGGGCAAGCCGGCAAACGATCCGGCGGGCCTCGGCTCGGACCTCGGCGCGGACCTCCACGCCTTCTTCCGCACCTGGGTGTACGAGGATCCGGGCCTGCCGGACCTCGCGATCGCCAACGTAGCCCCGACCCACTCGGGCTCGGGCGGGCAATGGCTGGTCGCGGTCGAGGTGGCGAACACCGGCTACGCGGAGGCTTGGGTGCCGCTTACGGTGCGCTCGGCGCAAACCGCCGAAACGGTGCTGCTGCACGTGCCCGCGCGCGGCAGCGTTTCGCGCCGGGTGCTGCTGCCGGACGAGCCGACCGAGGTGGACCTGAATGATGGCTCGGTCCCGGAGGTCGAGGCCGGCGCGCACCGGCGGCTCCTGAAAGCAGCTTCCGCGTCGTTGCGGCCTTTCTGAGTACCGAGTCGAGCGGCTTTCCTCGAAGAGAAGGCCGCGTCAAACCGTTTCTTCGGTCTACACAGACTCGGAAACCCTCACCGCGGCGGCTGCACCTCCGGCTTCGCCAGCGCCCCGGTAATGTCGGTGGTCGGCTCGCCCGGCCCGGGGGAGAGCGAAAGGGCGAGCCGGCGGTCCCACCCGATACTCCCGTTCACGGTCGTCGAAGTACCCGCGAAGCTGCCGTGCGCGATTGTCAGACCCTGCCCGGAGAGCGTTCCGGCCGCATCCCACCGGGCGAAGCGAAACAAGGGCGGCGCGGGCGCGCCATTGAGCCAGCTCGCGCTAAACGAACCCGCGGCCCCGCCCAAAAGGCTTGCGGGCGAGGTCCCGGACAGGGTGAAGTCGGCCGAAGCGTCGAGCGTGCCGGGTCCCCACGACTCGCCCCACAGCGCGGCGGCCTGCGCGGCGCTCGCGCCGGTAAGCGCCGCATGGAGCCGGTACTCCGGCGCTGTCCCCGCCAGCCCGAGCGTGCCTTGCAGGTGGAGCCTGCCGCCCAGCGCCGCGCCATCCAGCGCATGGAACTCGACCGTAGCTTCAGGTGTCAGTCCAGTCGAGATGGATGCCGTGGCATCGCGGACCTCCAGCTTGCTCAGGGTGAGGGTGCCCGCGTGAATGCTCCCGGTGAGCGCGGGCAGGCGCGTGCGCGTGTTGAAGCGGTTGAGCAGCGCCTGCACCAGCTCCGGGCGGTTGCCGGTGAGCGCGGCCTGGAGCGCCCCGGCGTCCAGGGACGGGGTCTCGAGCGTGAAGCGGGTGAGGCAGGGCGCGCCCGGCAAAGTATCGGCGCAGGCAAGCGGGACCTGCGCCGAGCCCGAAAAGTGAATCGGATGCTCGGGCGTGCCCACATCGCCGGCGGCAACGTTCCAGCGCGCGAAGCCGGGCGCAAGGTCGGCGGTGGCGGCAAGCAGGTCCACCGGGAAGGGCAGCCAATCGGGCTGCCAGCGTGTATTTTCGAGCATCACCGAGCCTGCCGTGAGGGCCGGTTCGCCGCCCAGCCAAATGCCGGAGCGGCTCGCGTCCAGGCGCAGAGCGGCGGGCCCGTCCCCATACGAGGAAAGCTGCCCCGCCGCGGGCAGGCGCAGGGCGGCGGCGAGGCTTTGCAGGTTTGCCAGGAGTGCGGATCCGCGCGCCGCAACGCTCCAGCCGCGCGGGTACAGCCGGGCGGAAACGGCCAGGGTCGCCGCGCCGGGGCCGGAGGGGAAAGGCTCGGCGGTGACCAGCAGGGAGGGCTCGATGCCGGTTCCCGCCGTTACCTGGACGCCGGACACCGTGAATGGCGTGGCGCCGGCGACGGTCAGGCGCGGCATCCGGGCTTTGCCGGCCAGCACGCCGGTTGCGGGTGTGTAGGTGAATGCGCCGGTGAGCTCGCCGCCGAAGCCGCCGGGCGGGGGCGCGCCCGGCCGAAACAACCCGGCGGTGGCCGCGAGCACATCGGCCGGGATGCGGTCGAGCTCGATCTGGAGGGTGCGGTCCGGCTGCGCGAGCGGAATCGGCTCCGCGGGCCGCGCCTCGCTCGAAACGGTGAGCCCCCCGGCCCCGAGCGGCCAACGGCAGGTGAACCGCCCGGCGGAAGGCTCGGGGCGGCTGTACAGGCCCTGACAGCGGGCATCCACGGTGTAGGTGCGCTCCGGGGTAAACTCCTGCCGGTGCAGGCCGGCGGCCACGACCCGGGTCATGACAGAGAGGTGGTCGAGGTCGCCCGTGAGCCGGGCCGAAGCGTTGACCAGCGCCCGCCAGCCGGGGTCGCGGCCGGTGAGCAACTGCGTCAGCTGGCCCAGCGCGGCGTCCTTCCACTCGGCCCGGAGCGCGACGGGCATGGCCCCGAAAGCCGAAGCGCGGTGGAGGTCGCCCTCGACCCGGACCGTTCCCGTGTCGTTGGCGGAGAGCGCGATGTCAGTGCGGAGCGGCTGTGCTTCGAGCTTGAGCCGCCACACTTCCGGGCTGGCCAGGGACATGGAAAAGTCCGCGTCCAGCAGTGAAAACGGCAGCTTTTCCGCCCCGCGCTTGAAGTTGATGCGGGTTCCGGTCGCCTCGATGAACGGGAACCGGAGCGCCGGGCCGGGCCGGGGCTGGGCGGTGGGTGCGTTGGGCACGCGCGAGGCCTGCAGCAGCACGGAGGAGACGTTCCAACGGCCGCTCTCGTCGCGGACCAGGTTGACGCTGGCCCCCGAAAGCTCGACGAGCGCGAGCTCGAAGCGGCCCCGCCACAGCGAGAGCAGGCGCGGGGTGGCCACGATCTCCGGAGCGCGCAAGGCGGGCTCGTAGCCGAAGCCCGGTGCCTCTTCAACGATGAAGTCCTGCATGACGAGCGCCGGCCAGGGCAGCAGACGGAAAGAGATGGAGCGGAACCCGACCGGGCGTCCGATGGACCGGCTCACGGACGCGGCGATCCTGTGCTGGAACCGGCCCAGATTGATGAGCGGCGGGAGGGTCGCGAGCAGCAGCAGCGCGACGGTAACGGCGAGCGCGATGTGCTCGCGCCGGAGCTTTGGTTTAGCGGACAACGTGCAGGGTGCGGCTCCAGCGGGTCTCGGTAAAGAAGTGGAGTGCGATGTGGGCGAACCAGGCCGCCTGGTCGGCAAGGCTCGACTTGTCGATCTGTGCCTCGCTGGTCATGAACGACCAGTACACGAACAGAGGACGTCCGACGATGTTGGCCCTCGGCACGAAACCCCAATAGCGCCCGTCGAGCGAGTAGGGCCGGTTGTCGCCCATGCAGAAGTAGTCGCCCTCGGGGACGACCAGGTCCTCGCCCTGAATATGGGTCGGCAGCTCGGCGGACCAGGTGGCGGTCACGTCATATCCCTCGGATGGCGGGACCGCCGGGAAGTCGTCGCGGTACGGGACGTAGATGCTGTCGGTGGTCTTGGCGGCCTGGGGCTCCATCTGCGGCTTGCCGTTGAGGAAGACCTGCCCGTTGCGCAGGTGGATGCGGTCGCCGGGGATGCCGATGACGCGCTTGACCAGAAACAGCTCCGGCTCGTTGGGTTTGTAGAAGACCACGATGTCGCCGCGGCGGACGTCGCGCTGGTGCACGAACGGCACCCCTGAGGCTTTCGGCGCGAGCGTGATGCGGTCGACCAGCACGTGATCGCCGATGAGCAGCGTCTTGAGCATGGAGCCGGACGGAATGACGAAGTTCTGGAAGACGAAGGTCAACACGAACAAGCCGAAAACGAAGACGCCGGCGATCGAGGCGATGAACTCGAGCGGGGTTTCGTCCTGCGTTTTGGGTGCGGTTTGGACTTCTTCGTCGACCGTGGCGGCCATGGTGTTGCGGCTCCTGGGGAGTTAACGAATCACGCGGAACATGCGGTCCCAGCGCGCGAAATCCACGACCGAGGGGACTGGGTCGTTTTCGTGTCCGAGTGTATCATCCGGCAGCGCGGGAACGTCGGTCGAGGAAGGCTCGCGGAGCGAGAAATAGATGAGGAACGGACGGCCCAGAATCGCCGCCCGCGGGACGAACCCCCAGTAGCGCGAGTCGCGGGAGTGATTGCGGTTGTCGCCCATCACGAAGTACTCGCGCGGCGGCACGACGATCTCGCCCGCGCGGGTGTGGTCGCGCAGCGACTCCCACCAGCGCATGTCCACGCCGGGGTCGGTGTAGGCGCCGGAGGGAAAGTTGTCGCGGTAAAGGTCCCGGTAGCCCGGCTCGTACACGGCATAGGGTTCGCGAAGGGGCAGGCCGTTGCGGTAGACCAGGCCGTCCGACAGCCGGATGCGGTCGCCCGGCACGCCGACGATGCGCTTGACGAGGTAATCGTCGGGGTCCAGGGGAAAGCGGAAGACGGTGACGTCGCCGCGGCGCGGCTCGCGATAGGGCAGCAGGCGGCCGAAGTGCCCGGGCGGCGCGTAAATGCCCTTGTTGACGAGCAGGAAATCGCCGACGAGCAGCGTGCGCTCCATGGACTCGGAGGGAATGCGGAAAGGCTGGACGAGGAAGGTGAGGATGAACAGCGCGACCACCACCATCGCAAGCAGGGACCGGACCGTATCGGCGACGGAGGGGAGCAGGATGAGAGGCGGCTCGGCATGGGCCCGGTCCGGCGGGGGCGCGGCCTTGTTTTGGGGC
>CAXUEU010000174.1:0-5427 GCA_964250195.1 uncultured Acidobacteriaceae bacterium
GCGTCCGTCACGTTCTCGTTCGTGGAGTTCCGCGAGTCGTAGTGCCCCGTCACCAGCACCGTCCGGCTCTCGCTTTCCGTCCCCTTCAGCACCGCGTACACGTTCGTGATCGGCGTCGCGACATGGATCCTCCGCCCATACTGTCCGTCGCTCGGCTGCTCCACGAACGAGTCCCGCTTCACCTCCAGGCACCCCCCGCAGCTTTTCCCGATCCCAACTTAATCCCCCCCCCCCAAGTCCCCCCCAGCCGACACCCCCATCCCCCCCCAATCCGGCCCACCCCCCACAGCCCCACCCCTGCCCGCGCTCTGCGTCCCAACGCCCACAGGCGCAACGCTTCCCAGCGTCGACCGGTTGCCGAAGCCCACCAGCGCCTCGATATCTCTTCGCACCGCGCCCGCGTCGATCGCCCGCAGCGCCGCGCTCACCCGCGGATCTGCCGGCTCCGCTTTCAGAGCGGTCCCCGTGGCAACCAGATCGCGCTTCGCGCCCTCACACACCCCGTACACAGGCAGCGCGCCCAGGCAGGCAATCGCCAATCCCGCGCGCCACGAAACCGTACTCGTCTTTTTCATCACCGGCGTTTCGCCTTTCTGGGCTTCTCCTGCATCTGTACGCAAAAGATTTTCGTTTCCCGCCCCTCGCTCGCGAAAAGGGGCGGCGCTCACAACCTAACATCTCGCATCCCCCTTGGAGGAAATTTCACGATGCTTTGCCCAGAATGTGACAGCGCTCTCGATATCGACACCGACGACGTGGAGGAAGGCGATTCGGTCACATGCGACGAGTGCGGCACCGAATTCGAAATCGTCGCCACCGATCCGCTCGAGCTCGCCCGCACCGATGAAACCATCGACGAGGATGAGCCCCACATGGCCGAGGAAGACGCCGACTGACCCACCCCGGCCCACGCGAACAGGGCCGCGCCTCTTTTCCGGCGCGGCCCCCGCATCCGTACCCTAAACTGGGACGAGACCGACGCCGGAGATCAAGCCATGCGCCCCAGCTTTTCCCGTAACCTGCTCGCCGCCGCCCTCACTTCCGGACCGCTCGCGCTCGCGCTTCTCACCCCGCTTGCCCCCTCCGCCCTGGCCCAGCAGGCCGCCAAAACCATCCAGGGCCGTGTGCTCGACGCCAACACCACCCCCCTGCCCGGCAGCGTCATCTACCTCCAGGACCAAAAAACCAACGTCGTCAAAAGCTTCATCGCCACCGACACCGGCGCCTACCGCTTCGGCCAGCTCCCCGCCTCCACCGACTACAAGATCTGGGCCGAGTACAAAGGCGAAAAAAGCAAAGAGCGCCTCATCTCCTCCTTCGACACTAAGCAAACCGTCGAGCTCGACTTCCACATCGGCAAGTAGTCCTTCTGCTTTTCAGGCCCATCTTCAATTCATGGGTCGTTTTTGGCCCAGCGAGGAACCTGCTTTCAACCTGCCAACCAGGCTTCCCCGCCGATGCCCCGGGCCTCTCTTCTGAGACCTGGGGCACCTTTGGCCGCGACCCGCTCCTAGTCTTCCTGGAAGAACTGAATATCCAGCGTTCTCAGGTACGTGTGCAGCCCCGCGTCCTGCACGGGCATGACGTACGCATCCGTTCCCGAAGCATTCACATGCTCATGCCACCAGCCAGGAGGCGTCACAAACGCCGCCCCCGTCGCCCACTCCACCTTGACCGGGTCTTTGATGTTCCCAGCCGCATCGAGCTCCGGCCCCAACAGCGTATACGCTCCCGGCCGCGCCTCCACCACGAAATCCAGCGCCACCGACTGATGCCGGTGCGGCAACTGCCGCGTTCCCGGAGCAACGACTCCGAACATCGTCCACATCGTGTGCGTAATCGTCATCGTCTGCTCGAAATTTACATTCGCCAGCAGCACGCTTACCCTGCTCCGTGTACCCGCCTCCGGGTCCGTGCGCGCCGCTTCTAATTCAGCCAGCACCCGCTCCCGCCCGTACACCGTCGGCGCAAACCGGGCTTTTGCCTGCCGGGCCCCCAGATATGCGTAGAGCGGTGAATCGTCGACCGCGTAAAACGCCGTGTCCTCCTGAGCCCAATGCTCCGCCGCCAACCCCGGCAGAGCCACGAAATCCCCTGCTTTCCACTCGATCGCGCCCGACTCCACTTCGCTGTACCCGCGCCCGCGGATCACATAAAACACTTCGCTGCTCGCCACCGGTGCTGTCCGCAGGCTCTCCCCGCGATTGACTCGCACAAACCGCGCCAGTAGCCCCGGACCCGTCGCCGGATACCCGACGCCCAGTTCCGCGCTCAGGTCCAGCTTAACTTCCCGGCTCGGCCCCGCTGCGTAGAGCCCGGCCCCAAACTCCCGCACCGGAATCCGCGGCGTCGCCCCCGAATCGATCGGGTTCGCCGCCTTCGAGTACTCGTAAAATCGCACATCCGCTGTCAACTCCTGCTCGCTCAAAACCGCCGCTGTCGCCATCGCCGTCTCCTCTTCTCCGTGAGGGCTTGAACCCCACAAACCAAGTATCCTGAGAGCGGTGCTGCCCCGTCTTTCCAAAACTCCCGGCCATTGCTGAATTCTCCGAAGCTTTCATGCCTGCTCACCCTATCCACACCGGTGCCGACAATCCTCTCCCCGCGGACCATTTCGCCTGGCAATCCCCCTCGCTCGCCATCTATTCCGCCCGCCAGCCCCGCAGCCAGTGGCGAGAACACGCCCATCTCGTCCCCCAGATCACCCTCGCCCTCCAACCTGCCCCCCTCCACTCCGCCTGGCGCACCCGCGCAAAAACCCGCCGCCGCGAACATATCGGCTCCTCGGTTTCTATCATCCCCGCCGGCCATCCCCACCAAACCCTATGGCAGCGCCGTGCCGCGCTCCTCCATCTCTATCTCGCGCCTGACGCTCTCGACGCCGTCAACTTGTCCGTTCTCGGTCGGTCCACCCATACACTTAACCCCGCGTACTTAGTACGCGATCCGTTTCTCGAAGAGCTCGGCCGCGTCCTCAACCGTGAGTGCTCCACGGGCCATCTGTCGCCCCTCCTGGCCGAGTCGCTTACCACTCTGCTGGGAATCCACCTGCTCCGCACTTACAGTTCGCACCCGGAGGATGCACCGGAAGACGCAGCTCCAGGCATAGAACCCGCAAGTCCGGAATCGCTCAGCACAGGAGGCGGACTTACACCCGACCGCGAACGCCGCATCCGCGAGTACATCGAAGCCAACCTGAGCCGAAATCTTTCACTCTCCGCCCTGGCGCAGGCCGCCTCCCTGAGCCCTTCCCACTTCGCGACGCTTTTCCGCCGGTCCACCGGCTTCACCCCGCATCAGTACCTGCTTCATCGCCGCATCGCGCGCGCCCAGCAGCTCCTGGCCTCCACCGCTTCGCCGCTGGCCGAGGTCGCCGCCCTCTGCGGCTTTCCCACGCAGGCCGGCTTCACGACCGCCTTCCGCCGTTTTACAAGCCTTACCCCCGCCAGGTTCCGTCAAGCCGATACTCACAGTTGAGGACGACCTACTCTGACAAAAGACATTTTCGAACAGGCCCTTTGTTAGGCGACTGCCGGGCTCGCCAAAGCGCCTGCAAGGAGAGCACTGACTTACCGCACCAACCCCCGCACCTCGTCCATCGCGAACCGAATCCTCTGCTCCTCCAGCACGAACTCCGCCGGAGCCTCGAGCAGCCCGCCTGCGTACCGGTGCATCGCCCCGCGCCTCGGGTCCAAAACCCAGATCTGCGGGACGCCCATCGCTTCAAAGTCAGCCAACCGCGCCATGATCCGGCTCCAGAGGTCCAGCCGAGAGACCACCTCGAAGACCGCAAGCGGTGCCTGCAGCACGACAGGGTCGCGCGGGCTTCCCGCGTCCAGGATCGCGACGTCCGCCACGCGGTACCGCCGCGGCCCCACCTTGATCAGGATTTCCGGACGGATCAGCACCGGCCACTCCGGATGCTGCATGAACTTAGCCATAACGGCAAGCTGCCACGCCGAGTGAATGTCCTCGCCCACGTGCCGCACCTCCAGATCTCCGTCCACGTAGTCGCGATCGGGACGGAAGGACGTGTTCAAATACTTTTCGACCGAAACGAAAACGCGCCCCACAGCAGCAGTCGCCATACCCACCTCGCTTCTTAACTCGACTCCGAGTTCTTCCCGCGCCGCAGCCCGCCGTAGCGCACCGTCATCCACCCGCCCAGCCAGGCGAAAAACACCATCGACACCGCCGAGCTCAGCGCGGAGACCACCAGCAACGTTCCCCGGCCATCCTGCGAGAGCCAAAACGCGAACAGCCCCGGCAGCTGCGCCGCGGACTCCGGATTGCTCGCGTGGATGCGGTCCACCGCCTGCTGCAAAGCCCCCTGCAGCTGCGCGTCCAGGATGCCCCCCCGGTGCAGCCCATAGCGCTCCACCAGTCCGGTCGCCGCGTTCAGCGCCGTGGCCACCACCGCCGCGAACAGCCCCAGCACCAGCCCGATGCGGCCGCCCAGCATGGGCGTCAGCTTGGGCGCGCCCGGCGCGCGCTTGCGGTACCGGCCCAGCACCGCGAACGCACCGAGCACCACCCACAGCATGTCGAACAGCGGCAGCGCGGCGAATGAGAGCAGAATCCCCGCCGGCACGCTCCACAGCGCCGCGGACTCCATCGCCGCGGGCCAGGCGACGCCGCCCGCGTGCTGCGGCGCGGCCTCGGCCGCCGCTTCCGCCTCGCGCTCCGCCTGTCCGCGCACCCGCAGCTGCGGCGCGCCGCACTCCGGGCAAAACGCCGCTCCGTCTACGATCGCGTTCCGGCAGCTGTGGCAGAGCATCGTCATCGCTCCACCCAGTCTACCCGGCGCGGCTACTCCTCATCCTTGCCCCCGGAATCTTCCCGCGGCAGCTCCAACGCCAGCAGCGCGAAGCGCGTCCCCTCGCCTTCCCCTCCGTGGAACGCGACCACATGCTGCTTCGATGGCGATCCCGCCTTCAACTGGAGATCGCCGCCGTCCCCCGTCGGGCCGCCCTTTCCGCTCTTTGAGTCCTGGTCCCGGCAGGTCAGCCCCTGCGCCGTCCGCGTCGGCTCCCCCACAGGCATCTTGCCTTTGCACGTCAGCACCGCTCCGTACTGGGCCAGCGCTTTCTTGTAAAACTCCTCGACCTTCTCCTCCGGGTCACGCGCCGTGTACTCCGCCGCCTGCACCCGCACCTTCCATGGCCCGAAACCCACATGCACGTCCACCGCGCGATCCTTCCCCCTCGCCTCATCCGGCACCGCCCCCGGATAAATAGGCAAACCCAGCTCCGGCGTCCCTCCGCCCGCGTCCTTGTGCACGTCCACATGCCCGAAGGGCATCGCCACGTGTACGTCCTTCTCCTCCCCGTTCCCGTCCTTGTTCACGCGCACGGAGCATCCCGCCAGCAGCACCAACGCCACAACCGCCCATCGTCGCATTTGCCCACCCCTTTACCCGGTACGCAC
>CAXUEU010000175.1:0-5424 GCA_964250195.1 uncultured Acidobacteriaceae bacterium
GGACATCGTCTTGGGGCAGGAGGCGACCGGCATGCGCGTCACCACCGTCATCGACGCCGGGGCGTTCGGCAACGCCCGGCCCGTCACCGTCGAGCGCGAATTCTGGTACACCCCCGCCCTCGGCCTCAACCTGCGCTCCACCCGCGACGACCCCCGCTCCGGCCGCCAAACCTTCACCGTCAAGCAGCTTTCCCTCGACGAGCCCGACCCTTCGCTGTTTCAGCCCCCCGCAGGCTACACCCTGGCCGACGACAGACCGGCCCCGCAGCCCTGAATCCGCTTCAAGACCCGGAGCTGCCCGCCTGCGGCTCCGTGATCCATGCACCGGGGGGCAGCTCCGCCCTGAAGGCTGCAATCTCCCGCCGGATCTCCGGCGCGTCCTCCGAATGCGTGGCGTAAAAAGTCACCGCGGCATTGTTGGCCGTCCGGTAAAGCCGGCTCGATCGCATGTGCAGCACCCCGACCGGCGTCCAGGAGCCGGGAATTCCCTGGTACCAATCCGGGTAGATCATCACCAGCCCGACATGATGCTTGTCGGCGATCGCGCGCAGCCAGGCAGCATCCTTGACCGGAACCATCGCCTCGCTCGAAGCGAGACCCCAAAGATCGAGCACGTATTGGTGATCGTCCTTATTGAAGCAGACCCAGCCGAGGTCGTTCACCGCGAAGTTGCCGTGGTAGAACCGGTGAGCGAAGCGGGCCATCTCCCGCTGCTGGAGCGAGGTTTGGAGCGCCGAGTAGGGGGTCTTGACGAGCGCGATCAGATAGAACGACGCCGCGACCAGGGCGACGGCATTGGCGCTGAGAAGGCGGAAGCCGGGCCTTTGCGCCAGGACCGCGAACACGATTAAGAAGGCGAAGAACCGGCAGCACACGTCGTAGCGATAGAACCAGCCGTATGGTCCCACGCTCATCATCAGCAGCACCGGCACCAGCGCGCAAAGCAGCATCTTCAGGTGGCGCCGGCTGCCTCGCGCGGCATAGGCCAGGGCACCCAGGGCTGCGGCAAGGGCCAGCATCGGCCAGTGGTCCGGGTGTTTGACGAAATCCGCCAGGTTGGTCGCGATGAGCACGAACGCGTGGTGGAAATGCCCTCCTTGCTGCCCGGCGACGCCGCCCTTGACCAGGACCGAGTTCGGCAGCCAGGCAAGCCCGCGCGCATGGAGGAAGAAGGAAAACGCGGCCAAGGGCAGGCAGCCGGCGGCGAACACCGCCGCGCCGGCCGCCCTGCGCCCCGCGAACCAGCAGGCCATCGACACGCCGAGCGTAAAAGCCAGGTCCTCGTAGCGGACCGACGGTGCAAGCGCGGCCATGACCAGGTAGGCTGCCGGGATGCGCTCGCCGGCATAGGCTTCCAGAATGGCCAGCGCGCAGCCCAGCACCAGCACGATCTGCAGCACGTGCTCCATGCCCAGATAGGTGAGCCCGATCAGGTTCGCCGCCACGATGAAGAAAAAGGCCAGGGGCCATAGAAGGATCCGCTCACCCGCCGAGAATCCTGACTCGGGATGGAAGCGCAGGTACCAGCGTTTGAAAAACGAGCCCATGAGCAGGCATGCGGCCAGCGAGAGCGCAGCGTTGTACAGCAGCGGCAGCCATGCACCGATGCCCAGGCGGCTGAGGGGTGCCAGCAGAAACGGCCACGCGATGCTGGATGCGGGCGAGGCCGCTTCCCCCGCGTTCATCCCGTAATGGCCGCGCGCGATGTTCTGCGCGAGCGCGAGGTGGATGTACGCGTCGTCGAGCGAGTAGCTGAAGCGATTGCCGGTCAGCTCGAGGATCAGCCCCAGGCAGACCGCGAACAAGGCCGCGTAGAGCACGAGCAGCCGGGTCGTGAATGCACCCATGAAGATGCTCGGGCCGCCCGCGCCTGCCCCGTGTACCGCCGAGACCGGCGTCCGCCCGGTATTTTGCGAGAGTCCGCTGAGCATGTGTGCGCCAGCCTAACACAGGCGCGGAAGATAGGACCCGGGCCGCGCCAGCGCACCCGGCGCGCGCCCGGATAGTCCAACCCCGCGGGGGGACCGATCGCCGGGCATCGCTCGCGAAACGAAGCGCTCGTCCCGGACTCACGAGCATGTTTTGCGACCGTCCAAAACCGGACACCCCTGTCCATTTCCGGACACCTCCGCAGCCCCCCGAAACCCAAAAACCCCCGCACTCCGAACTTTTCTTCTGGCCCTCTACGTGCAGACTAGACAGCCACCGGAGGCCCACCATGCCCGCCAACCCGATCGCCGCCCCGCTCCCGCTCTCCATCCTGCGTCAGGCCGTCCGCCGCCTGCGCCGCGCGCCCGGCTACGCGCTCACCGTGGTCGCCGTGCTCGCGCTCGGCATCGGCGCGGTTACGGCGATTTTTTCGGTGGTTTACGGGGTGCTCATCAAGCCCTATGGCTTCGAGGGGCGCGGGCAGTTGGTCGCAATCCATGAATCTGTGCGCGAGTACGCCGACGTATCTCCCCTGCTGCCGGTCAACTACCGGCACTTTCTCAACCTCGAGCAGAATGCGCCCGCCCTCGCCGCCGCTGCCGTTTCGCGACCGGGCGCTTACTCGGCCGGCACGCCCGGGGGACATCCTGTGAGCCTCGCGGGGCTTAACGTATCCTCTGACTTCTTCCGCACGCTCGGCGTCGAACCCGCGCAGGGCCGTGGCTTCCGCTCCGGCGAGTTCACCGCCGGTCGCGATGCGGTCGCAATGCTGACTGCAGCCTCTTGGCAACGCTTCTTTCCCGGGCAGAGTTTTACCCCGGGTAAGACGCTGCGCATCGACGGCAAGCCGGTCACCGTCACCGGCGTTCTCCCGCCCTCCTTCCACTTTCCGGCAATTTCGGTCATGCCCGGCACTCAGGTCAACGACACCAAACCGCTCAGCATCTTTACGCCGCTCGTGCTTAGACCAAACGACACCGAAGATCTCGACGGCGACTACAACTACGTCGCGATCGGCCGCCTCCGCCCAGGTATTTCCCTCCAAGCCGCACAGGCGCAGTTCAACGGGCTGGAACGAGCGCTCGCCCTTGACAACCACCTCCTGAGCCACTTCACCACCGTTGTCGAGCCGTTCAGTGAAGCGGTTACTGGCGGCATCAGCCGCTCGCTCGTTCTTCTGCTGCTCGCCGTCGGCGGCGTTTTGCTCATCGGCTGTGTCAACCTCGCCAACCTCCAGCTTGCCCGCTCGGTCGGCCTCATGCCGGAGCACGCCCTGCGCACGGCGCTGGGTGCTTCGCGGACTCGCATGATCCTTGAATCCCTTACCGAAAACCTCCTGCTCGCCGCCGCTGGAGTCCTGTTCGCGCTGCCCCTTGCCGAGGCAGGTCTGCGCCTCTTCCTCCGCCTTGCCCCTTCGACCCTGCCGCGTTTAAATGAGGTTGCGCTGAACTTGCCGATTTTTGGCGCGGCTCTCATGCTGTCTCTGATCACCTCACTCCTATGCGGCTTCCTGCCCGCCTGGCGCGCAGGCACGGTGGATCCGGCAAAGGCCATGCAGACCGGGAACCGCGGAACGGGCGAGACTCGCAACGCAAAGCGCGTCCGCACAGGCCTGCTCATCACCGAAATAGCCTGCTCCGTCACTCTGCTTTCAGTCACAGGCCTGCTCGTTCAGTCTTTTTCCAAGCTCATCACCAGCAGCCGCGCCCTTGGCTCCCAACCCGTCACGATGGCCGAAGCCGGCCTATACACCCCGGAATACCAAAATGGAGGCTTCACCGCCGACGGAACGGATGCCCCCAGTCGGGCCCGCAGCGCTTTCATCGAAGCCTCGCTCGACAAATTGCGCGCTTTGCCCGGCGTTGCCGAAGCGAGCGCTACCAGTGAGCTGCCCTTGACCGGCGAAGTAGAGGTGGACAGCATTCGCAGACCTGACCACCCTGTCCCGAATGGTCAAGCCCCACAAGCAAACATGCGCCGGATCGCACCCAACTACTTCTCCACCCTTCGGATACCCATTCTCGCTGGCCGTGCTTTCACCGCCGCCGACCGCGACCACACTCGTGTCGTCATTCTGTCCGCCTCCGCCGCGCATGCTGCCTTCCCCGGCGAGAACCCGCTCGGCCACCTCATTGAGAAGTGGGATCGCACCTACACCGTCGTCGGGGTCGCGGCCGACACCCGCCTCAACGACCCTCGTCACGACACGCTGTTCTTCTACATGCCGTTCTGGGACTACCCGCCGTTCTCCCCCGTCTTCCTCCTGCGCGGACGCTCCCCCTCCGCCGCCGAAATCCAACGAGCCATCTGGTCCGTCGACCGCGAGATTGCTATCCCGACCATCCTCCCCTTGCAAGCCCAGACCGCCGAGTCGCTCGCCGTCGAGCGCTTCCAAACCCTGCTCATCGGCGCTTTCGGCTTCGCCGGCCTCCTGCTGGCCATGCTCGGCATCTACGGGTCGTCCGCCTACTCGGTCAACCGGCGCATGCGGGAGTGGGGCCTCCGCATGGCCCTGGGCTCCCCCCGGTCCGCGCTCATCCGGCAGGTTCTGGCCGAAGCCGCCCGGCCCCTGCTTGCGGCGCTCCTGGCCGGTACGCTGGGCGCGATCGCAGCCGAACGCTGGCTCCACGCGCTGCTCTACGAAGCAAGCGGCGGCAGCCTGCTCGCCGCCCTCGCTCCCGCCCTCGTCCTGCTGCCCGCCTGCGCCCTCGCCGCCGCTTATCCCGCCGCACGCCGCGCCGCCCAGGCCGACCCGGCCGAGGTCCTCCGCCTGGAATGAACGGCTACTTCCGCTCCTCGTGGTACTCCTGCTCCGTGTTGATCCGCCACAACGGCGCCTTATCCGCCCTGCCCGCGAGGATGTCGTCCACCGCCGTCATTGCCGTCAGCATCGAGTGGTCCTGATTGTTATATTTGTGCATCCCGTTGCGCCCCACCAGGTACAGGTTTTCAAAGCCGTTCATCCACTCCACGATCTCGTCGAACCGGTTGTACGTCCCGAAGTACGCCGGGTAGGTCTTCGGCACCCGCACCACATGGCTATCCCGGACATCGGACGCCCGCAGAATGCCGATCTTCTCGACCTCCGCGACCGCGAACCGCGCCAGCTCCTCGTCGCCCATGCGCCACAGCGGGTCCGTGTCGTAGCAGAAGTATTCGAGCCCGATCCATACCTTCGACGGGTCCGCCACCAGATACGGGCTCCAGTTGTTGAAGATCTGCAACCGCCCCAGCAGCACATCCGGCTCCTGGATGTAGATCCAGGTGTCCTTGAGCGGCGAGCCGTCCGGCTCGGTCACCGCGAGCCGGTCCACCAGCAGCCCCACCGTGATGAAGTCACGGTAGACGAGCCCATCGCTCACCTCGCGCACATTGGCGGGCACCTCACAGTCGAGCGCCGCGATCAACGCCCGGATCGGCATGGTCGAGAAGACATAGTCCGCGTCCACCACCCGCCGCTCACCGCTCTCGTCGACCGCCTCCACGCGCACGATG
>CAXUEU010000176.1:0-4789 GCA_964250195.1 uncultured Acidobacteriaceae bacterium
CATCTGGGTTGATTATCGCCTTTGAAAAGACCCGTCCCGAAGGGACCGCCGGCTGCGCAGGCGGCTTTGCTTTCCCGCTAAGTCAGCACCGCGTCAAACATGGGTCATCCTGAACGAAGCGAAGGACTTGCTCTTCACTGCGATTCTCGCGCAAAGCAGGTCCTTCGTCGCCGCGCTCCTCAGGATGACCCTTGGATCAGGAGGAGGTGAGTAACCGGTGCAAGTGTTGGGCCACGTACCCCACCTGGTCCTCGGTCATGGTGCTGAAGAACGGCAGGGCGAGGGTGCGTAGGCTTTCGCGCTCCGTCACCGGCAGCGGGTTCGGGCAGGGCCAGCCGGCATAGGCGGGCTGCCGGTGAATGGGGGCGAAGTAGCGGCCGGTCTCGATGCCGTGGCCGGCGAGCGCGGCGGCGATGCGGTCGCGCTGCTCGGCGGGTAGGCGGACCACGTACACGAACCAGCTGATGCGGTCGCCCTCCGATGCTTCCGCGGGAGGCTTGAGGCCGGGAATGCCGGCGAGCGCGGCCCCGTATAACCCAGCGACGCGCTCGCGTTTCGCGAGAATCTCGTCCAAACGATTCATTTGCGCGCAGCCGAGGGCGCAGCTGATCTCGGACAAGCGGTAGTTGTAGCCGAGCATGGAATGCTGGAGCCAGTCGTCCGAGGGCTCGCGGCCTTGATTACGCATGGCGCGTATCGCGCGGGCCAGCGACGGGTCGCGGGTGACCACCATGCCGCCCTCCCCGGTGGTGATCTGTTTGTTGGGGTAGAACGCGAAGACGCCCGCATCGCCGAAGGTCCCGGCCTGCCTATCCCGGCTGGCCGCGCCGACGGCCTCGCAGGCGTCTTCGATCACGCGCAGGTCGTGGCGGCGGGCGAGGGTGAGAAGGGCGTCTAACGCGGCCGGGCGGCCGAAGGTGTGGACGAGCATGAGAGCGCGTGTGCGCGGGGTAATCGCGCGCTCGGCCGCCGCGGGATCCATGTTCAGGGTTGCGGGGTCGATGTCGACGAAGACCGGGATTGCGCCCTCGTAGCGGACGGCGTTGGCGGCGGCGATGAAGGTGAACGAAGGGACTAAAACTTCATCGCCCGGCCCCAGGGCGAGCGCGCGCGCGCACAAGTGCAGCCCGGCCGTGCCGGAGCTGACCGCGATCGCGTGCGGGAGGCCGGTGAGGGTTTGGAACTGCCGCTCGAACTGTTCCATGCGCGGCCCGAGGCTCAGCCGCGTGCTGCGGAGGACGGCGGTGACGGCGTCGATCTCGCGTTCGGTGATGTCGGGGGCGGAGAGGGGGATGTGCACCGTTCAACCCTGCTTTTGCAAGAGCGTGTCGCGCCCGGGCAGGGCGGTGAGCACCTCCGCGATGCGCTCGGCGGCGGTGCCGTCGCCGTAGGGGTTGGGCATGCCGGCGAGCCCGGCGCGGAACTCGGGTGTGAGCGCTTCGCGCAGGGCGCTCAGGATCGCCGAAGCGTCGGGTGGGGCGTCGAGGACGTTCGCCGGGCGCTCGCGGCCTTTCTGGCGCAGGCCGACGTTGACCGTCGGGAGGGCGAACGAGGCCGTCTCCATGATGCCGCTGGAGGAGTTGCCGACCATGGCGGCTGCTTCGCGGAGCAAGGCCCAGTACTGGATCGCGGGCAGGTTGACGAACAATTTGCCATTGAGGCGACTTTCCAGAAGCGACTCTGCCCTGCGGGCGAGTGAGCGAGAGCCGGCGTCTGCGTTGGGATAGCAAAAAACCAGCTGCTGAGGGAGCGCGGCCAAGGCGGCGAACAGCGCCTCGGCCTCGGCCGTGGTTTCAGACAGCAGCGTGACCGGGTGGTAGGCGACGACGACCGTGGGCCGGCTCAGGTCGAGCGCGAGCGCCGCCTCGAGCTCCGCGCGCGCGGGCAGGCGGGATTTGCGGAGGTGGTCGAGCGAGGGCGCGCCCGCCCGGTGCACACGCCAGGGCTCCTCGCCCATCGCGACGACGCGCGCGCGGGCCGCGGGGGTCGAGGTGAAGTGGATGTGGCACATCTTTGTCAGGGCATTGCGGACCGCGTCGTCGATCGCGCCCTCGCTCCGCTCGCCGCCCTCGATGTGCGCCATGGGGATGCGCAGGGCCAGGCCGACCGAGGCGGGGGCGAGCATCTCGTAGCGGTCGGCGATAAGCAGCAGGAGGTCCGGCCGGAGCGCGCCGAGGGTGTCGGCGAGCGAGAGGGTGGCGACGCCGATGCTCTTGGCCATGCCGACGTCGGTGTCGGAGGAGAGCAGGCACTCGATGCGGGCGGCTACGGGCAGGCCGTCGCGCTCGATCTCGCCGACGGTGAGGCCGAACTCGGGGGACAAGTGCGAGGCCATGGCCAGGATGTGCAGATCCACATTCGGATGCTCGTGAAGCGTGCGAAGTGGCCAGTACAGGTGGCTGTAGTCGGCGCGGGAGGTGGTAACGGCGGCGATCCTGATCATGGCAGCAGGGCCCGGCGGAGCGCGGGTTCATCCCAGGCGGCGACGGCCCGGCGGATGGAGTCGAGGTCTGCGGGTTCGGTTGCGGTGAGCACGCGTTGGAGGCCGGCTTCGGAGGGCAGAAGCGTTTCGCCGGGCCCGGTCAGGGTTTCGTGGAGGCGGTCGCCGGGGCGCAGGGCGGTGTACGCGATCGCGACGCCGGAGCGGCCGGAGCGGGCGATCATGTGCTCGGCGAGCTCGGCGATGCGGCGCGCCGGGGTGGTTTCCGGCACATACAAACCGGGCTCCCGCGCGTTGAGCAGCGCCTGCACGGCCCGGCGCGCGGAGACGAAGAACCGGGTCGCCTCCGGGTGCGTTACGGTGACCGGGCGCTTGCTCCAGATTTGCTTTGTGAACAGGGGGGCGACCGAGCCCGACGAGCCGAGGATGTTGGGCAGGCGGACGACCGTGCGCCCGGCAGCCAGGGTCAGGCGCTCGGCGACCTGCTTGGCCGCGCCCATCGCGCTGACCGGGGCGGCGGCTTTGTCGGTGGAGACGAGGACGAATCGCTCGGACTCGCGGGCGGCGGTGAGGCAGGCTTCCGTGCCCAGGATGTTCGTTTCGGCGGCGGCGAGCGGGTTGGCTTCCATGAGCGGGACATGCTTGTGGGCGGCTGCGTGGAAGACGGTTTCCGTTCGATTCGCGGCGAACGTGTTTCGCAGAAAGGCGGGATTGGTGACCGAACCCACGAGGCGGGTCGCGGGCAGATCTCCCAGACGGTACAGGCCGTGCTCGGCTTGATCGAGGAGCGTAAGTTCGCAAACCGGCGCGAGCGCGCGGGCCAGCAGCGAGCCCAGCGAGCCGCCCGCGCCGGTGATGAGGATGCGCTTGCCCCGCAGGTGCTCCGGGATGACTACGGGCTCGTCTTCAGGCAGGAAGCCGTGCCAAAGAGGGGGCATGTGCTTACGATACTTGCATGAGCCCTGCGTTGCTTTCAGCCGTGGACCAGCTCGCGCTGCTGCGCGCGGGGCGCATTTCGCCGCCGGAGCTCGCGGAAGAGCACCTGGCCCGCATCGAGCGGCTGAACCCGGCGCTGCACGCGTTTGTGGAATGCAACCCGGAGCGGGTGCGGGCCCAAGCCCGCGCTGTGCGTGGGGGCAGGCTTGCGGGGCTGCCGGTGTCGCGCAAGTCATGCATCGAGGTCGCGGGGTACCGGTGCGAGATCGGCAGCATGCTGCGGCGCGGGGCCACGGCGGCGGCGGACGCGGCGGCGGTCGCGCGTCTGCGGGCTGAAGGCGCGGTCGTTCTGGGAACCACGAACTGCCCGGAGTTCCTGATGGCGTACGAAACGGCCAACGACCTGTACGGGGCGACCGCGAACCCCTGGAATACGGCCTACAGCGCGGGCGGGTCCAGCGGCGGCGAGGCGGCCGCGATCGCGGCGGGGCTTTCGGCATGCGGCCTGGGGAGCGACTCGGGTGGGTCGGTCCGGCAGCCGGCGCACGCGGTGGGCATCTGCGCGCTGAAACCCACGCCGGGGCGGATTGCCGACGCGGGCTGCCAGCCGCCGAACGTGGGGCCGTTCTCGTCGCTGGGCGCGGTGGGGCCCATGGCGCGGACCATCGCCGATGTGTCGCTCCTGTTCGAGATCCTGTGCGCGGGGCCCAAGCCGTACACGCCGGTCGATCCGCGCGGGGCGACGGTGGGCTGGTTCGAGGACGACGGGATTGTGCCGGTGACCCCTGAAACCCGAACGGCCGTCCGGGACGCCGCGCGGGCGCTGGAGGGGGCGGGGTGCCGGGTGAGGCCGTTCCGCCCGGGCGGGTTGGAAGAAGCGGCAAGGCTGTGGCGGACCTTCTTCGTCCAGTGCGGGGCGATGCTCTACGAGCCCTTGGTGGCGGGGCACCGCGGGACGTTGAGCCCCATCTTTGAAGCTTTCCTGGACACGGCGGAAGCCGAAGGCGCGCTGAGCGGGGCCGCGCTGCTGCGGGCCTGGGTGGAGACGGACCTGCTCCGTGTGCGGTTCCGGGCGGAGATGCAGGCGGCCGGCGTGGATCTGCTGCTGCTGGATAATTTCACGCCGGAGCAGTTACGGGCCGCCGTGGCACAGGTCGCCGGCCGGGCGACGCTGGAGGCGAGCGGCGGTGTCAACCTGCAGACCGTACGCGCGATCGCGGAGAGCGGTGTCGGCCTTATTTCGGTCGGAGCGCTGACACACAGTGTGCGTGCATTGGATCTGGGTTTGGACATTCAGGACGCGTGAGATCGTTTGAGCGGTACGGTCTGGAAACGGGCTGCCTTATAGGCGTGACTGTATTCTGTAGAGATGGACTTTCAGCTTTCCACGGACTATCAGCCGCAGGGCGATCA
>CAXUEU010000176.1:4799-5395 GCA_964250195.1 uncultured Acidobacteriaceae bacterium
CGGCGGCCTGCGCGATGGGGACAAGCATCAGGTCTTGCTGGGTGTGACCGGATCAGGCAAAACCTTCACCATGGCAAAGGTCATCCAGGCGGCAAATCGCCCGGCACTTGTGCTGGCGCATAATAAGACGCTGGCGGCGCAGCTCTATCACGAGTTCAAGCAGTTCTTTCCAAGTAATGCTGTTGAATATTTTGTGAGTTACTACGACTATTACCAGCCAGAAGCGTACATTCCAGCGGGTGACTTATACATTGAAAAAGAATCCACAATCAATGAGGAGCTGGATAAGCTGCGTCTAAGTGCGACGCGGTCTCTCTTTGAGAGGCGCGATTGCATCATTGTTTCATCGGTGTCCTGTATCTACGGACTGGGCTCACCGGAAGCTTACTACGGCATGCTGATGTTGCTGGAAAAAGGTCAGAAGCTGAAGCGGGAAGATGTGACGCGCCGGCTGGTGGAAATCCTGTATGAGCGCAACGATGGGGATTTCCGGCGTGGCACGTTTCGAGTCCGCGGCGATGTGATTGAGGTTTATCCAACCTACGACGAAATGGCTTACCGCATCGAAATGTTCGGCGATGAGATCGATTCACTGT
>CAXUEU010000177.1:0-5391 GCA_964250195.1 uncultured Acidobacteriaceae bacterium
GCTCGACGTTGCCCGGGGAAGGCTCGCTGGCGATCGAAGCGGCGCGGCTCCAGGGGTTGGCGCCCGCGCTGCGGCGGCGCTTGCTGCGCGCCGCCGCCGAGGAGCTGGGGGCCGCGCTCGACTTTGCGGAAACGGCGCGGGTATTGGCGCTGCTCGACGGCCCGGCCGGGAGCACCCCGCGCCGGGAGCAGCTCACCGCGGAGCTGCGCGCCGAGCGCACGGCGCGGGAGCTGCGTTTCGTACGCGAAGCAGCAGGCGCGGGAAAACCGCAAGCGGCGATCGGCATTGAAGTGCCGGGCGAGGCTGCCGGGTTCGGCGTCCGCCTGCGCATTGCTGCCGGCGAAAGCGGGCCGGCGGCGACTCTGCGCCCGGCCCGGCCCGGCGACCGAGTGCGCTTGCGCTACTCGAGCGGCGCGCCCAAGCGGGTGAAGGAGGTTCTGGAAAGACTAGGGATTGCTCCGGCGGATCGCGCGGGCTGGCCGGTGCTGGAGTGGCAGGGTGAGATTGTCTGGCTGCGCGGCGCGGCGCTCGAAGCGACGCCGCTTTCGCGGCAGCTGACGATTCTCGCGGAGGTGCTCCATTAAGCCGCTTTGCGAAAATTCGGAGCTTTGCTCGCGGCCGCATAAGCCCGCATAAGCTCCGTGCCGGGACTGAGCAGGTTCTTCGCAGCCAAATTCGCGGAGGGATGCGATCGCGACTACCTTGTTTTTTCATTCCGTTCTGCTTATACTCATAGCGCGCATCGATAAACAGGAAAGGTTAACGGAAACATTAATGCTTGGGATAAAGTTCGGTATAGCATTCATGATGCTGATGGGCAGTTTGTCGGTCTCGGCGATTGCGCAATCCGGCCTGTCAGCCGCGAACTCAGCAGAACTACAAAAGCTGCTGCGAAATTACGACCAGCAGTCAGCTGTGCAATACAGCAACTTCACGCCTCCGAGCATCCCGGCAAATACATACGAGCGTCTCTATCTGTGGAATCAGATCGCTTTGGATACCACAGCCATCGATCACACGCCGACGCAACCCGGCGAGACGCGAGTCTTCGGTGAACAGTTCGGTCCAACGCGGTCAAGCCGCGCCATGGCGATCATCCATATTGCAATGTTCGATGCAATCAACGCGATTACCCACAAATATTCGAGCTACGCTAAGATCGCCCCGGTGACAGGTGACGTATCGGCGGATTACGCTATCGCTCAAGCGGCGCACGATGCGCTGCTCTATCTCTATCCGTCGCAGGTTGACCGGCTCAATGCGCTGCTCGCCAGCGATATAACCCACATCGCCGGCGATGCCGCCGGCTTAGCCGCGGGCCAGCAACTCGGGCGTCAGGCGGCGTATGCCATCCAAGTCTTGCGCACTAACGACGGTTCGCAAATCCAAGATCCGCGGGCAGGCAACGGCCCGTTTTTCCTGAAGGGCGGCGTGGGTCACTGGACGCCCGATCCAATCAGCAACTTAGGTATCTATCTGGGTGCATACTGGGGCAACGTCAAGCCTTTCGTTCTGGCATCCAGCAGCCAGTTCCGTGCGCCGGCGCCGCCCGCCCTCACCGATGCCGCATACACCCGGAATTTTCAGCAGGTAAAAAGCATCGGCGGCGACCCCAATCACGGAACCCCGACTACCCGTACCGCCCAGCAGACCGTCAATGGCATTTTTTGGTCGTATGAAGGTACACCATCCATTTGCGCGCCGCCCAGGATTTACAACCAGATCGCTCGCACTATCGCTTTCCAGCAGGGCATGACCGATGTCACGGATGCTTCGCGCATGCTGGCGCTGATCAATACGGCGATGGCCGACGCCGCGATCTCTGCTTGGGAGACAAAGTATTACTATCAATACTGGCGTCCGGTCACCGCGATTCGCTCTACCGACCAGGGCGGAAACGTGAATGTGACGCCCGACCCGACCTGGTATCCGTTGGGCGGCCAGGATACGAACACTCACGGTCCTAACTTTACGCCGCCGTTCCCAGCCTACGTTTCCGGACACTCGACCATCGGCGGCGCTATGTTCGAGATCATGCGCCACTACTATCCAGACGCTACCCCGTTCACCTTCACGTCTGATGAGTGGAACGGCATCAACCGGGATATCTATGGCAACGTTCGTCCCCTGACACCGCTGCACTTCGCCGGCTTCATGGATGCTGAACAGCAAAACTCCGAGAGTCGGGTGTATCTTGGCGTTCATTGGCAGTTCGACGCCGACCAAGGCATGATCGAGGGCCACAAGGTCGCAGACTGGATTTGGAACAACTCCTTTCAGCCTGCGAATTGAGGAGGCTCTCTAAAACTGTGTCTTTGCGGCTCAAGTGGAGCTCCACGGCTTGAAGCAGCAAGGGAAAGCCTGGGCTCGACCGCAAAGACCTTTACCTTTGACTGAATGGGAGCCATCCACCATTCATATAAGCGGCAGCCTGCCGACAAAGCATTACCGTGTCAAGCGGAGCTTCGGCGATCCACTACTCGCGCGGCGTCGGCCAAAGGCAAACATACCTGCAAACCTCGCGATACCCCAGACGGGCGTAGACGGACCGGCCCATGTCGGTGCCTTGCAGAGAGGTGCGCCGGATGCCGGTCGCGGCGTGCGCCGCGTTGAGCGCGTGCCGGACGACGGCCTCCCCGTAGCCCTTACGCTGGGACTCCGGCCTGGTCGCCACGAGGAGGAGAAAGATGCAGCCCTCGCAAACCACCCCGGTCGCGGTGGATACCGGAAGATCGCCTTCATAGGCGACGAAGCCATAGGCGTGCTCCCGCCAAAAGGCGTTCTGCCCCAGCAGAGACCGCCCGGCCTCGATCGGGAAGCCGTAGGCAAGGCAGTTGAGGTCGACGAAGTCGGTCAGCACGGCATCGTCGAGGATGCGCTCGAAACGGAGCGGCGGGTGCGGGCGAGATTCCAAAGGCAGAATGTCGCCGGCCATGCCGGTCAAGGGCATCGACGTCAGGTCGTTCGAGCGCATCAGTTCGGCCAGCCCGCTTTCAGCCTCATCGCTCAGGGAGTCCAGCGTGACCACCATCCAGCCGGGGGCCGGCTTGGAGCGCATGTAGGCGGCGGCTCGGTTCACGGTAGAGGCGAACGCGCTCTCGTCCGTGAAAGAGCCCATCAGGCAAAGCGCGTTGTAGAAGCGGAAAGCGATGTTGGCGTAACGGGTAGCGAGGTCGGGTTGATCTACGATTTCAGAGGCCGGAAACGGGCTCGTGCAGAGCTCCCAGCAGGCAAGGAACTCTCGGTTGAGCTTCTCGATTTGCTGCTGCGGGATATTCGTGGGGATGTCGTCTGCTTGCGTGGTTTGCGCGGTCAAGGTTTCTCCTCCGAGATGGAATCTTTCGGGATCATCAGTGGGGAGGCTTTCAAAGTCAAGGCTCCCCCGGATAGGAAAACCTTGTTGGGAACGGCGCTCAGGCCTCGTCGCGGGAGCCGGTTCAGGGGACAGCCTCCTCCAGCCACTCGGTGAAGGCTTCCGGGCTTTGCTCGCGGCCCAGGAAGGCGCGGATCAATTCCTTGCCGGGTTTGGAGCCGCCGGGCGCGAGAACCTCTTCGCGGTAACGATCCGTGACTGCCTCGGCCAGAAGATCGCCGGCCGCGAACTCCCGGAAAAAGTCCAGCGCGATCACCTTGTCGTACATATAGGTGTAGTAGTTCGACGAGTAGCCGGTCAGGTGGGTGAAGCTCGCGTACAGGCGGTTGCCGTCGACCCACTCGTAGGGCAGGAAGCGCCGGTAGTCGTCCCTCAGCAAAGCCTCGAGGTCGAGCGTGGCGGGGTCGAGCCGGTGCGTATCGAGCGAGTAGCTGGTGTAGAACAACTGCGTGCGGATCGAGTCGGCGCGGCCGAAAGCCCCGGCCTTGTTCATGCGGTCGACCAGCTCGGCGGGTATGGGCTCGCCGGTCTCGTGATGGCGGGCGAAGCGGGCCAACAGCCGGGGGTCTCGGAAGAACTCCTCCAGCATCTGCGAGGGGACCTCGACGAAGTCGCCTTCGGTGGCGATGCCGCTCACGCCCGCCCAGGCCTGTTGTCCGCCCAGAATCGCATGCATCAGATGGCCGAACTCGTGGAGAAACGTGGTCACGTCGGAGTGCTGGAGCAGGGCCGGGTCACCCTCCTTCGGCTGGGCGAAGTTACAGATCAGCGCGGCCTCGGGCGCGCGCACCCCGCGCACACCGGGGATGAGCGGGGCGGCCGAAAACCACTTGTCCTTGCCCTCGCGCGGGTGCATGTCGAGGTAGAACCGGCCCAGGCGCACTGCACTGTCACGGGCGTCGAACACGTCCCAGGTGGTGACGTCCTCGTGCCACACGTCGGCGTCCTCGACAGGCGCGAACCGGATGCGAAACAGCTCTTCGACGAGCGAGAGAACGCCGGCCTGGACCGCTGCATAGGGAAAGTAGGGGCGGACATCCTGCGAGTCAAAGCGGAACTCGGCCCGGCGATACTGCTCCAGCCAGAAGCCCCGGCTCGCTGCGTCGATGTTGCCGCCCTCGGCGAGGCCGCGGGCGCGCGCGAAGGCGAGCACCGCCGCGTACTCCCGCTCCGCCCCGCCGCGGGTGGCCCGATCGAGCTCGTCGACAAAAGCCTGCATTTTCTCGGACGACTCCATCATCTGGTCGGCCGTCGCCAGGTCGGCCCAGGTCGGGAAGCCGAGCAGCGCCGCGATCTCGCGGCGAATTGCCAGCAACTCCTGCAGTACGGGGACGTTTTGCGGGTAGGCGCGCGTCTGGTAGGCCAGGAACATGCGGTGGCGCAGCCCGGCGTTCTCGGCAAAGGTCATCACGGGCAGGTAATCGGGGAAGGCGGTGGTCAGCACGATGGTGCCGTCCTCGCCGGGGGCGTGGCCCGCGAGATAATCGGCGGGCAGCCCGGCCAGCTCGCCGGCGTCCCGGACCACCACCGTGCCGAGGCTTTCCTGCACGTTGCGTCCGAAGCTCAGGGCGAGCACCGTGGCCCGCTCCTGGAGCGCGCGAAGCTTTTCGCGCGTGGCGTCGTCGCGGTCCACGCCGGCCAGGCGGTAGCTCAACAGAGTGCGCTCCATGTAATGGCGGGTCGCGGGGTCGGCATCGGCGAGCGAGACCTCGCTCAGCGCGGCGTAGACCTCGCGGTTGAGGCCGAGAGCGACGCCCGCCTGCGCGACATTGCGGATCTCCGCCTGCGCCGCGTCGCGGATGTCGCGGTCGGGGTGCACGCTGTTCAGCAGGCCGAGCTGCGATCCGGTCGCGCTCAGGATCGCGACAGCGTCATCGTAGTGGCGCAGGGCGGTGTCGGTGGTGCGCGGCGCGCCTTCGGCGCTCACGTCCGCGACCAGCATCATGTGGCGGCGGAGCGCGCCGCGGACCCAGGCTTCGAGAGCTTCCGGGGTGGGGACGGTCCAGGGGTGCATCTGC
>CAXUEU010000178.1:0-5355 GCA_964250195.1 uncultured Acidobacteriaceae bacterium
TATTTGTACAGCGAGTCGCTCGACAGCTGTTCGTCGTTCAGGATGGTGTAGCGGAGCCGGCCGCCGGCGATCTCGACGGCCCGGCGCAGCAGGGGTTCCGGGGTCTTGCGCGGGCGGACGACCATGACCAGGAAGTCGGCGACGCGGGCGATTTCCGAGACGTCGGCGATGGGCAAGGCGGGCGGGGTGTCGAGCACGACCCAGTGAAAATGCCTGCGGTGCCAGTCCAGCAGTGCTTCGAGACCCGGGCCCTGCAGGGCGGCGCAGGGGTCGGCCAGCGGCTCCTCCGCGACCGAGACGTGCAGCCGCGTGCCGGCGACCGAAAACAGCGCGGACTCCGGGGCGGCTTGCTCCAGCAGAACGGGCCCGATGCCCCCGGTCACACGGGGCGTCCCCAGGACCGAGGCCAGCGTAGGCCGGCGCAGGTCCAGCTCCAGCAGCGACACGGGCGCGCGCTCGGCCAAAGCGAATGCCAGGTTGGCCGAGGTCAGCGTCTTGCCGTCGCCCGGGGCGGCGCTGGTGACCAGGAACACGCCCCCGCCGGAGTGGCGCGCGTTGAGCCGGCCCGCCATCATGCGCAGCTGCTCGGCGGCGAGCGAGTGCGCGGGGTTCACGAACACGAGCCGGCCGCCGCCGGAGGCCGGGGTGAGCCGCAGCGGCGCGGCCGAGGGCAAGCGGCGGCGCTCGTCTGCCGGTGCGGTTGCGGTTTTGGTGGCCGTCATCATTGCGTTCGTACGCCTTTCAAGCGCTGCGCCGCAGCGGGGTAGGGTCGATGCGCGGGACCGTGCCGAGCAGCTCGGCGTGGATGCCCGCGCTGTCGAGCACGCGGTGGAGCTCGGTCTGCGACTTAACGGAGTCGTCGGCGCCTTCGCGCAGCAGCGCCAAGCCGAAGCCCGCGACAAGCGAGAGCAGCCCAGCCCCAGCCAGATAGCGCGGACGGTTGGGGCGCACCGGCTTGTCGGGCGGCTTGGCCAGGTCCAATACCTCGAACCGCTCGCCCTGCTGCTTGGTTTCGAGCGCCGTCGCCATCTGCGCGGAGTAGGTCTTGTCCAGCAGCGAGCGGTAGTGCTCCTTCTCGCTGTCGTAGTCGCGGGTCAGATTGCTCAGCTCCTCCTGGCGGCGCGGCACGGCATCCACCAAGCCCTGGTAGGCGGCGGTCTTGCCCGCGAGCAGGGCCTGCCGGGCCAGCAGGCGTTCGCGCTCGCGCGTCAACAGGTCCAGGCGGGTCTCGGTCGCCGGGTCTTTCGCGCGCACGGCGTCGGCCGGCGCGGGGGCGGCGCGCAGCTGCGCGCGGAGCTCCTCGATCCGCGCCCTCGCGGCGACCACGTCGGGGTGGTCCTCGGTGTAGCGGGACTGGAGGTCCACCAGCTGAGCTCCCTGCTGCGAGAGCTGGGCGGCCAGCAGCGCGCGCTGCGACGGCGCGGAGGGCGTGTAGACGGCCGCCTCCGGGGTGCGCTCCAGCAGGATGCGCTCCTCCTCGATGCGGTTCAGGCGGTCGGCCGTGCTCTGCGCCTCCACCTGCAGCTGCGCCAGAGCCTGCAGGTTGGCCTGCATCTGCTCGGGCATCTCGCCCAGGTGCTCCATGCGGTACGCGCCGATGCGGCTCTCCTGCTGCTGCAGGTGCTCGCGGGTTCGGGCCAGCTCGTCCGACAGAAAGGCCGTGGTGCCCTCGACCCGCTCCTGCCGGGTGAGCAGGTGCTTGCGGATAAAACTCTCCGTCAGCAGGTTGGCGGTGCGGGCGGCGGTGCGGGCGTCCCCGGCCTCGAACGAAAGCGTAAACGCCGACGGGCCCGAGCCGGTCGAGTGCTTGGTCTGGATCGCGATGTGCGCCCGCATGAACTCGACCGCCGCGTCGCGGCCCTCGCGGGCAAGAATCCTCGGGTATAGGTGCAGCTCGTCGATTACCGCGTTGAGCCGGGTGGCGCTCATCACCTCCTGGGTCAGCAGGTTGAGCCGCTCGTTCGGGTCGTCGACCACCGTGGTGCTCACGTACTTGTCCGGGATGTGCTGCGGGTCGACCATGATGGTGGTCGTCGCCAGGTACACGTTGGGCATGGCGAGGATGGCGGCGGCAGCCAGCGTGAACACCGCGACCGCGCCCACGATCACGAGGCGCCAGTGGCGGCGCAGGACGCCCAGATACTGCGCTGCGAGTGCGAGCGGCGACTGTTTTTCGGGCGGTTTCGGTGTCATCGGGAGGCGACTCCGTTCTGCGAGGCTGCGGGGCGGGTCGCGCTCGTCCAGCCCAGGGTGAGGAACACCTGCGTACGGTTGGGGATCGTCGCGCCCTGCCCGGCGTAGTTGAAGCGGCGCACCGTGAGGGCGAGCGAAGGGCCGCCCAAGAAGCCGCTTGCGAGGCCGCGTTGGAGGCTGCCGCCCTCGTAGCTGCCGGAGAAGCTGCCGAGCGAGTCCGGCTGCGTGCCATGCAGGTAACCCGCATCCGCGCGCACCTGCCAGCCCGGGCCGAGCTGCCGGATCGCGCCGCCTTGCACCGTGGTCTCCCAAGTGCTGCGGGTCAGCGCGGACTGGTTGAGCTGCCGCGCGCCCGCCGCGTAGAGCGAGAGCGAGCGTCCGACGGAGGTGGTGGCTGACCCGGCGAAGTTGCCCGTGAAGCGCACGACGCAGCCCGCCGTACCGACCGCCGGGCCGCCCGAGAGCTGCAGGCTGGTGCGCTCGGCCACCTGCCGCCGCACGGTCACGCCGCCGGCTTGCGTGGTGCAGTCCTGCGCGCCGCTCTGGTTGCCGGTCTCCTCGAAGAAGCCCCAGCCGGCCCGGGGCGAGGTGCGCACCCAGTACTCGGCGCGCAAACGGATGGTGTTGTCGGCCTCCTGCTGCGACGGGACGGACCGGTAGCTGTTGCGCAGGGCCAGCATCACGCCCCCGTGCCGGCCCGTCGCCTGCCCGACCGCGAACGATGCGCCGTTCACGAACACGGTCCCCAGCTGGAGCGCCGCCAGGGGCGCGTCCGGCGAGGGCGCGTTGAGGTCTCCGATCCGGTCTGTATTGAGCGGCGACACCGCGCGGACGGCGTTGTTGCCGATCCCGTTCTCGACCGCCGCGGTCCAGGTGCGGGTGCGGCTCGGGCGGCTGCCGAAGCTGACCGCGGCCGTGTCGAAGTACTCGAACAGGCCGCCGGAGGTGCGCGCGTAGAGCAGGTTGGTGTCGTTCTGCAGCACCAGCCAGTAGCGCCGCGAGCCGAAGGTGGCCGCGCCGAACAATGCCCCGCCGCTGAACGGCCCGGCCGTGCCCGGCGCGCCCGAGAAAGCGGAATCGTAGCCGCCGAGGGCGTTCGCGCCTACGAGGATCCTGCGCCGCTGCCCGGCGATGGGGGCCAGGCCTCCGCCGTCGAGCAGGACGAAGCCCGGCTCCGGGCGCGTGCTCGGGGGGGCGGGGGTAGTCGTCGGATCGACCGCGCCGGTTGCCGTCGCCCGACCCTGGGCTGTGTCGGAAAGCGCGTCCTGCGTTGGGGCGGTTTGCGCGAGGAGAGGCCAGGGGAGGCTCAGAGATGCAAGCAGGACCGGGCCGAGGGAGGCCGTCCGCGCGAAAGGAAGACAGTTCGCGCGCCGCGTCATGGGATCACCACCGTGTCGCCGGGTAGGAGGTCGACGTTTTCCCCCGGCTTGCGCCCTGCGAGGACGGCCGTGTAATCGAACGGCTGCGGCTTGGCCCCGCTGGCCCGCAGCAGGTAGATCCGCTTGCGGTGCGCGAATTCAGTAAGCCCGCCCGCGCTCGCGATGAGCTGGAGCAGGTTCAACGACCGGGCGAGCGGGTATGCGCCGGGATGCGAGATTTCTCCGGTGATGTAGACCTGCCGGCTGTGTACCTCCAGCATCGTGACCGTGACGCGCGGGCTGTGGACCACCGCGCGCAGCTTCTCGGTGATGGCCGCCTCGGCATCGGGAATGGTGAGGCCGGCGACGGCGAGCTCGCCCGCGAGCGGGATGGAGATCTTGCCGTCGGGCCCGACGACCTGATTCTGCGTGAGCTCGGGCTCCTTCCACACGGCCACGCGGATTACGTCGCTCGGGCCCAACGCGAAACTCGGGGCGGCCGCGGCAGCGGGCCGGGCCGCGTCCGCCGCGGGCGGGTCGGCGGGTGCCGGACCCTGCGCGTGGAGGGGCGGCGATACGACCGGTGCCGGCGCGAGCAGGACGGCGATCAAAACGGCGAACGATCGGGTGAGCAGCTGCATCGGCCGGCCTCAGGGCCGCGCCGGACGGCGCTCCCTGGCTGAACCCACACGCAATCGGACCGCCAATGCCGGGTTGCTCCTCATTCGGCTTCCCACCATGCGGCTGCGGGTTTCGGCTGCATGGGGGAAGCAGAAAGTACGCAGCCTTTTGCACACTTCGCCGATCTCGGATCCGCCGCCTCTAAAGCAGTTTCCCTGAAGGTGTAGAGGGCCAGGCTGCCGTGAACGTGGCTTTTCCGGCGGGAAAAGCCACAGAGAGGTACTCTCCGCGCTTCACGGCATCAGGGAAGCTGCCCTAAAACCGCGCGCCGGCGGCCCGGTAGCTCGCGAGCGTCAACTCCGCGATGGCCGGCCACTGCGTTTGCTGTGCGGGGTTGGCGCGCGCGGCGGCTTCCAAACGCCCCAGCAGGGCCGGGTCGTCGATCAGCGCGAGCAAGGCCTCGGCGAGCGCGTCCGCGGTGTGCTCCCGCAGCAGCAGCGCGTTCCTCCCGTGATCGAGCATGGCGCGAAAGGCGGGCAGGCCGGTCGCGACGATCGGCTTGGCATAGTTGAGGCCCGTGAGCAGGGCACCGCTGGTGGTGATGCGCTCGTAGGGATAGACAAGGACGTCGGCGGCTTCGTAGAGGAGGGGCAGCTCGCCGGACGGGATGTAGCGCAGCTCGAGTCGGACTGTTCCCCCGAGCGTGCCCCCGAGTCCGAGCGCCCCCACCCGCGCGCGCAGGGCCTCCTGCTCGGCTGGGGGGCCGGTGCCCGCGATGAGCAGCATCGCCCCTCCCCGCGCCGGCACCTGCTTCCAGGCCTCGAGCAGCAGCGGCACGCCTTTGTACGGCGCGAACACGCCCTGCCACAAAAACAGAAGGCTCCCGCGCGGCAGGCCGAGCCGCTCGCGGCACTCTGCCTGCGTGAACGCGGGCCGGCGCGCGAACAGCGGCCCGTGCGGCACCACATCAATCCGCTCGGGATTCACTCCAAACAGCGATGCGAGGCGCTCGGCGGCGTCCGGGGTGTGGCAGATCAGGCGGTCGCAGGCCCGGTAAAACCGCCGGTACAGCCCCGCGCCGCCGCGTACCGCCCGGTTCGGCAGCAGGTTGTGCACGGTGTGCACGACCGGAACCCCCAGCCGCCTTGCCCAGCGCACCAGCATGGGATCGGCGGCGACGCCG
>CAXUEU010000179.1:0-263 GCA_964250195.1 uncultured Acidobacteriaceae bacterium
GCACCCCCGCGCAGCAGGCGGAAGCTCGCCGCGCCGCGCGCCGGCAAGAGCAGCAGGTCGCGCGGGCCTAGATTCGCGCACACCCCGGCCGCCGGCGCGTCCAAACCGCCCGTCTCCGCCCCGCCCTGGGCCGCGCGGGCCAGCTCGCAGCGCAGCACGGCGCGGTACAGGGATTGCAGCAGCGCATCGCGGATTCGAGCTTGCTCCTGCTTGCTCACGGCCTTTTGGCTCACGCTCCTCCTATCCCGCCGCGCCGCCGGTGG
>CAXUEU010000179.1:273-5315 GCA_964250195.1 uncultured Acidobacteriaceae bacterium
GAATAAAGCTGTGTATGCGGGGCAAGCGTGCGTCGAACGAGGCCGATTCACGCGGATTTCACCATTCTGCACATAAACCGCTGCACCGCGGCTTAAAAATCGTTCTCGTCACGACGAGTAATCGGCGTTGATGTGGACGTACTCGGCCGTCAGGTCCGTGGTCCAGAACCGGCAGCGGCCCGCGCCGAGGCCGAGGTCGACGGCAATCGTGAACCGGCGCTCCCGCATGGCCGCGTGCACCGCGGCGGGGTCGAACGCCGCGGCCCGCCCACCGCCCTCGCACACAGGTAGGCCGTCGAGCGTGATCCCGATACGGTCCGGGTCCACCGCGACCCCGCTCGCGCCGATGGACGAAAGCAGACGCCCCCAGTTGGGGTCGCTGCCGGCCCAGGCGGTTTTGACCAGCGGCGAGTGGGCGATCGCCTTCGCGACCGCCAGCGCGTCGGCATCGCTCGGAGCGCCCGCGATCTCGAGCGTAACCACGTGCGTGACGCCCTCGCCGTCCTCGACGATGGCCAGGGCGAGCTCACGGCAGATCTCGTCGAGCCCCGCCTGGAAGATGTCGGCGGGTGGCACGGCGCCGCTTGCGCCCGAGGCAAGCAGGAGCACGGTGTCGTTGGTGGAGGTGTCCCCGTCGATCGAGATGCGGTTGAAGGACTGCTCCACGCTCCCCGCGAGCGCTTGGCGGAGGGCGGAGGCGGGCAGCTCGGCATCGGTGAACAGGTAGACCAGCATGGTCGCGTGCGGCACGATTGCCGCGTGCGGCGCGGTCAGGCGCGGGTGGATCATCCCGGCACCCTTGCAGGCCCCGGCGAGCCGAACAGTCTTGCCCCCGACCGAGAACGCGCGGCAGGCGACCTTGGCCCGGGTGTCCGTGGTGAGGATGGCGCGGGCAAATGCGGAGAAGCCCTCCGGCGCGGCTTCGGCGAGCACGCCCGGCAGCGCGGCAGTGAGCTTTTCGATTGGCAACGTTACGCCGATAATGCCGGTCGAGCTGGGCAGGACCTCCTCGGGCCGGCAGCCGAGCAGCGCGGCGGCGCGGGCGCAGGTGGCGCGCGCGGCATCCATCCCCTCGGCCCCGGTGGCGCAGTTGGCATTGCCGCTGTTGACCACCACCGCGCGCAGCAGCCCGCCCGTGGCTTGGAGGTGCGCGCGCCCCAACGTGACCGGCGCGGCCGCGACCCGGTTGCCGGTGAACATCGCCGCGGCGGCCGCGGGCGAACCGGCCACGGCGCAGGCCAGGTCGGGCTTGCCGCTCGGCTTGATGCCGGCGCGCCCGGCGGCGAAGCGGAAGCCGAGCGGGACGGCGTCGGGTGGGAGGAGGAGGTCGTCTGGCATGAAGCCTTTACTGTATCGAATGGGAACGGAGGGCGGCGGGGGACTGATCCTGGTGACGCACCGGCTGGGTGACATCGCGCCGGAGATCGGGCGCGTGGTGCTGATGCGGGCCGGGCTGAAAGCGGAGCTGCTGACCGAGGCAAGCCTGAGCAGGCTGTTCGGCCGCCGGTGACGCCGGCCCGGCGCTACGGATGGCTCCATGTATGGTGAGCGTCGCCATGCGGATGCGGCTTTCGATTCGGCCAAAAAGCCCGGTTGACCCCGCTCCGGCCCGGCGCTATTCTTTGGTTACACAAGAAAGGAGGGCGATCCTATTCATGACAAGTTCCGACTGTAGTTTGTGCATCATCGCGGTACGTGAGGTGACTGAGGCTTAAGGCTCCTTCCGAGCTTTAGACCTGGCGGTTCCACGAGGTAAAACGCCGAGGCCCATCTTAAGAACTTCCCGCGCAGCATTGGGTATGCGGGGGCTGTTCGGTTCTGAAGGATGCCTCAGGTCAATCTCAACAGTGCACCGGCCCGGCCCGACTCGCAAGAGTCGGGCCGAGTGCTTTCTGGAGGCCTGCCCGCGAGGGCGGGCCTTCTGCTTTCAGGGTCTTAGAATAGCCGTATGGAACCGCTCGTCATCGCAGGGAAGGCTTTTCAGTCGCGGCTTATCGTCGGCACGGGGAAGTACAGGGACGGCGCGGAGACCCAGGCCGCCATCGAGGCTTCCGGGGCGGAGATCGTGACCGTCGCGGTGCGGCGGGTCAACCTGGACCGCTCGCGCGAGTCGCTCTTGGACTTCATCGATCCCCGCCGCTACTTCCTGCTGCCCAACACCGCCGGCTGCCACACGGCGGAGGAGGCGATCCGCGCGGCGCGGCTGGGGCGCGAGGTGGGCCTCTCGGACTGGGTCAAGATCGAGGTGATCGGCGACCAGGCGACGCTCTACCCGGATGTGCAGGCGACGCTCGAAGCGACGCGGGTGCTGGTGAAGGAAGGCTTCACCGTGCTGCCCTACACCACCGACGATATCGTGTTCGCGAAGCGGCTGGTGGACGCGGGCGCGTCGGCGGTGATGCCGCTCGGCGCGCCGATCGGGTCGGGGCTGGGCATTTCGAACCGTGAAAATTTCATGATCCTGCGCGAGCTGATCCACGAGGTGCCGCTGATCATCGACGCCGGGCTGGGGACCGCCTCGGACGCGGCGCTCGCCATGGAGCTGGGCGCGGACGCGGTGCTGCTCAACTCGCCCATCGCCGCCGCGCGGGAGCCGGTGCTGATGGCCGAGGCGATGGGCCACGCGGTACTTGCCGGGCGGCAGGCGTATCTGGCCGGGCGCATGCCGCGCAAGCTGTACGCCACGGCTTCCTCGCCGATGGAAGGCATTTCGCGCTAGCGCGGTTCTCCTTCACCTGTTAACCGAAGCCGCGGAACTCGGATGCGGCTTTTCCGTCAAGAAAAGCCGCACACCAGCCAAGCCGGAGACCCTATCTAAAGGAGAACCGCGCTAACGGTATAGTCAAACCCACATGCGTATCTTCGGGATCGACTGCGGGACGGAGTGGACCGGCTACGGCGTGGTCGAGGTGCAGGAGACCGCGCGCGCCCAGCGGCTCAGGCCGGTGTGCGCGGGGGCCATCCGGCTCTCGAAGAAGACGACTCTGGCCGAGCGGCTGCTCTCGGTCCATCGCGAGCTCGACGGGCTGATCGGCGCGCACCGCCCGGACGCGGTCGCGATCGAGGAGGTCTTCCACTCGCGCAACGCACAGTCGGCGCTCAAGCTGGGCCACGTGCGCGGGGTGGCGCTGCTGGCGGCCGCCGGGCATGGGCTGTCGGTGCACGAGTATGCCCCGCTCAAGATCAAGTCCACCGTGGTCGGCTACGGGCTGGCCAAAAAGGAGCAAGTGCAGTTCATGGTCGCTCGTCTTCTGGAACTGGAACAGGTGCCCGAGCCGGCCGACGCGGCCGATGCGCTCGCGATCGCGATCTGCCACATTCACCACGCGCAAACCGAAGCCCGGCAGATGGCGGCGGCCCGATGAGGGGGCTCCCGGCGCTCGCGCTCATGTGGCCCGCGGCGGCGCTGGCCCAGGGCGCGGTGATCACCTTCACGTTCGACAACCCGGCTCTTCAGCCCGCGCACTACGTCATTACCGTGCCGGAGCAGGGGCCGGGGCGGTTTACTTCCGGGCCGGGCAGCGCCACGGAGAGCACTCCGGGAGCGAGCGACTCGGAAGCGCTGAGCCGCCAGGTCGCGCTGCCGGACCCGCAGAAGGCCCGGCTGTTCGCGCTGGCGCGCAGGAACAAGCTGTTCGCCGCCGACTGCGCCAACACGCACGGCAACCTGGCGTTCACCGGCAACAAAACGCTCGCTTACCGGGGGCCGGAGGGCGCGGGTACCTGCACCTTCAATTATGCGAAGGACGCGAAGGTCGGCCAGGCCGCCGACGAGCTCATCGCCGTCGCGACCACTCTGGACGAGGGCCGCAAGCTCGAGGTCCTGCTGGCGCACGACAAGCTGGGGCTCAACGCCGAGGTGGATATTCTGGCGGGCGAGCAGGCGAGCGGACGAGCGGCGGCGCTCGCGAACATCGCGCCGGTACTCCAGCGCATCGCCGCGGACCCCGATGTGCTGAATCACACGCGGAGCTCGGCGGAAGCGCTGCTGAAGCACTGAAGCGCGCGCTCTGTGTGCCGCATCAATACACGCCGGGTGTGCCGGGTTTGCGATAGCATCCCCATGTTCGTCTGATACAGGTCAGACCCGCGGGAGGACCGCCTCATGACGTCGATTCCATGCACGTTTCCCATCCTTTTGCTGGCGGCCGCGCTTCAGGCGGCAGCCCAAAGCGCGGCCGCGCCTCCGCCGCCCGAGGAGAGCTCGGCGTTCCCCGCGCGGCTCGGCGACGTGGAGGGCTCGGTCCGCGTCGCGCAGGGCCGCGGTTCCGCCGCGCAGGGCGTGCATGCGGCAAGCCTGAACATGCCGGTGCTCGCGGGCATGCAGGTGAGCACCGGCGGCGACGGCAGGGCGGAGATTCAGTTCAACGACGGCACCCTGGCCCGGCTCACGCCCAACTCCTCGCTTGAGTTGGTCGCGCTGCCCGCGGGCGGCGAGGAGGTGCGCGCCGTGCGCGGGCTGAGCTACTACGAGACGCCGGACAACGGCGCGGGCGCGCTCACGGTCGACGCCGGGCCGGACACCGTGAAGCTGGACGGAGCCAGCCTCGTGCGCTTCGACCTGGACCAGCCGCCGTTCAAGGCGGCGGTGCTGCGCGGCACGGCGCACTTCGCGGGCGCGCATGGGGATACCAGCTTCGACGTGAGCCAAGGCCAGACCGCCTCGCTCGACCCCGCCGCGGCCGACTCGTATGACGTGAATGACGAGCTGGCCGAGGTCTCCTGGGACAACTGGAACGCGGACCGCGACCAGACCCTGGCCGAGCTGGCGCAGTCGCAGACCGGCGCGAGGGCGGGCAACGGCGACGCGAACGCGCCCGGCTGGAACGACCTGGACTACTACGGCACGTGGTACGACGTGCCCGGCCAGGGCATGGCCTGGGCCCCGGACGGGGTGGATGCGAACTTCGATCCGTACGGCTCCGGCTCGTGGGGCTACTACTCCGGGGTCGGCTACACGTGGGTTTCTGCTTACCCTTGGGGCTGGCTGCCCTATCACTCCGGCGGGTGGAGCTACTTCCCCGGCTTCGGGTGGGGCTGGC
>CAXUEU010000180.1:0-5238 GCA_964250195.1 uncultured Acidobacteriaceae bacterium
GCCCCATACCTTGCCTGCCTTCGGCGCGAAAGCCGCGGGCGCGCCGAAGGCAGGCAAGGTATGGGGCGGCAAGACCCCGGGCTCGTTTCCGGGCAGCGCGGGCCCCGGGAAGTCGTTTTCAGGAAAGCCGTTCCCAGGCAACTCGTTCTCAGGCGAGGCCGAAGGCCGGGGTTTCTCGAAGCCGAACGGAGCGCGCACAGAAGGCGCGAGCCCGAACCGCACGGACGGCCCGCGTTTCGAGTCGCGGGCCGGTTCGCGGTCCAATGCGCGTCCGGGCTCGGGCAGCACCGGCTTCACGCCGCGCGAGGCGGCCGACCGCAGGCCGTTCGCGCCGCGCGAGGACCGGGGGGTATCCGGCAAGGGCGCGCAGCGGACTTTTGAGCCGCGCGAAGGCAGGCCATCGAACCCGCAAGGCGGCGAACGACGCTTCGAGGGCGGTGAGCGCAAACCGTTCGGCGGCGGCCCGAGCAAGTTCGCGGGTCCGTCCAAGTTCGGCGGGCCGCCGCGCGCGGGCGGCGGGCAGGGTTTCGACCGGCCCAAGCGGGCGTTCGGAGCGGGCCGGTCCTCCGGTGAAGGGGAATCCTTCGCTCCGCGCGGCGGGGAAAGCGGCGGCTTCGCCGGCCGCTCGCAAGACCGGCCCCAAGATCGCTCGCCGCGCCCGTTCGACGCGGCGCGGAAGCCTTTCGCGCCGCGCGAGAGCCGCGGCAACCGTGAGGACCGGGAAGGCGGAGCGCGCGGCTTCGCGGGCGGCGGCCAATCCGGGAGCCGATCCGGCGGCACGCCGTTCCGGAAAAACGATGCGCCGGGAGCGCCGTTCGGGGCACGACGCTTCGGACGGGACCGAGATAGAGACCGCGACCGGCCGTCCGGCGGTGAAGCCGGGCGGGGCGCGGAAGGACGGGTTCCGGACGGGCCGGGCGAACGACGGGGCGGCTTTCGCGCGGAGGGAGCCGGCGGAGGCGGCTTCCGGGCCGGTGCCGGAGCGGCGCGTCCAGGCGGCAAGAAGCCGCGCACGGCTCCGTTCACGTCCTCCGGTAAGCCGCGGGCCGGGGTCGCGAAGCCCGGCAGGCCCGGGCCGAAAGCAGGCCGTCCGGGCGCGGGGCCGCGCAAGCCGTTCGGCAAGGGACCGAAGCGGGACGGATGAGCGCGCTTTCCGAGGAGAATGCCTCAAGCCCGGCCAACCGCATCGTCGCGATCGACGGCCCGGCCGGGGCGGGCAAGAGCACCGTCGCCGCCCGGACCGCGGCTCGGTTCGGCCTGCTCAACCTCGAAACCGGGGCGATGTACCGCGCGTTTGCATGGAAGGCGCTCGGGGCGGGGATTGACCTCGACCGGGCCAAGGAATTAGAGGCGCTGGCCGCGGCGACCCGGATCGAGCTGCTGCCGGGGCCGGACGGTAACCGCGTACTGCTCGACGGCGTGGACGTAGCCGCCCGGCTCCGGACGGCGGAGGTCGCCGGAGCAGCTTCGCGGGTCAGCGTGCACCCGGCGGTGCGGGCGTGGCTGGTGGGGCTGCAGCAAAAGCTGGGCGCGGCGCTGCCCTCGGGCGCGCGGGGCCTGGTGATGGAAGGCCGCGACATCGGCACGGTGGTGTTTCCCGAGGCGAGCGTCAAGGTCTTTCTGCTCGCTTCGGCGGAGGCGCGCGCGGACCGGCGCTTCCTTCAGGAAGCCTCGGGCGACCGGGCCGTGATTTTGGCGGAGATCGCCGCGCGCGACGCGCGGGACAGCGGGCGCGCCGAAAGCCCCCTGCGCGCGGCCGAGGATGCGGTGCGGATCGACTCGACCGCTCTGGGCCTGGACGAGGTGGTGGAGCGCGTGGCGGCGCTGGTGCGGGAGCGCTGGGGGCTGTAGCGGCAAACGCGCATCGCGAGCAACTGTGCATCGAGCCGCATCTTCGTACTTTCATTACGCCAAGACGGATCACCCTGCGGAGCGCAGCCAGGATCTCGACGAGCGCTCTTTGCTCGTTGGGCTGGTCGAGGCGACGAAGGACCTGCGTTTTCATGGCGGGACAGGAGCCAGAGCAGGTTCTTCACTCCGCTCAGAATGACCCCGGGTTGGCACGGTCACCACCCCAGGCCAAGCCAGCGCGGCACGCGCCCCTACTGCGCCACCGGCGCGGGTACCTCCCCGTTCGCGCGGAGCCGCCTTTCCGGTTTCGCGGGCCCCGCGCGCCGGACCGTCAGGTCGCCGTGCTTGGTTTGGAGCGCGATGGACGGGCCGCCCGCGCCCTGCTGCCCCGCGATCGTCTTGCGCCCACCCTCCGTCGTCTGCGCGAAAGGGAAATCGGAGCGGATGTCGTCCTCGGTCCCGGTGGAGCCGGCGAGGGTGAAGCTCGCTCCCGGAGGGGCCGAGAGGGTGATGTCGCCGGTGTCGTTGCGGACGGAGATAGGGCCGGAAACGGGACCGGCGGCCAACGCGACGGATACGTCGCTGTTCGCGTCCTCGACCGACGCGGCACCGAGCAGCCCGGTGATCTCGACCTCCTTCGAGCGGGTCTGGAGCGTCAGGCCTCCGCTGGGGTCGCTGATGCGCAGATTTTCGCCGTCGAGCGAGAGCGAGCCGCCCAGGCGTCCCAGGTCGAGGATGGTTTTATTCGAGTGGAAGGAGACCGGGCCCGCGGCCCCGGCGATCTGGGTGCCGCCGAAGAACTCTCCGTGCAGGGTGGCGCGGCCGCGCAGGCCGGAGATCGCGACGTCGCCCGTGCGCCCGTCGACCGTCAGATCCGAGTCCAGAGTGCGGGCGCGCAGGTCGCCGTGGTCCATCTCCAGGCGGGCCGGGCCTCGGAGGTTGTCGAGGTTGACGTTGCCGTGATCGCTGTGGACGGTGAGCGCGCCGGACAGGCCCGACACGGACGCCTCGCCATGGTGGGTGCGCAGCTCGGCCTCGATCCCGGGCGGCAAGGTGACCTCGAGGTTGACCTCGGTACGGGGGTGCGCGGCGACCGTGAGCGTGGCGGAGGAACCGTGGACGGAGAGCGCGGGCCGGGTCGCGGCGAAAGCACCGGCCGCGTCCCGCTCCGGGCCGTGGGTGGTCTGGCGGGCGGTGACGTGGATGCGCCCATCGGTCGAGGGGGCGACCTCCACGTCGCCCCGGGCGTTGTCGATGACGAGCGCGGCGGTGGGCGGAATGGCCTCGTCGAGAGTCACTTGGTTCTCGTGCGCCTCGCCATCGCCGAAGGGCATGCCGCCCCAGTCCCACTCGAAGTCGTTCTCGCCCCAGTGCAGGGCTTCGTGCGGCAGCATATGCGCGCCGGGGTTGGTGAGGCCGAGGGCGACGAGCAGGAAGACCAGCAGACCGAGCCCGCCCGAGCGCCTGCGGGGCGGGGCGTACCCGGCGGCCAGGGCTCGGGTGGAGTAGGACCGGTCGAACACGCGCTCGACCAGCAGCAGGAGCCCGACCGCGATGAGCGTGAGCGGCCACCAGCGCGCGAAGGAGAGGAAGAAGCGCTGGGAGTCGAGCGCGCCGGTGGTGAGCAGCAGAGCCGCCGCGCCGATCGACAGGACGACGCTGCCGCCGGTGAACGAGCGCCTGCTTGGCAGCCGAGCAAGGCCGGCCGCCAGGGCCGGGGGCAGCGCCGTCTCGAGCAGGCGCAGGACGCCGGCGACCAGCAGGTACAGCGGCCAGCTTTTCGCGAACGAGAGCACGTGGTTTTGGGCCAGCAGGGCGGTGACGGCGAAGGTGAGCAGAAACACGGGGCCGCGAATGCGCCGGAGCAGAAAGGGGTTCACCGGCGGTCCTCCTTTATCTCAGGAGCGGGAGCCGGTTCCGGTTCCGGGGTGATGGAGAACGGGCTGCGGCGGGCGGCTTCCGGCGCGGGCGGGATCGCGACCGGCCCGTTAGGAGGCGTGGTCCGGACGCGCCGCACCAGCAGCCACACACCGAGCCCGAGCAGCAGCAGCGGCCAGAACCGCGCGAGCAGATGCCCGTGGAGGACGCCGAGCGTGCTGAGCAGGAACAGGAGGCCGATGGCAATCAGCACGATGGCCCCGATGGGTTCGGTGCGGGTGTACTGGTAGTCCAGGTCGACCGAAACGCCGGAGAACGGTTCGGCGCTCACCGTTCTCCGGTAGGTGGGTGGCGTCGGCCCCGGCCGGGGCTGCGGCGGCGGATACGTGGTCGAATCGGGCCCGAGGCGGCGGCTGATCTCGAGCAGCCCGAGCGGGTCGGGCAGGGGACCGCCGTCGCGGCGGGCGGCGGCGGTTTGCGCGGCGTCGAAGACCTGGTAGAAAATCCAGGCGGCGATCAGGAAGCCGCCGTAGTCGTGGTCCTCGGTCCAGGCGACCAGCGCGACGAAGATGGCGACGTGGAGGAAAGCCTTGATGAACTGGCCGTTGTACATAGCCCCGACGCCGGGGATCAGCCCGAGCAAGCCGGCCAGGGCGGGGTTCGCGCCGGCGGAGCCGGCCGGAGCGCCGGAATCCCCCCGGCTGCCGGAACCGGCGGGCGCGGCTTGCGTGTACCCGGCGACCGGGCGGTAGCCGGAGACCGTCCGGTAATCCCCGGGTGCCGCCGAGGGCGCGGGCTCCCCTTGCGGCAGGGGGCCGGTTTGCGGTTGGGCAGCAGCGGGGTAGCGCAGCAGCAGGCACGGCTCGCACAGCAGGAGGCCGTCCAGCGAGCGGGTACAGGCCGGGCACAGGGGCTTGCCGCAGTCCTGGCAGAACGCGGCGGCGGCGCGCTCGGGGTGGTTGGCGCAAGTCCGGTCGGTCTGGGTCATGGCTGGGTCCTTTCAGACTGCTGAGCGAAGGCGAGCAGGGGTGCGCCGGTCGCGCGCTGGGCGCTCGGGGCCGCCTGCGCCGGTTCGGACGTCTTGCGGAGCGCCTCCACGGTGGACTCGAGCTCGCGGAGGACACGCAGGTTGTCGTAGAAGGAGACGACCTGTTTTTTCGCGCCGTAAAAGGTGCGGGAGGCCGCCGCTTCCACCCGAGAGGGCGCGAGGTCGCGCGGGTGCACCCCGCTGACCGACGCGGTGAGGGCGAGCGAAAAGACGGCCATGGTGGCGGTCAGCAGCACCCGCGCCTGGTGCGCTTGCGCGAGCCGCGCCACGGGCAGGAAGGCCGGATGTGGGACGCCCTCGGCGACCGCGAGGCCCGGAGGCGGGGCTGGGGTGCGGGCCAGCACCCGGTCGAGCAGGTCCGCGGGCGGCTGGGGCGGCACCCCGTGCAGGATGCGCGCCCAGGCGTGGCCGCGTTCGGCCGCGGCGAGCAGCGCGGCGCAGGCGGGGCAGGCGGCCAGGTG
>CAXUEU010000181.1:0-360 GCA_964250195.1 uncultured Acidobacteriaceae bacterium
GACCACGCGACCGGCCCGCAAGCCAACGCCAACGCGACGCAGGCCGGGCCGACGCCCACCGGCACCTACACCGTCACTCTCAAAGGAGATTTTCCGGGCGCGGAGCGGACCGTCTCGGTGCAATTGGTCGTTCAATAGCGGGCGGCTATACTTGCCCTATTCCGGATCGAGGGCAGGCGTGGAACGAGACCGTAAGCAGGTGAGGATCGATCGTAAAGACGTGGAGCACGTGGCGGCCTTGGCTTCGCTCGCGCTGACGCCGGAGGAGCTGGACCGAATGGGGCGCGACCTCGGCAGCGTCCTCGATTACGTCGACGAGCTCCAGCAGCTCGACACCGGCGGAGTCGAGCCGTTGACGCA
>CAXUEU010000181.1:370-5062 GCA_964250195.1 uncultured Acidobacteriaceae bacterium
GAGTTGTTCGGTGCGGACCTGGCGCGGTCGGAGCTGCGCGGGGATGATCCCCGGACCTCGCTTTCGCGCGCCACGGTCATGGGAGGCGCGCCTGCGACGGATGGAACCTTTTTCAAGGTGCCGAGGGTGATCGAGCGTTGATGGCCAGGACTGGAGAGCAGGAATCAAGCGCCAGGGCGGAAGTCCCTGCGAAGCCGCCGACGATCGCCGGTGTGCGCGAGGCGCTCCGCGGCGGGGCCTCGACGGCACGGGAGATCGCGGAGCAGTGCTTCCAAGCCATCCGGGAACGCGACGGCGGCGTGCATGCTTTCCTCTCGCTCGCGGAAACGCGGAGTGCCGGCCAAGCCGGACGAATTGACACGCGGATTGCTTCCGGGGAGCACCTGCCGGTGCTGGCCGGGGTTCCGCTCGGCATCAAGGACGCGCTCATGGTCGAGGGCCTGCCGGCCACGGCCGGGTCTCGAACGCTCGCAAACTTCGTCGCCCCCTACACGGCAACCGCGATCGAGCGGCTGGAAGAGGCGGGCGCGGTCGTGCTCGGCAAGCTCAACTGCGACGAGTTCGCGATGGGTTCCTCCAACGAGAACTCCGCGTTCGGACCGACAAGAAATCCCCATGATCTCGACTACGTTCCCGGCGGCGCGTCCGGAGGTGCGGCGGCGGCGGTGGCGGCGGGGATGGTCGCGGGCTCCCTCGGAACGGACACCGGCGGCTCGATCCGGCAGCCGGCGAGCTTTTGCGGGGTGGTGGGGGTTCTGCCTACCTATGGAAGGGTTTCGCGGTACGGTTTGATCGCGTTCGCGTCGTCCCTGGATCGGGTAGGGCCGTTCGCGCATACCGTCCGGGACGCGGCACTGCTGCTGCAAACCATGGCCGGCCGGGACGAACGCGACGCGACCTCGTCGGAGCGTCCGGTGCCGGACTACACGGGCGGCCTGGAGCTTGCACGAGGGGTGAAAGGCGTCAGGATCGGCATTCCGACGGAGTATTTCGGGGCGGGCCTGGACCCGGAGGTGCGGCAGGCCGTGGAGCGGGGCATCGATGCGCTGCGAGCCCAAGGCGCGGAGGTCAAGGAAGTCTCGCTGCCGCACACGCGCTTCGCCGTACCCGCCTACTACCTGATCGCGACGGCGGAGGCGAGCTCGAACCTGGCCCGCTTCGACGGCGTGCGCTACGGACTGCGCGCGCAGGGGGCGGCCTCGCTCGCCGGGATGTACCGGGAGACGCGCGACGAGGGATTCGGGGCGGAGGTAAAGCGGCGGATCCTGCTGGGAACCTATGCGCTCTCGGCGGGGTACTACGACGCGTTCTACCGGAAGGCTCAGCAGGTCCGCCGCCTCCTGGCCGAGGACTTTCTCCGCGCCTTCGCGGACTGCGACGCCCTGATCACCCCCGTCGCGCCGACGCCGGCATTCCGCCTCGGCGAGAAGACCGACGACCCCCTGAGCATGTACCTCGCGGACATCTACACCGTCACCGCTTCGCTCGCGGGAATTTGCGGAATGAGCGTCCCGGGCGGGTTCTCGTCCGGCGGGCTGCCGATCGGGATCCAAGTGCTCGCGCCGCACTTCGGCGAAGAGATGCTGTTCCGGGTCGGGGAAGCGCTCGAGCGGGAATAAAGGCAGACCGCACTTCAGGAAGAGTCGCTCTGCTATGCTCTGCGGAGCTTCCCCCGTTCCGGAGAACGAGACACATGCAACCCGCGACACTCCCCGGCAACACTTCGACGAACCCCGCCCTGCGCCGCGTCTCTTTCTGGATCCTGCTCATCCTGGTCGCGGCTTTTGTTTTTCTCGATTACTGGACTTACAGCCGGCAGTTCCAGGCGAACCCGGAGAGCCTCGCGGCGCTCGCCGGCGGAACCGGTCCAGCCCCGGCGCAGTACCGGGTCGGTGTGATCTACGCTGCAAAGCTGATCCTCAAAGCCACGCACGGCCACCTCTCCTACCGCCATTCCTTCGCGCTGTTCGACTTTGTTTTCGCCCTCGCGGCAGGTTTGCTCGCCCGTTCCATCCTGCTCGGTTCCCGATCGTTTAGGGCGGCACCGCCGGTCTCGCAATGGCTCCGCTTGTCGATCCTGCTGGGGTTGACGACGTACTACATGAACTGGTCGCTCTGGTATCAACGCCCTGAAACGTGGGCCTGCACGCTCTTCGTCGCGGTCAGCATGTATTTGGTGTCAGCGGTTCGCGCGGGCACCGTTCTTGCGAACTGCATCTGCGAGAGCACAAGCGAGGGGAGCGGGAGGAGGGAGGGCAGGCGTTTGAACATAGGCGATGCGGCTTAGCAAACTGCAAAACAAACGCCGTGGCGCATGAATCTCAACGCCACGGCCTATCAAAAGTCCCTTTGTATACCTATTGGCAGCTTAGATTCAGCTCTGAAGGCACGCTGGCGTAGAAAGCCTGACCTGATGGATTTGTAAATACGGTCGCAGCCCCGCCTGAGTTCGTATACATGTTACCCTGGATACAAACGGGCAGTGTGTCGTTGAAGCCAACATCCGGAACGAAGATTCCAGCGCTGAGAGTTGGGGCTTGTATGATGTTGTTTTGAACACTCAGCTTGCTCGATTGCCCCCCGGGAATTTCATCAGGAACGATGACGATTGCGTCGGAGCTTGGGGAGGAGGAAATGTTGACAGTATTGCCGGTTACCGCCCCAGAGTAGGTCCAGATCGCCGGAGTGAAATTTGTGCCGTTGTAGGTGACAGTATTGTTGGCGATGACGCTGGTAGTGAAGTTGCCGACCCTCAGAATAAATGGAGCTGCATAGGTCGAATCGATTTGGAAGGCGTTCTTTTCCACGTCGGCATTTGTGGAGGATGCGAATGACAAGTAGGTGGCATCCATGTTTGGACCGTAGTAGTAGGCCTTTTGCCCGTATGCCAGTCCAAGATTCAAATCTCCGTTCACAAAGGTGTTGCCGGTAAGAACGTCGCCAGTTGTCTGGTCGAAAAACACGGAGACGTTGTAGAAGTTGTTGTTCGTCAAGGTAAAGTTAGAAGACCCCTCAGTGCCGTAGATTCGGCATTGTGCCGACCTGCCGGACGCCTGAGTCGCACAATCACCGTATACGCTGTTATTGATGAAATAAACATCAGTGTACTGGTCGTACTCGTCAACATCAGCGTAAGTGTCGTCCCCGGCACCCAAGCCCCAGGTTGAGTTCTCGATGGTCACCCCTCTCTTAAATCCATTCCCGAATGGACCGCCATTGACATATCCATTGATATGCAGATCGTTGAAAACCAGTCCGATTACCTGCCCGCCGCCGGTGATTGGGTCGTAGGTGTTGATCGTCATGTGCTCCAAGGCAATATCGTGAAGCAGGCCTGGAACTTTTACAACTCCCCAAGTGCTGCCGTACTGATCAGGATAGTAGCGCTTCGAAGCGGGATACTTCAGAGTGGTCGTATTGCCATCGCTAGCGGTGGAAACGATACTGTTGAGCTCGGAAAAATGGCAGCCGCCAGCATAGTTGCTCTTAGAATCGCATGGAGTTGGAGCTCCATAGGAGCCTGAGAAAAGGTAGACGTCATCGCCGGCGGCCAGGGCATTCGAACCTGAATTACCGCTAAGGATCATCTGTGTAGACCCTCGGTCGACATTGTATATGCCAAGCGTGGTGTAGGGAGGGTAAGCCGGCCGGCCGGTGGCTCCAACCGCGATGAGTCTCGCCAGAAGTCCCTGGTCGGGAGGCATTGCCAGGATCGTTCCCGCGCCGGAACCCTCGAGGTGGACGCTACCCTTGCTGCTGTTGGGAACGGAGAGATAGAAGTATTGTCCGTTCGACGGGTCCGTAGAGTAGTCTCGGGAAAAAGACCAGGTTCCCGAGAGAGAAGAGGCCTGCACAAAGAGAGGTTCAAAAATGTTGTAAGTGCCGTTTCCAAACTGAACAGTTCCGCCCTTGGCAGCAGCAGCGGTGATTGTGTTTTGGACGGCAAGGGTGTCGTCGTGATAGACCTTACCGTTGGTAAAACTCGATCCGATTGGATCGCTGATCGTTATTTGACTTCCGCTTCCTCCGGTAATCGTCGTGAACAGGTCCTCATTCTTCGCAATGGCGGAGGCTTGGACGTTGGTTGGCCACCCGCCCCGGCTGGAGAGAGAGGAAGCGGCCTCGCTCAATGCGGGACTGGGAATTATGAATGCTTGGCCGTCATCTCTGACGGCAGCTCCCGTGATCCCTCCCACTGACTGCAAGAGCTGAAAAGGACCTCCATCCTCCGAGACGTACCATAAGAAAGAAGGGGAGAATGGGTTTCCACTGTATTGAATATTAACCTCGTTGTAGGAAGTTACGAGAGAAAGGGAGGGTTCAGGGTTGGAGCATGCTTGTTGGCTGGGTGTTGTTATCCCCTGGAATGGATCCGCGATACTGACGATGTAGCAGAATACGTGTTTCGTACCTGCAGTGTTCACATCGTGCTCTGTAATCTTGGGCGCTTCCGTAAAGACCGCTATGGGATGTTTCCCGGACGCCGGCGAAGGGCCGCCCCCTACTATGCGGATACGCTGACCGACAGCAAAGTCGTAATTGGCGGTGCTGCAGTTTGTCAGTGTCTGCGAACCGGCTTGTCCTGAACATAAACCCGTATTCGCGCTGCCTGTCGCTCCATAGGAGGAAACGTTGAACGTGGGGAGGGTTTGGGCGTGCAGGGTGTGAGAAGCGGGCAGGGTGGAGAGAGGG
>CAXUEU010000182.1:0-1330 GCA_964250195.1 uncultured Acidobacteriaceae bacterium
GCCCACCACCGCGGCCCCCGCGAAGCGCAGCCCGCGTACCCCGAAGACTCCGCCCGCGCTCAATGAATCGGCGGCGAAGTCGACCGCGCTCGAAGCGCCCGAAGCAAAAGCGGGTTCGAGGGTGCGCACACCGGCCTTAAAACCGACACTGACGCGGCGCCCTGCCCGGAAGCCGGCCCGCAAACCGGCCGTGAACTCGGAACTTAGGCGCACCGCCTCCATCGATCGCAACACCACAGAAACCCAGATCGCCCTGCGCCTGACCCTGGAAGGCCGGGGCGAGTACAAGGTTTCCACCGGGATCCGCTTTTTCGACCACATGCTCGAGCTGTTCGCCCGGCACGGCGCGTTCGACCTCGAGCTCGCCTGCAAAGGCGACCTGGACGTGGACCAGCACCACACGCTCGAGGACGTGGGCATCGCGCTCGGCGAGGCGTTCGACCGGGCGGTCGGGGACAAGCGCGGCATCAACCGCGCCGGCTATTTTCTGATGCCCATGGACGAGACCCTCGGCATCGCGGCGATCGATCTCTCCGGGCGCGTCGCCTGCAAAGTCAAGACCAAGGTCAAGACCGACCTGGTCGGCGATCTCCAGTCCGAGCTGGTGGAGGACTTCTTCGAGGGCTTCGCTCGGGGCGCGCGCGCCAACGTCCACCTCAAGATCATGTACGGCCGGTCGAACCACCACAAGCTCGAAGCGTTGTTCAAAGCCTTCGCCCGGGCCTTGCGGGCGGCCTGCTCGCGCGACCGGCAGCTCGGCGAGATGCTGCCCTCCACCAAAGGGCTGTTGTGATCGCGGTCGTCGACTACAAGGCCGGCAATCTCACCAGCGTGCTGAAGGCAATGGCCGCCGTGACCTCCGGGGCGGTGTCGACCGAGAACCCGGAGGATGTACGGAAGGCCGAACGCATCGTGCTGCCCGGGGTCGGGCACTTCGCCGCCACCGCCCGCCTGGACGAGACCGGCCTCACCCCGGCGATTCGCGAGGCCATCGGGCGAGGCGTGCCCTTCCTGGGCATCTGCGTGGGCATGCAGTGGCTGCTCGAAGGCAGCGAGGAGGCCCCCGGCCAGCGCGGTCTGGGTTACTTCCTGGGCCGCTGCGAGCGCTTCCCCGCGGGAGCTGAGAAAGTTCCCCACGTCGGCTGGAACACGCTCGCGCCGCGCCACGTTCCCTCGGATACCCGGCTGTTCGCGGGCGTGGAGGACGAAGCTTCGGTTTATTTCACCCATTCGTATTTCGTCCCGGCCCTCGGCACCTACCACCGTGCCCCCTCCGGCCCCGAGCGGCTCACCAACCCCTCCGCCGCGCTGACGAAATACATCAAGACCT
>CAXUEU010000182.1:1340-5042 GCA_964250195.1 uncultured Acidobacteriaceae bacterium
GGGAGCACGAGAACGTAATGGGCGTGCAATTCCACCCGGAAAAATCCAGTTCGACGGGCCTCAAGGTGCTCGAAAACTTCATGCGGGTCCCATGCTGACCAAGCGCATCCTCGCCTGCCTCGACGTGCGCGACGGGCGCGTGGTCAAGGGCGTCCAGTTCGAGGGCATCATCGACGCCGGCGACCCCGCCGCCCTCGCCGCCAGGCATGCCGAAGCCGGCGCGGACGAGATCGTTCTGCTCGACATCACCGCGACGCACGAAGGCCGGGGAACCCTCCTGGCCACCGTTGAAGCGACCGCCCGCAAGCTGTTCATCCCGTTCACCGTCGGCGGCGGCATTCGCTCCTCGGACGACGCGGCACAGGTCTTCGACGCAGGCGCGGACAAGGTGTCGGTCAACTCCGCCGCGCTCGCCGACCCCGGATTGATCGACCGCATCGGCCGACGTTTCGGGGCGCAGGCAGTCATCGTCGCCATCGACGCCCGGCGGGGCGAAGCGGCCCCGGAGCTCGCCGAGGTCTACGTGAACGGGGGGCGCAAGCCCACCGGCCTGCGCGCGCTCGAGTGGGCCCGCGAGGCCGAGCAACGCGGCGCGGGCGAGATCCTGCTCACCAGCATGGACGCCGACGGCACCCGCGCCGGGTTTGACTTGGCGCTCACCGCTCTTGTTTCGGACGCGGTGAAGATAACGGTGATCGCCTAATCATTCGCGGGCACGGCGGAGCACTTCGCCGAAGTCCTGACCGCGGGCCGGGCCGATGCCGCGCTGGCCGCGAGCATCTTCCACTTCGGCGTCGCGGACGCGCGCGGCTTGAAGGAACGGATCAAGAACAGGGTTCCCGTGAGGCTCCCATGCTGATTCCGGCCATCGACCTCATGGGCGGGCGTATCGTCCAGCTCGTCCAGGGCGAGCGGCTCCGCATCGCGTCGGATGATTTCAGCTACTGGATCGACCGCTTCCGCCACTACCCGCTGGTGCAGCTCATCGACCTGGACGCGGCCAAGGGCGAGGGCCGCAACCGCGCGCTTATCGAGCGGATTGCCCGCGAGCTGCCCGTGCAGGTCGGGGGCGGCGTCCGGACGGTCGAGGACGCGCAGGCCCTGCTGGCGCTCGGCGCACGGCGGGTGATCTTCGGCTCGGCGCTCTTCCCGAATAAGAGCGTGGACGCCGCGTTGGCCGAGCAGATTGCAGCCGAGATCGGCCCCGAGTGCTTTCTGGCCTCCATCGACACCAAAGACGGGCAGGTCGCCGTACGCGGCTGGCGCGAGCAGACCACCCTTACCCCCGACGAAGCGATCCATGCCCTCGACCCGTTCTGCGGCGGCTTCCTCTACACGCACGTCGACACGGAAGGCACGTTGCAGGGCTTTCCGCTGGCGGTCGCTCAACGCCTGCGCGCGCGCACCGAGCGCAAGCTCATCGTCGCCGGGGGCATTCGCGAGCAGTCCGAGATCGATGCGCTCGACGCGCTCGGGATCGACGCCGTGGCAGGAATGGCGGTGTACACCGGCCTCATCGCGACCTGAAGCCAAGGCGGTTTTCCTGCAGGTATCCTGCAGGTATAAGGATCAAGCCGCCGTGAACGTGGCTTTTCCGGCGGAAAAAGCCACGTCGAGATGCCCCGCGCGCTCCACGCCATCAGGAAAACCGCTTCTAGCGCCGCAAGCGGGCTTTGCGCTTGGCCGGCAAGGGAGCTGCCTCCAGGGTTCGCCGTCGCACGATCAACCCGATCACCGCGAAGAACCCGGCCAGCGCCGACATGACGAAGCCCGCGCGCCCCCGATGCACCACCAGCGCCGCCCCGGCCTGCAAGGCCCAGATCACCGCGAGCACGATCCAGATCAGCCACAAACGCATACATGCATGAGCCTACAGCAGCGCCCGCCGGGCGCGCGGATCGGAACGCGCGACAGAATCGCCCGGGAAAAAAGCGTCTCCGCACCGGCCCCGCACGTCCAACTACGAAATACCCCCACGCCGGGCGCAAGCGCGCCGCAGGCACTCGCTTTCCCCTGAAGGAGAAACATGCTCCCACCCTTGCGACCCCTGACCGGTGCGGCCCGTCGAGCCGCCCTCCTCTTCGGTCTCTCCGCCGCTCTCGCCTGCCCCGCGCAAGCGCAACGCGCCGAGGCGGAAGCCTCGATCCTGCCCGACGCGCCCTCGACCGTTTCGGCTGCTCAGTCGCAGGGGCAGCCAAGCCCTTCGCTCCAGCAAAATTCACCGTCGGCGGCCGACCAGCAGGGCGGCGAGTACAAGCAGACCAAGCGCATCCTCGGCATCTTTCCCAACTTCCGGGCTGTTTCCGCCGACACCAAACTCCCGCCGCAGACGACCGGCGAGAAGTTCAAGGCCACTGCCGCGCAGACTTTCGATTATTCCGATCTCCCCCTGATCCTGGTGTTGTCGGCCTATAACCAGTCGCAAAACTCGACCCCGCAGTTTCGCCAGGGCGCGGCCGGCTATGCCCGTTATTTCTGGCACAACGCGGCCGATCAGATCGATGAAAACTTCTGGGTGCAGGCCATTCTCCCATCGCTCCTGCATGAGGACTCCCGCTACTACACGTTGGGCCGCGGCGGTTTCGCCAAACGCACCTTATACGCCTTCGATCGCACCCTGATCACCCGCAGCGACAGCGGCAAGGAAACCTTCAACTTCTCCGAAGTCGTCGGCTCCGGGGCCGCGGCCGGCATCTCAGCAGCGTATTACCCGACAGTGGAGCAGACCTGGACGAAAGTCGGGCAGCGCTGGCTGCAAAACGGGATCATCGACGGCGCCACCTACGTGCTCCAGGAGTTCTGGCCCGACGTCAACAGCAAGCTGTTCCACACAAAGGACTGAATCGATCCTCATGCATTCCAGCAAGCCGCCCCGCATCGCCGTGTCCTCCCGCATCGAGGACGGCCCGCTCCGGCACCTGCCCCAGGGCATCGAACTGGTCCGCTTCGACGGCACGGAAGAGTCGCTCGACCCGGTCGACCTGCTCGTGATGCCGATCTTCAGCCCCGGCGATCGAGCCGTAATCCCGCCGGTGAAGATGCGCTACCTTCAGACTCAGTCCGCGGGCGTCGAGGCGGCCTTCCAGCACCTGCCCGAGGGCGCGACCTTGCTGAACGCGCGCGGCGTCCACGACAGTTCCACGGCGGAGTGGGTGCTCGCCGCCACCCTCGCCTCGCTCAAGTGGATCCCCTTCTACGGCGAGCTGCAAAACGAGGGCCGCTGGGGCGTACGGACGGATGGCGAGGCATACTGGTCCGGCATCCACGGCAGCCCGGCCGCCTCGGCAACCCCGATCCTGCTCGAGGAGCTTGCGGGCAAGACCGTGCTCATCGTCGGCTACGGCTCCATCGGCAAGGCCATCGAGGCGCGCCTCCTGCCGTTCGAGCCGGCGCGCATCCTGCGCGTCGCACGCACCGCGCGTGAGGGCGTGGAACCGATCGAGCGGCTCGATGCGCTCCTGCCCGAGGCCGACATCGTCATCCTCATCGTTCCGCTCACCCCCGAGACGCGCCACCTGATCGACGCCGCCCGGCTCGCGCTCATGCGGAAAGGCACCCTGCTCGTCAACGCCGCCCGCGGCGGGGTCGTCGATACGGACGCCCTTCTCGCCTCGCTCGAAAGCCGCCGCATCCGCGCCGCCCTCGACGTGACCGACCCCGAGCCACTGCCCCCCGGCCACCCCCTGTGGCGCGCGCCCAACC
>CAXUEU010000183.1:0-5041 GCA_964250195.1 uncultured Acidobacteriaceae bacterium
GCCTGTCCCCGCCGAACCGCACCGACTGCTCCGCACCGCCTTCCGCCTCCACAACCGTCCTGACCGCCCCGCGATAGCTGAGCGCGGCCACGGTCCGCCCCATCCCGCCCAGCAGCGCGAAGTTTTCCGCGTGCGCCTTAGCCGCCGCCCCCGGCCCGAGCGTCGACCAGCCCGTCCAGTCCACTCCGAACGGCGAAAACCCGATCGCCCCGCGTCCAAGCGCCTGAAACATGACCGGCGCATAGCTGTCGTCGAGCCCGGACTCCGGGACCCACAACGGGTTGTCCGCCCGCGCATAGGTGTCCAGCACCTGCGCCGTGAATGCCGCGTCGCTCGAGTACAAATCCGGCCCGATCGCGTCGATCGCCGGGGCGGCCGCCTTCCACAAAGGCAGCATCGTCTGCACCGGCCCGCCCGAAGGGTAGCCGATGCCGGGGATCGCGATGTGCCGCTCGGGAAGTTGCCCCGGCGGGTACTGGAGCCAGACATTCGCGTACATCGGGATCGCGAACTCGCGCTTGCCGGCCTCCGCCACCGCGTTTACGTAGCGGGCCTGCGTGTAGGCCTGGAACGCTTCGTCCGCATCGCCTCCGAACACCTCTTCCCAGGTCCCTTTCCTTCCGCTCACACCGGCGGGAACTGCCCCAGCGAACGCCCGGTTCGCGTCCGGCGAGTAGTCCCGCACCGTGCCCACCGCGCCGGACTCGTTCTCCACCTGCACCATCAGTACCGTGTGCTCGGTTGCATCGCGCTCCGCCACGTGCCGCATCAGCGCGGCGAACGCCGTCCGGTCCGCCTCCAGGTTTGCCGGCGCGTTTACCGAGAGCACGTCGAGCTCGGTCCCCCAGCGGTTGCGCATCCGCAGGAACCGCCGCCGGTCCGCCTTGACCCATTGCGGCGCGTAATGGTCGTTGCCGTTCTTCCAGGTCCCGAACCACAGCAGGACGAGGTGCAGCTTGTGCGCGCGCGCGCCTTTGAGCAGCGCGTCCACGCAGCTCCAGTCCCACTCTCCCGGGCGCGGCTCCATCTGCTCCCAGTACACCGGGGCTTCGGCCGTGTTCACGTGCATGGCTTCAAGCGCCGGCCACACCTCCGGCAGCGAGCTCGGCCAGGCGCTGGAGTTGTTGATCTGCGCCCCCAGCACCAGGTAGGGCGCGCCGTCGACCAGAAGGGCGTGGCGGCCGTTTTCGGTCACCAGCTTCGGCGCCGGGGTTTGGGCCACTGAAAGCCAAGTGGACAGCCCTACGAAGCCGACCAGTCCTAAAAGAGAGCGCATGTCGAGGCGGCCTTTCTACTCGTCGTCTACTTCCGCCCACAGCCAGTCGAGATCGACGAACAAAGGACCATCGACCGCTTGGAGGCGTTTGCCGGGAGACGGCAGCCAGTTCGTCCCCGACCAAATTTCAGCCGTGCGCCGTTTCGGATCGACGAGCCAGACATTCTGAGTACCCATCGCACGCAGGTCCGAAGCGCGGTCACGTAGATCCGCATAGCTGTCCATGGAAGAAAGTACCTCAATCGCAACCAGCGGAGCTCTCAGCAGAGCGCCGGGAGTGCCTTCCCCCTTGCGCACGACGACGACGTCCGGCAGTCTTACCCGGCCTTCCTCGACCTGCGTTCTGGTTTCCACGGAAACCCCGATGCCCCACTCCTTGCGATGCTCCCGAAACCACTCGAAAAGCAGACCTTGAACGACCCCGTGCAGGTATTCAGGCAATGGTTTCTCCTTGAGGCGACCGTGAACGTACTCCCTGTCGGGCCGATATTCCGTGCGCAGGTACTCCTGGAGGCTTATCTGATTTACTGCAGCGGCCATCATCCCTCCTTCAAGACACAACCACCCTCGTAAGAGTACGCCCGGCCCTCAGTGCGCCGCCACCATCGCTTCCACGTCCTTGACGAACGCCCCTTGGCTTGCCTCGCGCGTGTAAAACATGTGGCCGCCCGGATACTCCCGGACAGCGACGCGGGAAGGCTCGATCGAGACGGGCATCTGGTCCACCGTCAATACCGAGCCCATGAACGGGCAGCTCAGGTCGTCCCATCCGTGCGCGATCAGCACGCGCAGCTTGGGGTCCGCGGCTACCGCTTCCCGCAGGTCCTCGGTCGCGCCTCGTTCGAGCGACTTATCCCGGTCCCACGCTTCGTTCACCTCATAACTCAGGGCGTGGTAGCGGGCGGAGGTCTTCCAGCCCACGGTCCGGGTTACCCAGTCCACCATCGCGGTCGTGGTCGGCGCGATGATCGCTTCCAGGATCGGGTCGCTGCCGAGCTGGCGCGGGGAGAACGGGTAAGGGTCCGGCGCGGTCACGTTCGAGTCGTACACCGAGCCGATCTCCCCCTGCTCGCGGTGCACCTCGCGCAGATACGCGCCGATCTCCAGACGTCCGCCCGAGTGCTTCACGAACGCCGGGTCCAGCCCCGTCATCTCCGTGACCTTGCGGATGAGCCTTGGCGTCGCTTCCGGGTTCGAGCGGCCCGCGAGCAGGTCCGTCACATACTCGCCGCGCGTGTACCCGACCACCGCCGCCATGTGCTCGGCGTCCAGGTGGTGCTCGCGCTCCAGATGGGCGGCCGCGATCGAGGGCAGGCTCATCATCCAGGGCAGCGGCGAGATTTCGCCGTTGCTCTCGATCCAGGGGTTGAGGTAGGGCGAGACCAGCACGACCCCGTTCATCGCCACGCCCAGCTGCGATTGCAGATAGTGCGTGACGCGCGGTCCGCGGTAGCCTCCGTAGCTTTCACCGACTAAATATTTCTTCGATTGCAGGCGTCCGTTCTTCACCAGCCAGTCGTAGATGACGCGCGACAGGTACTCGATATCCGGGTTGGTTGAGTAGAACATCTTCTTCGTCATCGCCGGGTCGACCAGGGAGCGCGAGAAACCCGTGCCGATCGGGTCGAGGAAGACAAGGTCGGTAAACGGCAGCCAGCTGCCGGGGTTGTCCCCGAGCCGCGCCGGGTCCGAGGGCGAGTCGCCCTGCACCGCGAACTGAATCCGCTTCGGCCCGATCGCTCCCAGGTTCAGGTACACCGACGAGGCTCCCGGGCCGCCGTTCATCGCGAAGGTCACCGGCCTGTCAGCCCCGCCCTCCAGCGTATAGGCGGTGACCACCACCTCACCCGTCTTCACCTCGGCCTTGGCCGGGTCCACCCGTCCATAAACCGGGATTACCCCCACGCTCGCCGTGTAGCGCAGCGTCTTGCCGCCGATTGCCGCCGTCTGCGCCACCGAGGCATCCGCGGGCAGGGGCGGCAGCGCATCCTCCGCCTTGTTCTCCGGCATCGCCGCGGGCTTCGCGGGCGCATCTTTATGCTCCTGCGCGGGGGCGGGACGCTCCTGCGCGGGGGCGAGCGCGGCGGCGAGGAACAACAGCAGGGCGGGCAGGCGGAAAATCCTCATGCGCCACCATACCGCAACCTGCCCGGCGGCATGTACCCTTATCTGCACCCGCGATGACCGAGCTCGAGAATCAAACCTCGCCCGCCCTCCCCGCCAAGAGCCACTACGAGATCCTCGACGGCCTGCGCGGCGTGGCGGCGGTCACGGTGGTCGTCTTTCACGTCCTCGAGACGTACACCGGCGGCAACCACCTGAGGCAGATCATCAACCACGGCTACCTCGCGGTCGACTTCTTCTTCCTGCTGTCGGGCTTTGTCGTGGCCTACGCCTACGATGACCGGTGGGGGCGAATGACCCAGTGGGAGTTCTACAAGCGGCGGCTCATCCGCCTGCAGCCCATGGTTATCGCCGGCTCGGTGGTCGGGGCCGTGCTGTTCTATTTCGCCGCCGGGCCGACCTTCCCGCTCATCGCCGCAACGCCGGTCTGGAAGGTGCTGGTCTACATGGTCGTCGGCTTCACCCTGCTTCCGGTCCTGCCGTCCATGGACATACGCGGCTGGCAGGAGATGCACCCGCTCGACGGTCCGGCCTGGTCGCTGTTCTTCGAGTACATCGCGAATATTCTGTACGGCGCGGGTGTGCGCCGGTTCTCAAACCGGGTACTGGGCGCGCTCGTGTTTCTGTCCGGGGTAGTTCTCGTGCAGCTGGCCGTCACCAGCCGGCACGGTGACGTGATCGGCGGCTGGTCGGTGGACGCGACCCAGCTGCACGTCGGCTTCGCGCGGCTGCTCTACCCGTTCTTCGCCGGGGTGCTGCTCATGCGCCTCGGCCGGCGTATCCGGGTCCGCAACGCCTTCGCCGTGTGCAGCCTCCTGCTGCTGGCGGCGCTCGCGTTTCCCCGCGTCGGCGGCCCGCACCACCTGTGGGCGAACGGGCTGTACGACTCGTTCGCGATCCTCCTGCTGTTCCCGGTGATCGTCGCCATGGGCGCGGGCGGCAAGGTAGCAGGCGCGTTCTCGACGCGGTTGTGCAGGTTCCTCGGCGCGATCTCCTACCCGCTCTACATCACGCACTACCCGCTGATCTACATCTACACGGCCTGGGCGGTACAGAACAAAGTTCGCCCGGCGACCGGGGCCTTGTGGGGGGCGGCGCTGGTGGTGACGGCGATCGCGGTCGCGTACGGGTGTCTGAGGCTGTACGACGAGCCGCTGCGGGCCTGGTTGGGGCGGCGGTTTCTGGCTGAGGGCGCGCGGGCGGCGAAGGCGCGCGTTCCGCAGGCGGCTTCGTAGCAGCGAGACAGCCATGATTCCACCCCACAAGGCCGCCCGCGCCATCCTCCGCGACGGCTTGCGCCCGAACGAGCTCCGCGACGAAGCCTTCCGCCGCGTGGTGCTTGCGATCCCGCCCGGCAGGGTCAGCACCTACGGCAAGGTGGCGGCGGCGGCGGGCTATCCGCTGTACCACCGGGCGGTTGCGCGTCTGTTGCGCACCGACCCCGGCGACCGCCTGCCGTGGCACCGGGTGCTGGGGGCCGGGGGCTGCATCAAGCTGAAGTTCGACGCGGCGCTGGAGCAGCGGCTGCGGCTGGAGATGGAGGGCGTGCGGTTCACCGGCGAGCGGGTCGCGATGGACCGGTACGAGCACCCGCTCGCCCCGTTTGAGGCGCCGTGAAGCCCCCGATTGACCCCCCATCCC
>CAXUEU010000184.1:0-4625 GCA_964250195.1 uncultured Acidobacteriaceae bacterium
GAGCGGGGTAGGATGGATTTGTGAGGGTCATTGCGCGCGGCGCTCTGCTTGGCTTTGTGCGAAACCGGGTGGAGCACACTTTGAAAGAGGGAGTGCAGGCGCACCTCAATGCGTGGTACGCCGATGCGCTGCGGGCGAAGTGGAAGAACTCGGCGGAACTTAAGGCGCAGCATCGGTCAGCGAGCATCGTTTCCGCGGAGCGCGTGGTCTTCAACATCAAGGGGAACGATTACAGATTGATCGTTGCGATCGACTACCGCTACCAAGTCTTACTTATTAAATGGCTTGGAACGCACCGGGAGTACGACAGGATCGATGCCAGGGAGGTGGGGTATGACGAGCGCCGGTATACAGGTTCATCCGATCAGGACGGAGGAGGATCACCGGGAGGCGGTGGCTCGGATTAGTGAGTTGATGGGTGCCGCGTGGGGCAGTTCAGAGGGCGACGAACTGGATGTGCTGGCTACGCTGGTTGTTGCGTATGAAGAGAAGCACTTTCCCATTGACCCACCGGATCCGATTACGGCGATCGAGTTTCGCATGGAGCAGCAGGGGTTGACCCGGAAGGATTTGGAGCCGATGATCGGGAGCCGGGCTCGGGTGTCGGAGGTGATGACGGGGAAAAGGCCGTTGACGCTGGGGATGATTCGGCGATTGAGCGCGGGGTTGGGGATTTCGGCGGATGTGTTGGTTGACGTCGGAGTAGGAAATCAGAAAGCCCAGAAAACCAAATCCGCTTCTAAGGACTACCCTATGCGCGAGGTAGTTTGAATGCCCAGGGAAAAACTTCTCTTCGTCGATACTAATGTTTTTTTGGATTTTTATCGCTCCCGCAGCGATGCGGCCCTACCGCTTCTAAAGCATGTAGAAGCAGTTGCGGAACGACTTGTGATGACATATCAGATAGAAAGTGAGTTCAAGAAAAACAGGCAAGCGGCTATTCAGGAAGGGTTAGCTGAGCTCAAAGCTCCCCAAGGAGCGCCACGCCTCGGTATCTTCTCAGACGCAAAGGCGAGCAAAGCCATGAGTAAAGATTTAGAGAGGGCCGGCAAGCGAACAACCGCTCTGAAGAGCAGGCTCACTCTTGCTTTAACAGAGCCCTCTAAAAGCGATCCTGTTTATCAAATCTGCCAGCGCCTGTTCAGGCAGGAAAACGCTTTGGCTTTAACACGAGAGGACAAGCGAAGACATCTAATTCGCCGTAAAGCATTTAAACGTTTTATACATGGGTGCCCGCCCCGAAAGAAAAATGATACTTCGATCGGCGATGCATTTAACTGGGAATGGATGCTGCACTGCGCGGTAGACAAGAATGCTGATTTGTATATCGTTTCCAGAGACTCGGATTACGGCATAACCGTCCAGAATTCAGCTTATGTCAATGACCATCTTCGTCAAGAATTTGCTGATCGTGTGAACCAGAAGGGCAAGATTAAATTGTTTACACGATTGTCAGAAGCACTCAAGCATTTTCAAATCGTAGTGACCAAGGAAGAGCAAGAAGTTGAGCAAGAACTGGTGAAATGGAAAGTCTCAATAAGGCCAAGCCCGGATATGTCCAATTTGATAGCTGCTCTTGTGCAGTCGTCTGCAGAAAAACCTTTCGGGGCAAACTGGGACGCGGCTATAAAAGCGTTAAGCACACCTCAAGGCCTGCGAGAGATGGCCGGCGACGATTCTGAAGTACTGCCGTCAGAACTTGATGACGAAGAAGAGCGTGGGTGACTTACTCACCTCCAAACGCCAGGTTCTCAAACCTCGTGCATTTGCTGAGGTAGGCGAGGTGGACGCTGCCGGTGGGGCCGTTGCGTTGTTTGGCGATGATGATTTCCGCCTTCCCCTCCGTTTCGGGGTCGGGTTGGCCGTTTTCGTCGCGGTTGTAGTAGCTCTCCCGGTGGATGAAGGCGACGACGTCGGCATCTTGTTCGATGGAGCCGGATTCGCGGAGGTCGGAGAGCATGGGTTTTTTGTCGCCGCCCCTTTGTTCGGAGGCTCTCGATAGCTGCGAGAGGGCGATGACGGGGAGGTTGAGCTCCTTGGCGAGGGCTTTGAGGCCGCGGCTGACGGCGGAGACCTCTTGGGTGCGGTTTTCGTAGCCGCGCTTCCCTACCCCTGGTCCGCCGGGCGAGCCGCCGGTCATGAGCTGGAGGTAATCGATGACGATGAGGTCCAAGCGGCCGTGCATTTGGCGGAGGCGCCGGGCTTTGGCGCGCATTTCCGTGAGGGAGATGGCGGGCGTGTCGTCGATGAAGATGTGGGCCTCGGTGAGGCGTTCGAGGGCTTCGGTGAGGCGGGCCTGGTCTTCCCTGCTCGTATAACCTTTTTGGATTTTTTGTTGGTCGACGAGGGCTTCGGAGGCCAACATGCGGCGGAGGAGGGATTCCTTGGACATTTCGAGCGAGAAGACGGCGACGACGGCCGCGCCGCGGACGGCTGCATTTTGCGCGATATTGATCGCCCACGCTGTTTTACCCATCGACGGGCGGGCGGCAATGATGACCAGCTCGGACTTTTGCAGGCCGCTGGTCATGCGGTCGAAGTCGGTGAAGTGGGTTTCGAGGCCGGTGACCTCGCGGTGGCCTTCGGCGAAGAGGTTGTCGATGGAGCCGAAGGAGTCGCGGACGATCTCCGGGATGCTGGCAAAGCCGCGCTGGACGCCGTGCTCGGTGACTTCGAGGAGCTTGGACTCGGCGGTGTTGAGCACGTCGAGGGCATCATCGGACTGGTCGGCGGCCTGGGTGATGGCTTCGGAGCAGACGACGATGAGCTGCCGGAGCAGCGACTTGTTCTTGACGATGCGGACGTACTCTTCAATGGACAAACGGCGAGGCAGATTTTCCGTGAGCGAGGCCAAGTAAGCGACGCCGCCGACGGCTTCGATCTCCTTGTATTGGGAGAGGATGTCGCGGAGGGTAATGTAGTCGACGGCGCGGCCGAGGTCGGTAAGCTCGGCCATGCGGCAGAAGATGCGGCGGTGCGGTTCGAGGGCGAAGTCGGCCTGGGTGATGCGCTCGGCGGCCTCGTTGTAGAGGTGGTTGTCGAGCAGGATGGCGCCGAGGATGGAGCGCTCGGCGTCGGTGGCGGCGGGGAGGCCGCGCTCGAACTGGAGATTGGGTGCGGTGGCCATGGTCTACCGCTAGGGTACCCCGGCGAAAGGCACCGGGGTACCCTAGCGGGTGGAAGATGCGGAAAACGAAGACCGCCTGCGCCGCCGGCGGCCACTTCGTGGCGGGTGAACTTCGGCACTTGTGGCGCTTCGTCGGTCGCGGGGAAAGCTGGCTGTATCGTTCGCGAAAGACGGTTCAGGATTCTTGCCCGCGAAAACCCGCATCGTGGAAGCGGGATGTGGGTACCGGTGCCGAGCTACTGGTTCTGAAGGGCGGTGTAAAGCTCCTGGATGATCGCGGGGATGGAGAAGGAGGCAGGGATAGGCAGTGCGCGGATGCCGATCTGGTTGGCATCGTAGCGTTCCGCGCCGCCGCTAGGGCGGTTGAGGATTGCGGCGCCGCCGCGCCCGTCGGACTCGACCAGGGAGGTAGAGCCGCCGCCATCAAGGTTGAGGGCGTTCCAAGCACCGAGGGCCAACAGGATGTCGGCGCTCTCGGTATTTGTGGTGCCGACGCTATACCCGGGCTGACGTCCGTCGATCGCGACTACGTAGAGGTAGCGGTTGTCCTGCGAGATACCGACCACGGTGCGTGGGTTAGGATCGGGGCCGTCGCCGGTGGCGGTTACGGAGTAGGTATTTCGGCCGTCTTGAACGATGATGGCGGAGCCGGTAACTGCGGTGTAGTAGTTGGAGAGGTCGGTCGATTCGGAGGTCTCGATGATGGAGGCGTCGTTGTTGCGGGTAAGGACGAGGGCATCGTTTTGACCCTGAAGGCTGACCGGCTGGCCGACTGTATTGCCGTCGGAGATGGCCAGGCCCTGGATGGTTTTCGGTTCAGGCGCGGCGTTGCAGCAAGGGGCGAAAAAGCTGGCATTGAAGGCGACCTGAAGACCATACCTGAGAAGGAATTGGCTGTCGGTGGAAGCAGTAGTTTGGAGCGAGCCGGTATGCGGGGTTGAGTAGAACCGAATGCCGGGGGCCTTGAGGTCGACACGAACGACATAGGCAACGCTGGCGTCCCGGCCGTCGATGGTGGCAGTGGTCTGGTCGATGCCGATGAAGGCCGGCTGATATTGGCCGACTTTAATTGTTGCCGCAGAGGCAAACGCGGCAGTGAAGAGAATTGCAGCGGAAACGAAGCTGGCGCGAAGAGGCATGGAGGCTCCTTCCCTTCGACGATGGCGACGAAGGAAGAAGGAACGATTACGAGGGCGTAAAGGTTGGGTGAAGAATGCATGCGGGGAGCGCACAGGAGGACCCGCCACGAAGTGGCCGCCGGCCGCGCAGGCGGTTTCGTTACACGCTCTTCGGGGGTTCACACCCCGAAGAGCGTGTAGTCGGGGCGGTCGCCGAGGTTTTTGTGGCGGAAGGCGCGATAGATGGCGCGGTCGCGCAGGAAGAAGATGCCGGGCAGCTGGGTGGGGTCTTCCTTGCCGGGGGAGCCCGCGCCGTAACGCCACAGGGCGCGTTTGGCCATTTTCAAGTAGGCGGTAGCACCGAAGAAGTGGGGCAGGAC
>CAXUEU010000184.1:4635-4911 GCA_964250195.1 uncultured Acidobacteriaceae bacterium
GGCGCATGGAGGGGTCGGAGACGCGCTCGACGTCGGCGAGGCCGAAGCGGCGGAAGAAGGGGCGGGCGCGGTCAGGCGAGCCCATATGAACGAAGACGGGGCGGACGCCGCGGCGGTCGAGCGAGGGTACGGCTTTGGCGACGTCGTGGATGGCTTCGCGGGTTAAGGGGTCGCCGAAGTGGCGGAGAAAGACGAGGATAATGGGTCGCTCGTCAAGGAGGGCGAGGAGGTTCTTGCCGGACTCGGTGGTGGTGCCGGTGAGGAGTTGGACGAGGT
>CAXUEU010000185.1:0-325 GCA_964250195.1 uncultured Acidobacteriaceae bacterium
GCTCGTGCTGTCCGAGGGTCCGGCCCGGGAGCTGCCGGCCGGACAGGAGGGGCAGCGCGCTGCGGCCTTCCCGACCATTCAGGTGGACGCGAACGACGCCCTGGCCGCCTACCGGGTCGCGTCGGAGTGCGCGGCCCGGGCGAGGCTCCCGCGCGGCGGCCCCAGCTGGATCCACGCCGTGCCGTTCGCCCCCGTGCCGGCGGGGGCGGCGGCCGGCGCGGTCGTCCGCCCGCGACGCGTCTTCCGAGCGGTCCAACCGGGAGATGTCGGTGGACGACGACGGCACCCCTGAGGGGAGCCCCGCGCCGGCGGAGCGGTCATCATC
>CAXUEU010000185.1:335-4835 GCA_964250195.1 uncultured Acidobacteriaceae bacterium
CGCGCGCGCCAAGCTCGAAGCCGCCCTGCGCGCGCGCGGCGCGTTCTCGAAAGCCTGGCAGCGGCAGACGGAGCGGTCGGTCGTCGCCGGGCTCACCTCCTGAAGCCCGTCCTTTCCCGCGACAACCCGTTTCCCCGCACTTGTTTTCCCCCATGGGTTCATCTACGCTCACGAAAAGAACCGAGCCCACTCGACCGGGCCGTAAACGCGTGTAGCCCGTCCTGCGCCCCGAGGTGAGAGTGAGATTTGCCGTTCTTGCAGGTTTGGTCACTGCTTTGTCCATCCAGCCCGGGCCGCTCCAGGCCCCGCTCCAGGCGCAAACGGAGGAGCCCGCTCCGCCGCCCGCCCCAGGGCAGCAGCCGTACTCGCCCGACACCCGGAACAGCCCCTACAAGCCCGCGCCCGGCGCGCCGGCACTGCCTAAGGACTACCGGCCTGAGCTGCCCGTGCACCAGCTCGAGGGCCTCGGCTCGGCGTACCTGCCCTACGACAGTTGGGTCTATCCCGCGCTCGACCGGCTCCAGGCCCTCGGCTACCTGGACACCGCCTTTGCCGGCCTGCGGCCCTGGACCCGGCTCGCGATCGTGCACATGCTCGAGGAAACGGACGACAAGGTGGAGAGCGGGCGGGGCGCGGCGGCCGAGGAAGCACAGAGCATCTATCTCGCGGTGCTCCACGAGCTCTCGCCGGACCTGGCCTCGGCGGGGATCCACGCCGAACTCGACCAGGTGTACACCGACTCGCTCGGCATCACCGACACGCCCCTGAACGACAGCTACCACCTGGGCCAGACGATCTACAACAACTACGGACGCCCCTACCAGGCGGGATGGAACAACTATTCCGGCGCGGGCGGGCGTATCGAGGCCGGCCGGTTTACCCTGGCCGTGCGCGGGGAGTACCAGCACGCGCCTTCGGCGACCGGCTACACCCCCGCGCTGGGCCAGTTCCTCTCCGAGCAGGTGGACTTCATTCCCTACAACTCCGTCCCGCGCCAGGCGACGATCCCGGTCGGGCCGCTTGCCTCTCAAAACCACCTGCGCCTGCTCGAGGCCAACCTTTCCTACCACCTGCTCAACCACGAGATCTCCTTCGGCAAGACGGACCACTGGTGGGGTCCGGGCCGGGGAGGCGCGTTCGGCTGGAGCGACAACTCGCAGAACCCGTACGCGTTCGAGATCAACCGCGTGGAACCGCTGTACGTCCCGGGCTTTTCGCGGCTGCTCGGCCCGGTGCGCTACGACTTTTTCTATGGGTCGCTCCAGGGCCACACCGCGGTACAGCACCCGTACTTTCACTCGGAAAAGATCAGCCTCCATCCGACGAAGAATTTCGAGTTCGGCTTCGAGCGGACCGTGATCTTCGGCGGCAAGGGGCACGAGCCGGTCACGGTGCACACGTTTCTACGCTCGTTCTTTTCGACGGCCGGAACCACGGAGCAGGTCAAGTACTCGCCGCAGGACCCCGGCGCGCGCTTCAGCACATTCGACTTCCGCTACCGCCTTCCGTTTGTCCGCGACTGGCTGACTCTGTACGCGGACTCGTTCGCGCACGACGACGTGTTCCCGATCTCCGCGCCGCGCCGGGCGGCGATCCGGTCCGGCGTTTATCTGTCGCACGTGCCGGGCGTGCCCAAGCTCGACTTCCGCGTGGAGTCCGTCTCCACGGACCCGCCGACGCACGCCTCCTTCGGCGGACGCTTCCTGTACTACGAAGCGGTGGCGCAGCAGGGCGTCACGGACAACGGCTTCCTGTTCTCGGACGCGATCGGCCGCGAGGACAAAGGCGGCCAGGCGTGGCTCACCTACCACCTCTCCCCGTCCGAGCAGGTGCAGGTCTCCTACCGGAACGTGAAGGCGGCCAAGGATTTCCTCGCCGGAGGGACCACGCAGAACCAGTACAAGGTGGACCTGGTGAAGCGCATCCGGCCCGACGTGGAACTGCACGCCTACGTGCAGTACGAGGGCTGGAAGGCACCGCTGTACAAGCCCGGCCTGAACACGGACATAAGCGTGTGGGGCGGGCTGACCTGGTATCCGCGCAAGAGCAGGCAGTTTTGACCGTGGTTTAGTCTGGAGCCATGGCCAGTTTCGAGGAGAACGTCAAGCAGTTGGAAGGGATCGTGGGGCAGCTGGAGCGGGGCGACCTGCCTCTGGAAGACTCGATCCGGCTGTTCGAAGAAGGCATGAAGCTCTCCGGCTCCTGCAAGGAACAGCTGGAGGCGGCCGAGGGCAAGGTGCAGCTTCTCGTCCGGCAGCGGGACGGGTCCATGGAGCCGCAACCGTTCGCGCCGCAGAAATCCGGAATGCAGTCCGGGCTACCGGGGAGCTGAAGGAACCGGCGCTTCGAGCCGCTCGCGCACCCAGGCCACGAGCGCGGGCGAGAGATACTCCGGGGCCGCGACGCGGAATACGGGCTTGCCCTCGAGCAGGCGCGGCGAGACGGCCTTCCAGTTGGGCGCGAGGTCCCGCTCCACGGCGATGAGAGCGTCGGCGCGGTCGAGAAAGAGCCGGGCGGAGTCCTTGAAGTCCGCCGTCGCGGGATCGAGCACGGACAGGTACAGGGTGGGGCGGATGAATTGCAGGATGGAGTTCGACTCCAGGATGCTGTTCTCGCTCGCCGCCAGCTCCTTGCGAATGCGCGGCATGGCTTCGGCCAGCATCCCCGTGCGGGCCCGCACCCACAGGGACCGGCGGGCACCCGCGGCCAGGTAGCGCCCGGAGTCGGTCGTCGCATCTCCGTCAGGCCGTTCCGCCGAGACGGCGAGCGTATGGTCGTCGGTTTGGCAGTCGCAGGGCGCGCCGTCGGCGGTGCAAAAACCGTGGCCGTACTGGGTGATCTTGAAAGCTGTCCAGTGAAACTGCGGCAGCGCGCGGATGAGCCCCGCGACGACCGAGGTCTTGCCGATGTTGCGGGAGTGGCCGCCGATGACCAGGGTCGCCATGCTTTGAGTCTACGCGGCCGGCTCGTGCTCCCCGGGCTTTGCCTGCGCCTCCATCTCCGCCCGGAGCACCCGGTCGATCTCCGCCTGCCACCGCTCGCCCCTGGCCCGGTAGAAGGCGAACACGTCGTCTTCGAGGTAGACGGCGGACGGCTCGGAATCCGCGTGGGGGTGGTAGCCTACCGTAACTTTGCCGTTGGCCCAGGCAGCGCGGACAGCCTCGGCGTCGTTGGGGTCATATAAACCTTCGGCGCGATCCTCGTCGTCGTAGGGGATGGGCGCCTCGGAGTCGTAAGCGCGTTTTACGGCTTCCCAATCGGTTTCACTGCGGGTACTTTGCTGCATAAAATTGCCTTTTTTCCTGCGAAGCAGGTCTGAGCGAGATGCAACGCACGTCTTCACCGCGGAGGACGTAGGCCAACGCGAGAACCCCGCCCAACACTTCAACAAGGGCGAGGTCTTGTTTGCGGTCCTCGCCTTGACGGGGTTGCTTCAAGGTGACCTTCTTCAGGCTTTCGTAGACCAGGGCGGCATCTCGAAAATCCAGTTTGTGCTTGGCAAGATTCGACACACGTTTCGTTTCGTGCCAGACGTATGCCGTTCGCTGAAGGATGGCGATGGCTGCTGCTACAGGCAAGTACGATGGCGCGGGCGATGGCAGGTCTACTTGCGCCTGCGCCCCAGCCGGGCGAGGGTGGCGAGGTCCCGCAGGTACTGCGCGATGGGGCGGGCGGGGGTTCCCCAGAAGAGCTGTCCGGGCCCTGTGAGGCGCTTGTTCGAGGGCACGCCGCATTGCGCTCCCAGGATCGCGCCGGGGCCGACCGTGACGTGGTCGGCGATGCCGACCTGGCCCGCGATCACCGCGCCCTCGCCGATCGACGACGAGCCGGAAACGCCGGTTTGCGCGGCGATCACCACGTCCGCCCCGACCGTGACGTTGTGGCCGATGTGGACGAGGTTGTCGATTTTGGTGCCGCGGCGGATGCGGGTCTCCTCGAGCGCGCCGCGGTCTATCGTCGTGTTCGCGCCGATCTCGACGTCGTCCTCGAGTACCAGGCGGCCCCCTTGGGGAAACTGCGTGAAGCGTCCGGACGCGGGGTCGCGGACGTAGCCGAAGCCGTCGGAGCCGAGCACGGCACCCGCGTGAACGATGCAGCGCGCCCCGAGCACGGTGCCGGGGTACAGCACGGCGCGGGGGTAGATGTGGCAGCCTTCACCGAGCTCGCAGTCCGGGCCGAGCACGGCTCCGGCATCGATACGCGTGTTGGGACCGAGCCGGCAGCCCTCACCGACCACGGCATAGGGCGCGATGGAGATGCCGGGTTGGCCGCGGAGGCTCTCGGGCACGACGGCGGATGGGTGTACCCCGGACGGGTTCGGCATGCCCCGGAGAAGCCGGGCGGCCAGAGCGAAAGCGAGTTTCGGCTCGAGATGAAGCAGGACGGGCAGCGGACCGGGCGAGGCTTTGTGGAGCTCGGGCCGGGTGAGCACGGCGGCGGCTTGCGCCCGGTGGGCCAAAACCAGGGCCTGTTCCGTTTCCGCGAAAAGCAGGGTGGCGG
>CAXUEU010000186.1:0-4801 GCA_964250195.1 uncultured Acidobacteriaceae bacterium
GGAATGGGCGGCCCCGGGGGCCGACCCGGCTTCGGCGCGCCGCGTCCCGGCGGGTTCGGCGCGCGCCCCGGCGTGGGCGGCGCTCCCGGTACGGCATCGCCGATGGGCGAGGCCCCGCGCGCGCCCCGCCCTACCGGCCCGCGCGGACGCGGACGCCAGCAATACCCCAAGAGCAAGGAAGGCCCGATGAAGGGCTTCAATCCGCCGCCGCGGTACGGCGGCGCGATGGTCTCGAACGAGCCCTTGCCCATTACGCGCACCATCACGGTCACCGAGGGGATCAGCGTCAAGGATCTGGCGGAAAAGCTGGACGTGCGCGGCAAGGACCTCATCGCGTCCCTGCTGATGCGGGGAGTGTTCGTCACGGTCAACCAGTCGCTCGACGGCGAACTGGTGAAGGATGTCGCGCGGCAGTTCGGCGCGGACACCAACGTGATCACCTTCGAGGACGAGATGGCGAACGAGGCCATCGAGAATATCCTGTCGCAGGAGAACATCGACGAGCTGGAGGTTTCGCGGCCGCCGGTGGTCACCGTGATGGGCCACGTCGACCACGGCAAGACCTCGCTGCTCGACGCGATCCGGGAGACCGAGGTCGCGGCGGGCGAAGCGGGCGGGATCACGCAGCACATCGGCGCGTACAAGGTCCGGATCGGCAAGACGGACTCCCCTGCCTACGGGCGCGAGATCGTCTTCCTCGACACCCCGGGCCACGAGGCCTTCACCCGGATGCGCGCCCGCGGCGCCAAGGTCACCGACATCGTCGTGATCGTGGTGGCGGCCGACGACGGCGTGATGCCGCAGACGCTGGAGGCGATCGACCACGCGAAGGCGGCGAACGTGCCGATCATCGTGGCGGTCAACAAGATCGACAAGCCCGATGCCAACCCCGACAGGGTCAAGCAGCAGCTGGCCGGGCGCGGGCTGGTGCCCGAGTCCATGGGTGGCGACACGGTCTTCGTCGATGTTTCCGCGAAGAAGCGGATGAACCTGGACCTCCTGCTCGAGCTCATCTGTCTGACGACCGACCTCGCGAATCTCCGGGCTACCCCGGGCCGCTCCGCGGTGGGTACGGTAATCGAAGCCAAGCTCGACCGGGGCCGGGGCGCGGTTGCCTCGGTGCTGGTGCAGAACGGGACCCTGCGCGCGCAGGACTCGTTCATCGTCGGCAACACGTTCGGCAAAATCCGGGCGATGTTCGACGACCGCGGGCGGTCGATCGAGATCGCCGGGCCTTCGACGCCGGTCGAGATTCTGGGTCTCGAAGCCATGCCGGACGCGGGCGACACGTTCCTGGTCGTCGCGGACCGAGACAAGGCCAAGGGCATCGCGCAATACCGCAAGCTCAAGGAGCGCGAGTCGACGCTGGCGAAGTCTTCGCGCGTTTCGCTCGAGGGTCTGGCCGACCAGATCAAGCAGGCCGGCATGAAGGAGCTCGCCTTGATCCTCAAGGGTGATGTCCAGGGTTCGGTGCAGGTGCTGGCCGACTCGCTCGGAAAGATGTCGACCGAGAAGGTGCGGATCAAGGTCATCCACTCGGGCGTGGGCGCGATCACCGAAAGCGACGTGCTGCTGGCCTCGGCCTCCAATGCGATCGTGATCGGCTTCAGCGTGCGGCCGGAGCGGAAGGCGCAGGAGCTGGCCAACCAGGAGGGCGTGGAAATCCGGCTGCACTCGATTATCTACGAGCTCCAGGACGAGATCCGCAAGGCAATGCTGGGACTGCTCGACCCCGTGTTCAAGGAGAACTATCTTGGACGGGCCGAAGTGCTCGAAGTGTTCCGCATCCCGAAGATCGGCACCATTGCCGGCTGCCGGGTCACGGACGGCTCGCTCAAGCGCGACTCCGAGGTGCGCGTCATGCGCGGGGGGGAGCAGGTCTACAAGGGCCGGCTCGCCTCGCTCAAGCGCTTCAAGGACGATGCGCGCGAGGTTACCAACGGGATGGAGTGCGGGATCGGCGTTTCCGGCTTCTCCGACCTGCAAAAGGGCGACTCAATCGAAGGATTCACCACGGAGCGGGTGGCGGCGGAGCTCACTTCGGTGAAACCGCCGGTCGCGGTGGGGGCGAACGCCTGAGGCTCGTGAAAGCGAAGAAAGGCCGCGAGCAGACTCGCGGCCTTTCCTATCTATGTCGAGTTTCTATTGCATCGGTTGCATCCACCGGATGGCCCAGCATGCAGAGAGCTACAAAGGCAGACAGGCATGCGAGGGAGGAAACAAGCCCACAAAGTAAACCGGCCATGGCGGCCTCAAGTCTTATCAAGATAACTGAAGGACTATTCACCCGACCCGCTCCACCTGCCGCAGTGTCACTGTCCGCGCGGGCACGAAACCCAGCCTCCAGTAGAGCGCGATGGCGGGATTGCGCGCTTCCACGTGCAGGAAAGACCGGACTCCGCGTGAGCGGTGGAAGTGCACCATCCGCCGGATCAGGGCCGCGCCGTAGCCCCTGCCGCGGTGCTCCGGGTGGGTACAGACCGCGCTGATCTCCCGCCATCCGGGGACGGCGAGGCGCTCGCCGCTCATCGCTGCCAGAGCGCTGCCCGCGCGGACGCCGTAGAAAGCCCCCAGCGACGGCGATCTCGGGCGAAAAAAGGCTGGGAGAGCAGCGGCGGACAGGGCGAGCATGGCCGGGATATCCGCCTCTCCCAAAAGCTCCAGATCCGCCGCTTCTTCGCCCGGCTCGCCTTCGAAGAGCATCTGCACGCCTTGGGTCGACTGAACCTCGCGCAAGCCCGGGCTTTCCAGAGCCGCGGCGCTTTCGACGAAGACCCGCTCGCCCGGCGCGAGCAGGGCCAGGAGGTCCGAGGCTGCTTCCGAGCCCGGCGACTCGATGGCGGCGAATGGAATTACGTCGGCGGGGAAGCGCCGGGCTTTGCCGCGGATGAGGGCCAGCGAGGCCTGCTCGGTGGTGAGGGCGTGCCAAAATGGGTTTTGCAGGAGGTCCATCAGTACCAGCGTAACCTTCGGAACAGGATCAAGAGCCCGGCGGTGAAGGAAATGGTGCCCGATAAGATCCACGCCGCCGCGTGGTGCGAGTGCGCGAAGGGCAGCCCCTCGATGTTCATCCCGTAGACTCCGGTGACGACGAGCGCGGGCAGGGCCATGGTCGAGAGCACGGTGAGCACCTTCATCACCTCGTTCGACCGGTTGGCGAGCGAGGACAGGTAGATGTCGAGGGCGTTGTTGAGCAAGTCGCGCTGCGTTTCGACCGTGTCGAGCAGACGCGTGATGTGGTCGTAAAGGTCGCGCAGGTAGAGCTGGTACTCGCTGCTGAGCGGGATGCCGGAGTCGCGCTGGAGGTGCATGGCCGCGTCGCGTGTGGAAACGAGCAGGCGCCGCGCGTTCACCAGGCGGTCCTTGACGGCGAAGATGTCGGAGAGCAGGTTCGGCCCCGGGGTGACAACGCGGTCCTCGAGCGCGTCGAGCTGGTCGTCGAGGTCGTCGATGACGGGGAAGTAGGAGTCGACGATGGAGTCGAAGACAAGGTAGAGCAGGCGCACGGGGTGGTCGAGGTCCTGCGAGGCCTCGGCGCGGCGCAGGGCTTCGGCGATCTCCGGCTTGCGCGTGTCGGCGACGACGATGAAGAACTTTTCCTCGTCCGGGCAGTCCTGCTCGTGGCTCGCGAAGAGGACGATCTTGCGCTTGAGCTGCTCCATTTCGCCGTTGGCGGTGCGCAAGGTCTTGAGCAGCGCGAAGGTGTACTCGCGGGTGCTCTCCACCTTGACGCGCTCGCCGGCGGCGCGGGTGTCCTCGATGTGCAGGGGGTGCAGGTGGAAGCGCTCGGCGAGCTCGTCGAGTCCCTTGTCGTCGGGGTGCGTGAATCGGTACCAGGCCACGCGGCGGGGAACCTCCTCGCAGAGCTTACCAGCCGGCGCGCGGAGGCAAGGCTAGAATCGCGGCATGCGATCTTTCGAGCTCGAAGCGGTACAGGCCGCCTTGCGGGAGCAGGGCGTGGATGCGTGGCTTTTCTACGACCACCACGGGCGGGATCCGCTGGCGTACAGGATCCTGGGCCTCGCGGACCGGCACGTGACGCGGCGCTGGTACTACCTGGTCCCGGCGGAGGGAGCGCCGCGCAAGCTGGTGCATCGGATCGAGGCGGGGCGGCTGGACGGGCTGCCGGGTGGGCGTGAGGTCTATTCTTCGTGGCAGGAGCTGGAAGCGAGGCTGGAGGCGAGGCTCGCCGGGCTGAGCCGGATCGCGATGCAGTACTCGCCGCGCAACGCGATCATGTACGTCTCGATGGTGGATGCGGGAACGGTCGAGCTCCTGCGGAGCTGGGGCAAGGAGATTGTGAGCTCGGCGGACCTGCTGGCGCGGTTCGAGGCGGTACTGACGGAGGAGCAGATCGCGAGCCACTACGGGGCACAGCGGGCGATCGACGCGATATTGCCCGAGGGTTGGCGGTGGCTGCGGGCTGAGCTGGACGCGGGGCGCGCGGCGTCGGAGTGGGCGATGCAGCGGTGGCTCGCCGGAGCGATGGAGCGCGAGGGGCTGGTGACCGAGCATGGGCCGAATGTCTCGGTGAACCGGAACAGCGCGGACTCGCACTACGAGCCTTCGCCGGAGCGCGCGCGCCCGATCCGCGATGGGGACTTCCTGCTGGTGGACATCTGGGGCCGGCAACGGGACCGGCCGGAAGCGGTTTGGTACGACATTACCTGGACCGGAACAGTGGGGCGCGCGCCGACAGGCCGGGAGCAGGAGGTGTTCACGGCGGTGCGGGGGGCTCGGGACGCGGCGATCGCGGCTGTGGAGCGCGCGTTCGCGGAGGGGCGGCCGATCGCCGGGTGGG
>CAXUEU010000187.1:0-2762 GCA_964250195.1 uncultured Acidobacteriaceae bacterium
GAGCCGGGCCACCCAGCGCTCGGCTCCGCGCAGGGCGACCTGGTCTTCCCGGCTGTCCGCCATGCACTCCCGGTGCAGCGCTTCGACCTCCGCTTCGATATCAGCCTCGACAGGCTGCCCGCTCAGGTCCACGCAGGCGGGGCGCAACTCCGAGTGCTCAATGGTGACGGTCTTGCTCATTCCCCAAACCATGGACTGCGCGACCGACAGGCCGGCCGAATCCCGCGGGCTCGCCGTCTCCACCGCATGGACCCCGCCGGTCACCGTGTACAACTGCGGCGCGTGGGCAAACCCGGCCGAGGAGACCGCCTGAACCAGGTACAGCAGGCTGCGCGCGCTCAGATTCGCGTCCGCCGCGAGCGAGGCCACGGTGGTCCGCCCGACCGGCGTCGCGTCCAGGCTCCACAGATGCACGATGCCCTTGCACTGCTTATTCCGCTCCGGAAAGGCTTCCCGGAGAAGGCTCCCGAACTGCGCGGCGTCGTCCGGATTGAGAATGTAGCGGTCTTCGCCGGTCCGGGCGAACGCGGCTCCCCGCCGCGCGACGATGCAGCGGTCCCCGTTCGCTTCGAAATACGGGAGCAGGCGGTCCGCCGTGCCGGCATCGTCGGCCAGAAACACCCAAGTCCCGGCCGCGGCGGTCGCGGCCTCCTCGCGTTCCGCGGCCTGCCAGGCGACCTCATACAGCCAGTCCTCCGGGCGTGTCGGGATCGCGAGTTCCTTGCCCATCTCCCGCCGGTCGAACGCGAGGCCCTCGACGGTCGCGAACACGGTCCCGTCCTCGCCGGCGAGCGAGAGGTCGGTGCGCGGAATCGCTTCGCCCGGCTCGGGCAGCGCACGGGCGCGGGCGTACAGCTCGCATTGCCGCGGGGTAGGCCCGAAGACGCGGACCCGCTGCATTCCGGATGGGTCGAGCGTCAGGCCTTCGAGGCCATGGGCGAGACGGGCGGCCTGCGTCGCGGCTTCAAGCACCACCGGGTGCAGCAGGAAGCGGGAGAGCCCCGGCTGGAGCTCGTCCGGCAGCGCGAACGTGAGCCGCGCGTGGCCCGTGCCTTGCCGAAGCTCGGCCTCCTGGCGCAGCGAAGCCCCGTAGTGAAGCCCGAACGTGTCGAGCCCCCCATACAGCTCGGCGCTTGCGACCCGGGCGGGGCACAGCGCGCCCTGCGCCGCGCCCGCGAGCGGCGCGGGCGCGGGGAGGTCGGCCCGCGCCGCGGCGCGGGCGGTGAGGCGGCCTTGCCATGCGGCCTCCTGTGCCCCGGCGGACTCGGCTTGCGAAAAGACCTCGATCGTGAGCGGGCCGCCCGGCTCCCCGGACGCGGTCACCTGCAGGGTGAACGCGTGGCTGCCGGGGCGGAGCTCCGCGGGCTGCCCGAAGACGACGTCTGTCAACTGAAACGGGGCCGCTTCAAACAGCTCCGAAGCAGCCGCCAGCGCCGCTTCGACGAAGGCGTTGGGCGAAACCACGGTTTGCCGGTGCCGCTGGAGGTCGCCGAGCCAGGGCTGGACCTGGGCATCGAGCTTGTGCTGCCACATGGGCCGGGCCACCGGCATCCTCAGGCCGAGCAGGGGGTGGGCGTCGGCCAAACGGCGCGCGGGCCGGGCGAGGTCGAGCCAGTACCGCCGGCGGTCCCACCCGTACGCCGGCAAAAACTGGGCCACTTCGCCCGACGGATACAGCCGCGCCCAGTCCGCCGGGCGGCCCAGCGTGTACAGGGCGCCGAGAGCGAGCATCAGCGCTTGCTGCTCATCCCCGTCCCGGCGCAGGGTGGAGACGACGTGCGCCTCGCTGCGGCGCGCCTTGAGGGTGCGCGCGATGGACCCGGACAGCACGGCGTGCGGGCCGATCTCCAGAAAGGCCCGGAAACCGTCGGCATCCAGCGCCTCGACCGCCGGCGCGAGCATCACCGGCCGGCGCATGTTGGCGCTCCAGTACGGCGCGCCGAGCTCCTCGCCCGCGCACCAGTCCGCCGTGACGGTCGACATCATCGGGATGGCGCATGGGTAGGCGCGGAGCCCCGCGAGCGCGGCTTCCAGCTCCGCCTTGAACGGGTCCATCTGCGGGCTGTGGAAGGCATAGTTGACCGGCAAGGGCATGTGGTTCACCCGGCGGCTGTCCAGCTTTTCGAGCATCTGGAGCATCGCGTCCCCGTCGCCCGAAAGCACCACGGACTGCGGGCCGTTGACGGCGGCGACCGAGAGCCGATCGCTCCAGCCGTTCAGCATCGCCTGCATCTCCTCGTGTCCCAGCTCGACATTGACCATGCGGCCCAGGCCGGTGGCCGCCTGCATCAGCCGGCCCCGGTGCGCGATGAGCCGCACCGCGTCCGGGAGCGTGAGCGCCCCGGCCACGTGCGCCGCCGCCACCTCGCCCACGCTGTGGCCGGCCACCGCGTCCGGCACCACGCCCCAGGACCGGAGCAGCGCCGCCGTGGCCACCTGCAATGCGAACAGGGCCGGCTGCACATACTCGGTTTCGTCCAGGCGCGGGCCCAGCTCGTCCATGGTGAGCAGGTCCACGAGGGACCAGCCGGCGGCCTCGCGCAGCAGGGCGTCGATCCGCTCGATCGATTCGCGGAACACGGGCTCGCGCTCCAGGAGCGATCGGCCCATGCCGAACCACTGCGAACCCTGCCCGGAGAATACGAAAGCCAGCTTGGGCGGGGCGGCCGGGGCCGGGGCCGCCCCGGCCGCCGCGGCCGCGTGCAGCCCTTCGGAGGCAAATGCCTCGAGCGCCACGCCCAGGTCCTCCCCGGTCCGGCCGG
>CAXUEU010000187.1:2772-4796 GCA_964250195.1 uncultured Acidobacteriaceae bacterium
CGCGAGGCGGTGCTCCATGTGGCTGCGCCGCGTGGATGCGGTGAAGCAGAGATCGCCGAGGTCGAGCGAATCCTCAGCCTCGCCGAGCCGCCGCGCGAGCGCCCCCGCGTTGGCCCGCAAGGAAGCGGCGCTGCGCGCGGAGAGCGGCAGGAGCCAGGGCCGGGCAGGCGCTTCGGGCGCTCGTCGCGGCATCCGCGCCGCCTCCTCGAGCACGATGTGTACGTTGGTTCCACCCACGCCGAAACCGTTTACCCCGGCCAGCGACGGGCGGCCGCGTTCGGGCAGCGGCCCGAGCGCGGTGGGGATGCGCACGGGGATCGAGTCGAACGGGATCATCGGGTTGGGCTCGTTGAAGTGGAGGCTCGCCGGGATTTGCCGGTGCCGGAGCACCAGCGCCGCCTTGATGAGCCCGGCCATGCCCGCCGCGGACTCCGAGTGGCCGATGTTGGTCTTGATCGAGCCGACCGCGCACACCGTGCCCGGCTCGCGGCCGACCGCGAGCACCTTGCCGAGCGCCTTCAGCTCGATCGGGTCGCCGACCGGGGTGCCGGTCCCGTGCGCTTCCACGTAGTCGAACGCGCCCGGCTCCACGCCCGCGTTGCGGCACGCGGCCAGGATCACCGCCTCCTGCGCCTCGCCGTTGGGGGCCATCAGGCCGCTGCTGTGCCCGTCCTGGTTGGACGCCGTGCCGCGGATCACCGCGTGGACGGAGTCCCCGTCCCGGATCGCCTCGGAGAGCCGCTTGAGCACCACCACGCCCGCGCCCTCCGAGCGCACATACCCGTTCGCGCCGGCGTCGAAGGCCTTGCAGCGCCCGTCCGGCGCCATCATGCCGGCCTTGCTCAGGCACATGGTCGCGATGGGCGAAAGCAGGATATTGACCCCGCCCGCGAGCGCCACCGAGCACTCCCCGCTCTGGATGCTGTTGCACGCCAGGTGCACGGCGCTGAGCGAGGAGGAGCACGCCGTGTCGATCGCGATGGCGGGGCCCAGCAGGTTGAAGAAGTGCGAGATGCGGCTGGCCGCCACCGTGAGCGCGCTGCCCTGCCCCGCGTAGGCGTCGGCCAGCGCGGGGTCGGTGAACTGCCGCTGTGCGTAGTCGCTGCCCTGGATGCCCACGAACACGCCGGCCGCGGTCCCGGACAGCCGCGCCACGGGGATGCCCGCGTCCTCGATCGCTTCCCACGCCGTCTCCAGCATCAGGCGGTGCTGCGGGTCCATGCGGACCGTCTCCCGGACCGAAAGCTCGAAGAACAGCCGGTCCATGCCCTCGATGTTGTCGACGAAGCCGCCCCGGCGCGTGGTCATCTTGCCCGGTGTCATCGCGTTCGGGTCGTAGAACTCGTCCACGTCCCACCGCTCGAAAGGCACCTCCGTGACGGACTCACGGCCCGCGCACAGCAGGTCCCACAGCTCCCGGGGGCTGGCGGCGCCGGGGAACCGGCAGCCCATGCCCACGATCGCGATCGGCTCCGTCGCGCCGGTGCGGGCGCTTCGCGAGCTTTGGGCAAAGCGCGACGGCGCCTGCTGCCCCGCGCTCCGGGAGGCGACGTCGAGCTGCGCGGCCATCGCGCCCACGGTCGCGAAATCGGAAAGGATGTCCTTCGGCAACATGCAGTTGTAGTGCAGCTCCACCGCCCGCACGATGGCGGCTTCCTGGGCAGGGGAAAGCCCGAGCGCGCCGAGCGAGGACCCGGCGTCGAGCAGGGCCGCATCCCGTCCGGACTGCCGGGCGATTTGCTCGACCAGCCGGCGCACCGTTTCAGCCGCGGGCCCCTCCCGGGGAGGCGCCGCTTCCCCCGGCAAGCCGGGTTCGCCTGCCCGCAGCGATGCGCGCGGGCGGAGCGCGGCTTCCGCGTAGGCGCGGCGGCACCGGGTGCGCTGCAGTTTGCCGCTCGAAGTTCTCGGCAGCGATCCCTGCTTGACCAGCACTAGGTCGTAGGCGTCGATTTCGTGCACCTCGACGATGCGCTGCCGCAGGGCGGCTACCAGATTGCCGAGCTCCTCCGCCCCGGCCCGGAAGC
>CAXUEU010000188.1:0-4641 GCA_964250195.1 uncultured Acidobacteriaceae bacterium
GGGTGGGAGTGGTAGAAGCCGACGATATCCCAGCCGTCCTTGCGGGCCTCGCGCTGGATGCGGATCAGTTCGGCGGGTGCGATGCCGTAGCGGTTGTGGGCGGAGTCGGTGCGGGTATTGCCGGCGCGGACCGCGCTGAGGACGCGGTTGCCGGCAGGCTCGGCGTGGCCCAGCAGGACGCCGCAGCACTCGTGCGGGTAGGTTTCCTCGCCGTGGGCGCGCAGCGTGTTCAAGACCAGCTCTGTCAGCTTCATGCCTGCTCCTCCCAGAAGCGCTCGCTGAGGTATTTATCGGCGGAGTCGCAGAGAATCGTGACGATCACGGCTTCCCGTCCGGCGGAAGCTTCCTCCTCCGCGACCTGGAGGGCGGCGGCGACGTTGCCCGCGGCGGAGACCCCGACCAGCAGGCCAAGCTCGCGGCCCAGGCGGCGGGCCATGCGGTGGGCGCGCTCGGTTTCCATTTCGACGTTGCGGTCGGCCAGCCCGGCATCGTAGATGGGCGGCACGATCGCGGTGGCCATGTGCTTGAGGCCTTCGAGGCCGTTGAAGGGCGAGTCGGGCTGCATGGAGATGCACTGGATGCGTCCGTTAAGCTCGCGAAGCCGCCTGGTCGTTCCCATGAACGTCCCGGAGGTGCCCAGGCCGGCGAGGAAGTGGGTGACGCGGCCTTCGGTCTGGGCCCAGATCTCGTTCGCGGTGGTGCGGTAGTGCGCGCGCCAGTTGTTCTCGTTGCCGTACTGGTCGGCATAGAAGTAGCGGTCCGGGTCGGCGGCGGCCAGGGCGCGCGCCTGGCGGATGGCGCCGTCGGAGCCCTCGCCGGGGTCGGTCCAGACGATCTCGGCCCCGTAGGCCTCCAAGATGCGCTTGCGCTCGGGGGAGACGTTGGACGGCATGCAGAGAGTGACCGGGAAGCCGATGGCCGCGCCCAGCATGGCGTAGGCGATGCCGGTGTTGCCGCTGGTGGCGTCGAGTAGGCGATCTCCAGAGCCTGAAAGAAGACGGCCCTGCGCCTGCGCGGCGCGGACGATGGCGGTTGCGGCGCGGTCCTTGACGCTGCCGCCGGGGTTGTACCACTCCGCCTTGGCCAGCAGCTGGATGCCGGGCAGGTGCCGGGTGAGCCGGTCGAGCCGGAGCAGCGGGGTGTTGCCGACGCGGAGGTGGGGCGCTTCGCCCAATTTCGTTCCAAGTTCGAGTGCGGTTGCTGCCATCTTGCCGGGCTCCGTTGCCCCGGGACGGGGCGTGTGCGACAGTTCTGAGTGTAAGGGTTCGAATTGGAGAGACCGATGTTCGCGAAAACGAAAGTGCCCAGCTTCGAGGAGTCGTTGACCGCCCTGCGAGGCTACAAGTTCGATGTGTCCGCGCCGGGCGCGGTCGCAAGTTTGCCGGGTTCGGTGCGGGTGGGCAAGTACGGCTGCGCGGCGGTGCTGGTGATGGGCAAGACGCAGCCGGAGGTCGCGGTGCGCGGGGGAGTGGTGGTCGGCGGCGAGATCGGCCACGTGCTCGACCGGGGCTACCAGAAGTTCATCAAGACGCCCAAGGTGCAGAAGCCGGCGACCGCGGACGACTTGAAGAACCTGCACCGGTTCAACGAGGAGCTGCGGCAGGGGATTGGGGGTATCACGCTCTACAACGAGGCCATGGGCGCGGTGAGCGACGAGTACATCTATGACCGGGTGCGCGGGCGCAACCTGCCGGAGTCCGAGCGGCCCGTGCCTGCGTGGGAGAAGCCGGTCGCGCCGGGCACGCCCGGGGAAGTGAGCTAAGGGAGGAGTTATGGCAACAGCTGCGCAGGTTTCGGTCGAGACGTATCTGGATACGGCGTATGACCCGGATGTGGATTACATAGACGGGGAGATCGAGGAGCGGTGCGTGGGAGAAGGCAGGCATTCTTCTTGGCAGGGTGCGATTTACTTCTGGTTCCGTCTGCATGCCGAGGAGTGGCGGATTTGCGTGCGCCCGGAGATGCGCGTGCAGGTAAGCGCGGCAAACTATCTCGTCGCCGACGATGCGATTTTGGAAGCCGCGCAAGCCGATGTGCAGATCGCGGTCGAGCCGCCGGTCGCCGTCTTTGAGGTGCTGAGCCGCAGGGATTACCACAAGCGCCTCCTGCGCAAGCTGGCCTTGTACGCGGCGATGGGCGTGCCCGCCATCTACAGCCTCGACCCGGATACGGGGGAGTTCAGCCGGTTCGAGGACGGGCAGCTGGTCCGGCGCGCGCGGTTCGAGTTGCCGGAGCGCGGGATCGAGTTCGCGTTCGAGGAGATCGCGAAACTGGTGCTTTAAATGCGTTTCACGCGCTGCCACTCACGGTAGGCCTCGCTCTTGCCCAGGCCCCGTTCCCGGGCGGCGCGCTTCAAGGCGTCTTTCTCGTCGAGGCCCTCGGCCCGGAGCTCCCGGACGCGGGCGGGCAGGGTCTGCGCGCCGGCCTCGGGCGGGGCGGCGGCCAGCGCGAGCAGCAGGACGAACTCGCCCCGGACGCGCTCGCGAGCCGCAAGCAGCGCCTGCAAAGCCGCGGGCGTCCCGCGCAGGAACTCCTCGTGCAGCTTGGTCAGCTCGCGGGCGAGTACCACCTCGGCCCGCCCACCGAACAGCGCGGCCAGGTCGGCGAGAGTGTCGAGGATGCGGTGCGGGGCTTCGTGGAAGATGTGCGTTCCGGGCGCGAGCGCCTCAAGCGCGGTCCGGCGCGCGCCGGATTTTTCGGGCATGAAGCCGTGAAAGGTGGCTGGCTCGGTCGGCAGCCCGGAGGCGCACAGGGCTGAAACGGCTGCGTTGGGGCCGGGGATAGGGTAGACCGAGACCCCGGCCGCGATGGCCGCGCGGGCCAGCAACGCGCCGGGGTCGGAGATGCCGGGCGTTCCCGCGTCGGAGACGACCGCGATGCGCGCGCCTGCCCTGAGCTCCGGGATGAGATCGAGAGAGCGGGCCTGCTCGTTGTGCTCGTGGACCGAGACGAGCGGCGTTTCGATGCCGAAATGGGCAAGCAGCTTGCCGGTTTGCCGGGTGTCCTCGCAGGCGATGCGGTCGGCCTCGCGCAGCACCCGCAGCGCCCGCAGGGTGATGTCCTCGAGGTTGCCGATGGGGGTGGCGACCAGGTAGAGCCCCGGCGCGAGCGTGGGCAATGGTTATTGCCCGCGGACGGCGCGGGCCTTGCGCCGCTCGAGCAGGGGCGGCATGCTTTGGCGCAGGTTCTGGAAGGTGACCATGCCCAGGACGCGGCCGTCCTCGTCGGCGACCGGGATCATGCCGACCCTGCCCGCGCGTAACCGGCGCATGGTCTTGCCGAGCGTGTCGTCAGGCGCGGCGACGAGGAAGTTGCGCGCCATCAGGCCCTGAACATAGCTGTTGCCGTCGAGCCGCAGCGAGTGCAGCAGCGAGGTGCGGGAGACGACGCCGACGATCTCGTCGTCGCGGACCACGGGGAAGTCGTCCTGGAGCGAGTGGATGGCCTTGCCGAGCGCGTCCTGCACGGTGTCCGACGGGGACAGGGAGGTGAAGTTGCGGAGCATGATCTCGTTCATCGCGACCGTGTCGACGACGGACTGGAAGGCGATGCCCTGGTCGTCGAGCTGCGCGCCGATGGCGACGAAAAGGCCGCCCAGCAGAAGCCACGGCACGGCGGCGACGGCCAGCGTGACGTCCGGAAAGAGCAGCAGGCCGAGGCCCAGGGCGGCGGCGAGCGAGCCGAGCATGCGGCCCAGGCTCACGGCGGCGCGAGTGGACTCCTCCGCGCCGTGCTTCTTGACGGAGAGCTCGCGGAGCAGCCTGCCCGCGTCGAGCGGGAAGGCCGGGACCAGGTGCATCGCGGCGAGCCCGAGATTGAGCCAGACCGCGGCGCGCAGCAGGTGCGCGGCGGAGATGAGCGGGTGCGCCAGGAGGACCACCCCGGGGCTGCCGCCCTTGAGCAGCCCGGCGATGAGCCCGGCCAGCAGGAGGTTGGCGAGCGGGCCGATCAGCGCGAAGGCGACGGCGTAGAGGGGTTTGCGGGGCTCGGTTTCCGCCTCGACCGGCGACTGGAGGCCCGCGATGGGCAGGAGGAGGATGGAGCGGATCTCGATGCCGTTGAGCACCGCGAACAGGGCGCGCGCGGCCTCACGGAAGCCGATGGCGAACAGGAGCAGGAACCACAGCATGGCCCCGCGCCAACCGCCCAGGCCCGCGCTGCCGGAGTAGGAGTAGGCCACGAACAGCAGCGCGAGGAAAAGCCAATGGATGCGCAGCTCGACACCGAAAGGTTTGCCGAAAGGGAAGGTCCAGGCGCGCACGGGTCGGGGTGGTGCTCCTTAGGTGAAGCGGGTAATCCGATTGTAGCTGGCATGATGGAACGCATGCGGATTATTGCCGGGGAGTGGAGGTCGCGGGTGCTGCGCGCGCCGGCAGGCACCGCGACACGGCCGACCTCGGACCGCCTGCGGGAGACGCTGTTCAACGTGCTGGGCGGCCGCGTGGAGGGGGCGCGCTTTCTGGATTTGTACGCGGGGTCGGGCGCGAACGGGCTGGAAGCGCTGAGCCGGGGAGCGCGGGAAGCGGTGTTCGTGGAGCGAGCCCCGGCGGCGCTCGCCGCTCTGCGGGAGAATGTCGCGGCGCTCGGCGCGGGGGGGCGGGCGCGGGTGGAAGCTTCGGCGGTCCGGCGCTGGCTCGCTCG
>CAXUEU010000189.1:0-4639 GCA_964250195.1 uncultured Acidobacteriaceae bacterium
CAGCAGCAGAGCCCCCACTAAGTTCCTGATCTTCATCTGTCGTTCTCTTGGACGCGCGACCCGGCCCGGAGGACACGCCCCATTTAGGATGGCCACATGATCGCACTCAACAGCCCCGTCCCGGAGTTCTCGCTGCACGACGACCAGGACCAGGCGCGCTCGCTCGCCGAGTTCCGCGGCAAGCCGGTCGTGCTGTTCTTCTACCCCAAGGCGGACACGCCCGGCTGCACGATCGAGGCCTGCGGTTTCCGCGACACCTTCGCGAAGCTCGGCGAGGCGGGCGTGGTGGTGCTCGGCATCTCGCGCGACACGCCGAAAGCCCAAGCCAAGTTTCGCGCGAAGTATGACCTGCCGTACACACTGCTCGCCGACACCGAAGCCGTGGTGTCGAACCTGTTCGGCGTGCTCAAGGAGAAGAACATGTACGGCAAGAAGGTCATGGGCATTGAGCGCTCGACCTTCCTGATCGCGCCCGACGGCACCCTGTCCAGGGTCTGGGAGAAGGTCAAGCCGGAAGGCCACGCCGAGGAAGTGCTTGCCGCCGTCCAGCCTGCCTGAGAACCTGCCGCGCGCGTTCTTCCTCTCCCCGCCGGACCTCGTCGCGCGCGCTCTTCTCGGGGCGCGCCTCCTGCGCCGGCTGAAAGGAGAAACCCTGGCCGGACGCATCGTCGAAACCGAAGCCTATTTCGGCGCGGACGATCCCGCGGCCCACGCCTTTGCCGGACGAACCGCGCGCAATGAGGTCCTGTGGGGTTCCCCGGGCCATGCCTACGTGTACCTCATCTACGGCCTGCACAGCTGCCTGAACGTGAGCTGCGAGCCGGAAGGCTCGGCCGGGTGCGTGTTGATCCGCGCGCTCGAGCCGCTCCAGGGTTTGGCGGCCATGGCGGCTTTACGCGGCTTGCCCGAAAGCGCGGCGCCGAAGCTGCTCGCGAGCGGGCCGGGGCGTCTGTGCCGGGCTCTCGGCATTACGCGCGCGGGCCTGAACGGGGCGGACCTGCTGGACCCCGCGAGTGAGCTTCAGCTTGCGAACGCTGGGTCGGGGTACGTTCCCGGGCCGGTCGCGGCGACGCCGCGGGTCGGGATCACCAAAGCGGCGGACCGGCCGTTACGGTTTTTGCTCGCCGGCAATGCGTGTGTGTCCGGGCCGCGTATTACGGCAGTGTGAGCAGCGCGTTGTCGATCAGCCGCGTCGCCCCGATCCATCCGGCGACGGCCAGCAAGGCGAGCTTGTCCAGACTCTCCAAGGGCAGCAGCGTGTCGGGGTCGACCAGGGCCAGGTAATCCTGGCGGAAGCCGGGCTCCCGCTCGAGCTCCACCCGGGCGGCCGCGAGCCGCGCTTCCCCGCCCTGCCCGGCCAGGGCCTCGGCCGCCCGCAGCGCGCGCGACAACACCAGCGCCTGCCCGCGCTCCCCGGGCGACAGATAGCGGTTGCGCGAGCTCATCGCCAGGCCGTCGGGCTCGCGGACGATCGGGCACACCACCAGCTCGACCGGCACGGCGAGGTCGCGGGCGACCTGGCGCAGCACCGCGACCTGCGCGGCATCCTTCTGCCCGAAATACGCGCGGGTGGGCGTGAAAATGTTCCACAACTTGGCGACGACCGTGGCCACGCCGGTAAAGTGGCCGGGGCGCGATGCGCCGTCGAGCCGTGTCCCGACCGGGCCGGGATCGACGGCGGCCCCGAAGCCTTCGGGGTACATCTCCCGCGGCTCGGGGGCAAACAGCAGGTCCACGCCCTCCCGTTCGAGCAGGGCGAGGTCGGCGTCGAAGGTTCTCGGGTAGCGGGCTAGGTCCTCGCCGGGGCCGAACTGGAGCGGGTTGACGAAGATGGTCGCCGCGACGTGCTCATTCGCCTCCCTTGCTGCGCGGATTAGGGAAAGATGGCCCTCGTGCAGGGCACCCATGGTGGGAACCAGGCCCAAACTCCCGGCAGAACGCCAGGCTCTTACCTCTGCGATGGTGCTCGCTACGATCAAGAATCAAAACCGCCTGCGCGGCCTCCTTCCCCCCGATCCACTAAGCGCGGAGTGAACCTGCGTGTGGCCTTTCCGTAGAGAAAGGCCACGTCGAGACTCACTTGGCATCCCGCATCGTTGGGAGGAAGGAACTTGCGCCCACTTCGTGGGGGGTGCTCTTTTCTTTTTCTTGTGCGGAAAAGTGATAGCTTTCCGCATCCGCGGGAAATCTTCCCTCGCGCACATCGGCCGCGTACCGCCCGATCGCCTCCCGCATCGCCCCGCCCAGGTCGGCGTAGCGGCGGACGAACTTCGCCGCCGGCGCGAAGGTCAGCGTGAGAATGTCGTGCAGCACCAGGATCTGCCCGTCGCAGTCCGGGCCCGCGCCGATGCCGATCACCGGAATGCGCAGAGCCCGAGTGACGCGCGCGGCCGCTTCGCGCGGGACCCCCTCCAGCACCAGCGCGGAAACCCCGGCCGCCTCCATCGCGAGCGCGTCGGCCAGCAGAGCCTCCGCCGCTTCGGCCGTCTTGGCCTGGACCTTGTAGCCGCCCATCCGGTGCACGCCCTGTGGAGTCAGGCCAAGGTGCGCAACGACCGGAATCTCAGCCTCGACCAAACGATTCGCCAAGGCAGGACGCGCACCCTCCATCTTGACCGCTTCCGCGCCGGCCTCCTTGACAAAGCGGACCGCATTGCGGACTGCCTCTACCTCGTCCGCGTGATAAGTCCCGAAGGGCATGTCCGCGACCAGCAGCGCGCGGCGCACCCCCCGTCGCGCGGCGCGAGTGTGGTGCAGCATCTCTTCAAGTGTGACCGGCAGAGTTGAGTCATAGCCCAGCACCGCCATTCCGAGCGTGTCGCCAACCAGCATCAGGTCGATCCCCGCCTCATCGGCGATGCGGGCACTCGGGTAGTCGTAGGCGGTGAGCGCGGCGATCGGCTCGCCGGCGCGCTTCTTCGCTTCGAGCGAAGGAAAGGTCACTTTCGCGGGCGGCACCGGCTCGCGCGGTGTAGATAGGCTCATCTTGGCAGGCTCATCTTGGCAGGCTCATCGTCGGGGGCTCCCACAGCCACCCTCCAAAGGTAAACCCGCCGCTCAGGCGATGCGCGCCAGCGGAGCGAAATGTTCGCGCCCATGCACCGGGCTCAGGATGCGGTCCAGCAGCATTTTCCGTTCGCGTTCGCTGCCGACGAAGTCGATGGCGGAGGTATCGACGACCAGGAGGCGCGAAGCCGTGTAGCGCGCGAAAAAGTGCTCGTACGCGTCGCAGACTTGTGCCATGTACTCCTCGCCGATGCCCTGCTCGGGGATAAATGCCTTGCGCCGGACCCGCTCGGACAGAGCCTCCGGCGAGGCTTTGAGATACACCACCAGGTCGGGCAGGTACTCGACCGTCTCGGCCGCGTACAGCTCCTTGTAGATGAGCAGTTCGGAGTCGGACAGGTTCAGGAATGCGAACAGCTTGTCTTTCTCGAGGATATAGTCGGAGACCACCGGGCCGGCGATCTCGGAGGCCGCGCGCATCTGCGCGGCGCGCTCATGCAGAAACCAGGTCTGCGCCGCGAAGGCCATGCCGGGCTCGCCCGCGTAGAAGCGCCCGAGAAATGGATTTGCCTCGGGTTCGGCGACCAGGGCGGCCCCCGTGCGCTCGGCGAGCATGCGCGCCAGGGTCGATTTGCCCGCGCGGATCGGACCTTCGATGGCGATGCGCAGCGGCGGGGCCTCGAACTCTGCGCGCCCGACGGGCTTGCGCAGCGGTGTCCCTTCGGGCACCGCCGGAAGGTCGAACGCGAACAGATTCGCCTGGCCTACAGGCACGGGTCTTGCGACGCGAAAGGGCTTGGGCTTGGGCATGGGCGTGCGCTCGCTTTCTCTACGGGTTCGTGTAAAAAGAGGATGCTCTTTGCGGAGCTCACGGAATGGCATGGGCGAATATTAAGCGAAACTAAAGGCGAAGAAAAGAGAAATGTTTTTGACGCTGTGGAAGAAGCCTGCCGTTTAGACTGAACAGCATGAATCTCCCAGGGGAACTGGCCGGCGCGGGTGCGGCTTTCGCGGCGCTCGTCGGGGGGTGGCAACGCTCCCAGTGGTGTACTTCGCAGATCTGGGGCAAGACCCTGGTGGACGGCCCGCGGCCGCGCGAGCTGGCTTTGACTTTCGACGACGGCCCCAATGACCGCTACACGCAGGAGGTTCTGGAGAAATTAGCAGATGCCGGCGTGCACGCGACGTTCTTCATGGTCGGCAACTACGCCCGGCAGCTGCCCTGGCTGGTGCGCCAGGTCGCCGAGGCGGGCCACGACATCGGCAACCACTCCATGACGCACCCCAACATGCTGTACCTGAGCGCGGCGGCCATGCGCGAGGAGTTGCGCGCCTGCTCGGCGCTGCTGGAGGACGCGACGGGGCGGAAAGTCCGCTTCTTTCGCCCGCCCTTCGGCAAGCGCCGCCCCGCGGTGATGCGCGCGGCCCGTGAGCTCGGCATGGAGACGGTGATGTGGAACAGCATGGGCTTCGACTGGCGGTCGGGCCGGCCGCCCAAGCAGATCATGAAGGCGGTGGAGCGCGGCATCCGGGCCAACCGCAAGGCCGGCAAGGGCTCGACGATCCTGCTGCACGACGGCGGCCACGACTCGATCACCGCCGAGCGCACCCGCACCGTACAGGCGCTCGGCGG
>CAXUEU010000190.1:0-4549 GCA_964250195.1 uncultured Acidobacteriaceae bacterium
GCTTTCTCCGCTCCGCAGCGACTACCGCCGCCACGCCGGCCGCGGTAGTCGCTGCGGAGCGGAGAAAGCTGGGCTGGCCGCTCGCGGCCGGAGCATACCCTTGCCCAAACTGTCCGGGCTGGTTGTACTGCACCGTCTGGTAGCCGCCCCCCTGCTGCGGGGGAGGCGCGGCCTGCTGCGGCGGCGGGTCGTTGTGCCCGAACAGGCTGCCCAGAAAACTGGTCGGCTTCGCCGGGGCCTGCTGGAGGGAGTTCATCTGCCGCTTGGCCTGTTCGAGCGCGATGTTCTGCACCAGCACCGTCTGGGCCAGGATGTAGACGGCATCGGGGTTGCGGCCCAAGCCGTCGCGCAGCAGGCGCTCCGCGTCGTTGTCCTTATCCTGTACTCCGGTGGAGTTGATCTTGCGTACGAGGTCGTTCAGCATGTCCTGCTCTTGCGGGGTCATCCAGGTCTCCTTCGCCGCGCGAACGCGGCTGCCTACCACCCGGTTAGACGCAAGCCGCCGCCGGGAGTTGGTACAGCCCGGCCGGAATCGAGCTCAGGCCATGGCGTAGGCTCGAACCTCTTCCCGCCGCACCGTCAGGCGCTCCACCAGAGCCTCCCGCACGGCAAAGCCCCGGCCCGGCTCGGTCGGCACCGCGATCTCACCCTCTTGGGAAACCACGGCGGCCGGCTCCACGATGTCCTCGACCCAGTACCGGTTGGACGGCGCGAGATCGCCCGGCATGGTGAAGTTGGGCAGCGATGCCAGAGCGAGATTGTGCGCGCGGCCGATCCCGGTCTCGAGCATGCCGCCGCACCACACCGGCACCCCGCGCTCCATGGCCGCGTTGTGGATGCCGATCGCCTCGGTGAAGCCGCCCACGCGCCCCGGCTTGACGTTCACGATCCGGCAGGAGTCCATGGCGATGGCGGCCAGCGCGTCGCGCCGGTTCCGGATCGACTCGTCCAGGCACACGGGGGTCTCGATCTGCTTCTGGAGCATGGAATGGTGGTAAAAGTCGTCGCTCCACAGCGGCTGCTCCAGCATCATCAGGTCGAACCGGTCGAACTCCGCCAGATGGCCCATATCCTTCAGCCGGTAGGCTCCGTTCGCGTCCACGGCAAGCCGCAGGTGCGGCCAGCGGGCACGCACCGGTTCGATGACCGCGAGGTCCCAGCCGGGCTTGACCAGCAGCTTGACCCGTTGATAGCCGGCCTCGACCGCGGCCTCGACCTGTTCCAGGGTCCTCGCCAGCGAGGGCTGGATGCCGATGGTCAAGCCGCAGGCGACCTTGGCGCGCAGGCCCCCCAGCAGCGCGGCCAGGCTTACGCACTCGGCCTGCGCCTGCCAGTCCCAAAACGCCATCTCGAGCGCGGCCTTGGCCATCCGGTTGCCGCGCAGGGCGCGCAGGGCGGCGTGGCAGTGGCCGCCGTGCTCCGGGTCGGATGCCAGAAGCAGCGGTGCCAAGTCCCGCCCCAGCACGCTCCAGGCGCTGTCTACCGTCTCCTCGCTGTACCGAGGGTGCTCGCCCGCGACGCACTCGCCCCACCCGCGCAGCCCCTCGGCCAGCAGCTCCACCAGCAGCACCCGTCGCCGGATCAGGGTGCCGAAGCTGGTCTCGACGGGCGTACGGAGCTGCATTTCGACTTCGCGGAGGACGATGGCATCGATTTTCATGGCTTCTCCCGAATGAGCCTTATGATAGTAAAGCCGAGACCTGTTTTCCACCGAACGGAATCGGTTCAGGGCCGCTGTTCACCGCCGGCTTCGGCCCGTTTCGCGGCCGCCCACAAGGCTTCCAGTTCGTCGAGCGAGCGGTTCTCCAGCGGCGGCCCGGCGGCGGCCTCCATCGAAGCGAATCGCGAGCGGAACTTCGCGTTCGCGTCCCGCAGAGCCGTTTCGGCGTCCACGCCCAGGTGCCGGGCCAGGTTCACGGTCACGAACAGGAGGTCGCCCACCTCCAGCTTCAGCTCTTTCGTGGGTACTCCGGCCGCCCTCTCCGCCTCGACCTCATCCGCCTCCTCGCGAAGCTTGGCCAGGATGCCATCCGCGTCCGGCCAGTCGAAGCCGCAGCGGGCCGCCGCCGAGCCGAGCTTCTGCGCCTCCAGGAGCGCGGGCTGCGCGCGCAGGACCCCGTTCAGACGTCCTTCCGGCTCCGCTTTGGCGATTTTCTCCATGCGTTTGATCGCCTGCCAGTTCGCCAGAACCTGCCCCGCCCCGATCCCCGCGTCTCCTTCGGCAAGCTCGGCCCGGTTGCCCGCGGCTGCGGCGGCCTCCGCTCCGAAGACGTGCGGGTGGCGGCGCACCAGCTTGCGGTTCAGCCCGGCGAGCACGTCGGCGATCGAGAACTCGCCCGCTTCCGACGCCATCTGCGCGTAGAACAGCACCTGCAGCAGCATGTCGCCCAACTCCTCGCACAACCCGACGGCGTCCCGGCGCTCGATCGCGTCCAGGACCTCGTAGGTCTCCTCGAGCGTGTACGGGCGAATCGAGTCCGGCGTCTGCTCGCGGTCCCAGGGGCAGCCCTCCGGCCCGCGCAGACGCTCCATGATCGCGGCGGCCTCGGCGAAAAGCGCGCCCGGATCTCCGGTTTTGGTGGTTTCAGCCATGCCTCCACTGTAGCGAACGGCTGTAAACTCTAGACCGAAGTGCCCCTGCTCGCCGCCATCCTCGCCGGACTCCTGCTCGGCAGCTTTCTCAACGTGTGCATCGCCCGGCTGCCGCGGCACCTCTCGATCGCCTGGCCCGGTTCGCACTGCCCCCTGTGCGGCGCGGCGATCCGCCCGTTCGACAACGTCCCCGTGCTCAGCTTCGTCCTGCTGCGGGGCAGGTGCCGGTCCTGCCGGGGGCGCATCTCCCCGCGCTACCCGCTGGTCGAGACGGGTTTGGCGGCCCTGTTCGGCGCTTGTGCCCTCAGGTTCGCGGCACCATGGGCGTTCGCGGAGGCGGCGGCGCTCTCGTTCCTGCTGCTCGGCCTTTTGGTTACGGACTGGGAAACGCTGCTGCTGCCGGACAGCCTGACCCTGTCGGGGGCGGGTCTCGGCTTGGCGCAGGCTTTCGCGCCTGGGGGCGGACTTGCCGCCGAGCTGCGCCTGGGTGCCGCGATGCCTTTCACCCTGCCGCTCTGGCCGGCCTGGGCGGGCAGCGTTTTGGGCGCGGCACTCGGCGCGGGGCTCCTGCTGGCCGTACGAGCCGGCTATCGGCTCGCCCGCAAGCGCGATGGCATGGGCCTGGGCGACATCAAGCTGGCCGCCCTGCTCGGGGCGTGGATGGGGGCGGCCGGGGTTCTGCTCACGCTGGCGCTGGGCATCGGGCTGGGAGCGCTTGCCGGGGTTACGGTGCTTCTTCGAGGATGCCGCGGGGCAGGGACGATGCAGCTCCCGTTCGGCAGCTTCCTGTGCGCGGCGGGGATGGTGGTCCTTTTCGGCGGGCGCGCAATCCTTACGTGGTACTTTCACTTTTGGCGCTAACTTGTTCCAAGCAAATCACTTACCGGCTAATTCGACGAGCGCCTTCCTGGCGTCCTTGCTGTGCTTGCCCCTGGGCTCGGCATCGAGGTAGAGCTTGTAGTTCGTTGCCGCCTCGTCCAGGTGCGCGGTCTTACGCGCGGCTTCGGCGAGGTAGAACACGGCATCCGGGTTGCCGGGGCCCACGATCGTCGCCTCCTTGAAGCGCCCGTACGCGCCCTGGTAGTTCGCGTCCGCCATGTAGAGCTGCCCGACCCGGACGTCCTGCTTGGCGAGCTCCGGGTTCTCGATGGTGCCCCCCGCGCCGTTGGCGGTGCGGTCGTCCCGATCGCCCAGCACGTCGATGCCCTTGATCCGGGACCGGGACGAACTTGCCGGGACCGTTCGATCCGCGCCGTCATCGGCCGGGCCGGCGTCCGCCGCGTTTTCAGCGCCGTTGGCGGCTTTCTCGGCCGCCCGCGACTGCTCTTCGGGGAAAGCATTGTCGCCGGGGGCCGGTTTGTCCGCTTGCGGCGCGGGCGGCTCTTCCACGGCGGGCGGCGCAGCAGGTGCCTGCGGGGGCGGCGCATTCTGCGCCTCGGCGAAGGTCGCCATCGGCATCACCGCTGCAAGCAGCAAGACGAGTTTCAGAGCGGCACGCATACCCATATCAGACGCCGAAAAGCGGTTTTTGGCTACGTTTCGGCCGCTATACTGGGCAAAATCATGGCGCTCGTCATCCGTTCCTCCACCATCCATGCCGCGGGCTGCTGCACGACCTTGCCCATCCCCGAGGGCGCATACGTAGTCGAGTACACCGGGCCGCGCCTGCGCAAGGAGCAAGCCGACCTCCGCTACGAAAACCTGCCCATGACTTACCTGTTCGGGGTGGGCGACGGCGCGACGGTGATCGACGGCCACGGCACGGCCATGTTCCTCAACCACTCCTGCGACCCCAACTGCGAGACCGAGGAGGAGCGCGGAAGGGTCTGGATCAAGGCCATTCGGGACATCGCCGCGGGCGAGGAGCTGACCTACGACTACCACCTGTACGACGGCGACCCGGCGGAAGCGCCCTGCCATTGCGGGGCGAAAGGGTGCCGGGGGAGCATGTTCGCGG
>CAXUEU010000191.1:0-4436 GCA_964250195.1 uncultured Acidobacteriaceae bacterium
CTGTAAGATCGACCCGAGCGCCCCCGCCCGGAGACCCCCTTTTGCTTTATTGGCTGCTGTATCAAAAGCTGTTCCCGTACTTCTCCCCGTTCCGCATTTTCCGGTACGTCACGTTTCGCACGGCGTTCGCTTCGCTCACCGCGCTTTTGATCGGGCTGTTCATCGGGCCGTTCGTGATCGAGAAGCTGCGCGAATTCCAGATCGCGCAGTACATCCGGGAGGACGGGCCGCAAGCGCACCAGAAGAAGGCCGGCACGCCCACCATGGGCGGCGTGCTCATCGTGATCTCGATCCTGCTGCCCACGCTGCTCTGGGCCGACCTGTCGAACCCGTTCATCTGGCTGGTCATTCTGTCCACCGCCGGCTTCGGCGCGGTCGGCTTCGCGGACGACTACATCAAGGTCGTCCACAAGCGCAATCTGGGCCTCACCGCGCGCGCCAAGACCGGCTACCAGATCCTGGTCAGCGGGGCGGTCGCGGTCGCGCTGGTTTCCATGCAGTCGCAGGGCAGCTACTCGACAGACGTGCTCGTGCCGTTCCTCAAGCGCGTCCATCCGGCGCTCAGCATTCCGGCGCTGCTGGGCGTGCCGCACCTGCACCTGCTGGCATTTCTGCCGTTCATCGCGTTCGTGGTGCTGGTCGTCGTGGGGTCAAGCAACGCGGTCAACCTCACCGACGGGCTCGACGGCCTGGCCATCGGCTGCACCATTATCGCCGCAGCCGCGCTCACCGTGCTTACCTACGTGAGCGGGCACGTGGTCTTCGCGGACTACCTGGAGCTGCAGCGCATGTCCATGGTGAGCGAACTGACCATCTTTTGCGGCTCCATGGTGGGGGCCAGCATCGGCTTCCTCTGGTACAACGCGCACCCGGCGGAGGTGTTCATGGGCGATGTGGGCTCGCTCGCGCTGGGCGGCGCGATCGGCACGGTCGCGGTGGCGATCAAGCAGGAGCTGCTGCTGCCGTTTATCGGCGGCATCTTCGTGCTGGAAGCCTTGTCCGTGATCCTCCAGGTGGGGTCGTACAAGCTGAGGAAGAAACGCATCTTCAGGATGGCGCCGCTGCACCACCATTTCGAGCTGAGCGGCTGGTCGGAGTCGAAGGTAATCGCGCGGTTCTGGATCGGGGCGCTGGTCTTCGCGCTGCTCGCGCTGACGACGCTGAAGCTGCGCTAGGATGACTGCATAAGCCGGGGACTTTCGAGGAGGGAAATATGGCTGAATACGTAACGAAACAAGAGATGGACGAAGCGATTACCTCGGCGAAGATGGAGCTGATCGAGCGAATCGAAAAGTCCGAGACGACCCTGCTTAAAGAGTTCCGCAAGTGGGCCGTTCGCATTGAAAGTCCGCTCAAGGCGACGCAGGTTCTCGTAGGCGGCTTCAACGAGCGCTTGTCGGTGCTTGAAGAGCGGATCGAAGAGCTCGAACGGGGACGACGTTAGAGAAAGGCACGAGTGAACTGGAGCCGATGGAACTGAAAGGCAAACGCGTGCTGGTGGTGGGGCTGGGCCGGTCGGGCTTCGCGGCTGCGCTGTTTCTGCGCCGGCAGGGGGCGCAGGTCACCGTTTCCGACGTCCGCAGCGCCCAGGCGCTCGAGAAGGACATGCCCCGCCTGCTCGAGGAGGGCATCGCGGTCGAGGCCGGCGGGCATGGTCTCTTGACTTTCCGTCGGCAGGATTTGCTCGTGGTGAGCCCCGGCGTCCCGCTCGAAACCCCGGAAATCCGGCAGGTCCGCGCCTTCGGCCAGCAGATCATCGGCGAGGTCGAGCTGGCCTCGCGCTTCCTCAAGGGCCGCACCCTGGCCATCACCGGCTCGAACGGCAAGACCACCACCACCACCCTGTGCGGCGCCATCCTCACCGCTTCCGGCCAGCCGACACTGGTCGGCGGCAACATCGGCGTCCCGGTCATCGCGCTTACCGAAGCTTCCCGCGTGGAGGGCTGGAACGTGCTCGAAATCTCCTCCTTCCAGCTCGAAACTATCGAGACCTTTCGGCCCGAGATCGCGGTGCTTCTCAACGTCACGCCCGACCACCTGGACCGCCATGGCAGCTTTGAAAACTACCAGGCCGCCAAGGAGCGTATCTTCGCCAACCAGACTCCCGCGGACGCGCTTGTGCTCAACGCCGACGACGAGGTCGCGCACACCGCCGCGATCCGGGCGAAAGGGCGGGTCTTCTGGTTTTCCCGGGCCAGGGTCGTCCGGCAGGGAGCGTTCGTGCTCGACGGCATCGTCCGGTTTCGCCCAAGTGAGCAGGCCCCCGCCGAGCCGGTGCTGCCCGTCGCGGAGATCCCGCTCAAGGGCGCTCACAATCTCGAAAATGTCCTCGCCGCCGTCTGCGCGACCCGGCTCGCCGGGGTCTCCGCCGAGGCGATCCGGGCCGCCGTCGCCGGCTTCAAGGCGGTCGCGCACCGCTTGGAGTTTGTGGCGCGCGTGCACGGGGTGGACTACTACAACGACTCCAAGGCGACCAACGTCGATGCCGCCGCCAAGGCGCTCGCCTCCTTCGAGGGCGGGGTCCATCTGATCCTCGGCGGCAAGGACAAGGACTCCGACTACCGGGCGCTGCGGCCTCTGCTCGCGAACCGGGTCAAAGCCGTGTACACCATCGGCGCGGCAGCGGAAAAGATCGAGGGCCACCTGCTGGGGGCCGCCCCGATGCGCAGGGCCGGCACGCTCGCCAACGCGGTCGAGCAGGCCTCCGCGGCCGCGGCGCAGGGCGACACCGTCCTGCTCGCCCCGGCCTGCGCGTCCTTCGACCAGTTCCGGGACTACGAGGAGCGGGGCAGCCACTTCACAGATCTGGTCCACGCGCTGGAGCGGTCGATGGAGACGGTGTAGGAGTGGCCAAGCGCGTCGGGGTCGACAAGTGGATCTTTTCGATCGTGCTGCTGCTGGTCGTCGCGGGGCTGCTGATGGTCTTTTCGGCCTCGGCGGTCATGGCGAGCGCCCGCTACGGCTCGCCCTACAGCTTCCTCGTCCGTCAGGCGGTTTGGGCCGCGGCCGGGCTGCTGGCCATGTGGGCGCTCATGCATGTCAACTACCGCCGGCTCAACAACCCCTCCATCGTCTTCCCCGGCGTCGCGATCACGATCATCCTGCTGGTCGGGGCATTTTTCGGGCACGACTCGCACGGCGCGCACCGCTGGATCCGGCTCGGCCCCATGCAGTTTCAGCCCTCCGAGCTGGCCAAGCCCGCGCTGGTGCTCTTCCTGGCCTGGTGGCTGCAGGACCGCATGAGCCGCATCGAGAACCTGCGTGAAACCGTTCTGCCGGCGGCGGTTCCGAGCTTGCTGTTCATCGGCCTCATCGTCAAGGAGCCCGACCTCGGGACCGCCATGGTCATCGCCGCGGTCACGGCGCTGCTGCTCTACCTGGCCGGAATGAACTTTAAATACCTGGGCTACGCCGCGCTCGCCTCGGTCGTGCCGCTCTACTTCCTTCTCTTCCGGGTCAAGTTCCGGCGCGACCGCATCTTCGCCTTCCTCAACCCGGACGCGGACCCGCTCGGCAAGGGCTTCCACATCATTCAGTCGCTCATCGCGGTGGGCACGGGCGGCTTTCACGGGCTGGGCTACATGGAGGGCCGGCAAAAGCTGTTCTACCTGCCCGAGTCGCACACCGATTACATCTTCGCCAACATCGCGGAGGAGCTCGGGCTGATCGGGACCGTCGCGATCCTGCTCCTGTTCGTGGGCTTCGGCTACCGGGGTCTGCGCGCCGCCATCCTGTCCACCGACCCCTTCGCGCGATTCCTCGCCTTCGGCATCACGGCCACCGTGCTGATCCAGGCGTTCTTCAATATCAGCGTCGTCGTCGCGCTTCTGCCGACCAAGGGACTTACGCTGCCCTTCGTCTCTTACGGCGGCACGTCGCTCTTCATCACGCTCGCGTCGGTGGGGGTCCTGCTCAACATCACGCGGGAGATCGAGTGAGCCTCCGCCTTTGCGAATAAAGGTTTTGATTGCCGGCGGGGGCACCGGCGGCCATATCATCCCGGCGCTCGCCATCGCCGACGCTCTCGGGCCCGAGGCGGAGGTGCTCTTCCTGGGCACGTCGCGCGGGCTCGAGTCGCGATTGGTCCCACAGGCCGGGTACAGGCTGGAGCTGGTTGAGGTCGGGCAGCTCAAGGGAGTGTCGCTCGCCGCCCGCGGGCGGACGCTGCTTGCCCTGCCCCGCGCGCTCCTGCGGGCCGGCGAGCTGATCCGCGACTGGAAGCCGCGCGTGGTGGTCGGGGTGGGCGGCTACGCGTCCGGTCCGGGCATGGCCGCGGCCATCGGTCTGAAGATCCCGACGCTCGCCTTCGAGCCTAACGCCGCGCCGGGACTGGCGAACCGTCTGGTGGGGCGCTACGTCTCGGCGGCGGCAGTCAACTTCGCGCCCGCGGCTCGGTTTTTCCGCAATGCGCGGGTCACCGGGATTCCTGTCCGGGA
>CAXUEU010000192.1:0-4425 GCA_964250195.1 uncultured Acidobacteriaceae bacterium
CTCCTTGGGGTACGCGAGCTGGAAGGACAAGCGTTTGATTGCTCCCGGAATGTAGGCTGCCGCCGGAAAGCTTGTCAAGCCGCCCGCTGTGAATCCCCGTTCACTCGAAGAAGCGGCACGCATTTCCTTCCAGGGCCGCCCGCTACACAGAGCGGCGCGCTCCGGGGTAAGGTAGCGAAGGTGAGGTTTTGGGCTTGAGAAAAGCACTGATCAGCGGCATCACGGGGCAGGACGGGGCATACCTGGCCGAGTTTCTGCTCCGAAAGGGGTACGAGGTCCACGGCATCAAGCGGCGGAGTTCGCTTTTCAACACGGCTCGTTTGGACCACCTCTACGAGGACCCGCACGAGCCGGAGCGGCGGCTGCACCTCCATTACGGCGACATGACGGACTCCTCTTCGCTGATCCACGTGGTCGAGAAGGTGCGGCCGGACGAGATCTACAACCTGGCCGCGCAAAGCCACGTCAAGGTCTCCTTCGAGGAGCCGGAGTACACCGCGAACTCGGACGCTTTGGGCGTGCTGCGCATGCTGGAAGCGATTCGAATTCTGGGCCTCGAGAAGACGACGCGTTTTTACCAGGCCTCGACCTCCGAGCTGTACGGGCTGGTGCAGGAGACGCCGCAGTCCGAGCGGACCCCGTTCTACCCGCGTTCCCCTTACGCGGTGGCGAAGCTGTACGGCTACTGGATCGTGGTGAACTACCGCGAGGCTTACGGCATGTACGCCTGCAACGGCATCCTGTTCAATCACGAATCGCCCACCCGCGGCGAGACTTTCGTGACGCGCAAGATCACGCGAGGGCTGGCGCGGATCAAGGCCGGTTTGCAGGGCTGCTTGTACATGGGCAACCTGGATGCGCTGCGCGATTGGGGGCACGCGCGCGACTACGTCGAGATGCAGTGGCTGATGCTCCAGCAGGACCGCCCGCAAGACTTCGTCATCGCGACCGGCGAACAGCATTCGGTTCGGGAGTTCATCGCTCTGGCCGCTTCCATGCTGGACATGCAGCTCACCTGGCGCGGCTCGGGAGTCGAAGAGACCGCGGTGGACATGGCCGGCCGGCCCGTCGTGGCGATCGATCCGGCCTATTTCAGGCCCACCGAGGTGGAAACGCTGCTGGGCGACCCGGGCAAGGCGCGGCGCGAACTCGGCTGGCAGCCGCGCACGAGCTTCGCCGATCTGGTGCGGGAGATGGTGGACGCCGACTACACGGCGGCGAAGCGCGACGCGCTTGTTCGCGAGCATGGCTATCCGGTCTTCAACGTGTACGAGAAGTAGAGGCCGCATGGAGCGGAACAGCAGGATTTACGTGGCCGGGCACCGGGGGCTGGTGGGCTCGGCGGTCTGCCGGGAGCTGGCGGCGCGCGGGTACGCGCGGGTCGCGACGGCGGCGCGCGCCGAGCTGGACCTGCGCGACAGGGCCGCGGCGGACCGATTCTTCGCCGCGGAGCGCCCGGAGTACGTGGTGCTTGCCGCCGCCAAGGTCGGGGGCATCCTCGCCAACGACACCTACCCGGCCGACTTCCTCAGTGACAACCTCGCCATCCAGACCAACGTGATCGAGGCGAGCCGGCAGACCGGGGCGCGGCGGCTTTTGTTCCTCGGCTCCAGCTGCATCTACCCCAAGTTCGCGCCGCAGCCCATCCGCGAGGAGTCGCTGTTGACCGGACCGCTCGAACCGACCAACCGCGCCTACGCCCTCGCGAAGATCGCCGGGGTGGAGATGTGCCGGGCCTCGAACCGCCAGTACGGAACCCGGTTCCTGGCGGCCATGCCGACCAACCTGTACGGCCCCGAGGACAACTTCGACCTCCAGACCTCGCACGTGCTGCCCGCCCTCTTGCGCAAGGTCGCCGAGGCTCACGCCGCGGGCCGCCCGGAGGTGGAGGTGTGGGGCACCGGGACGCCGCGCCGCGAGCTGATGCACTCGGCCGACATGGCCGGGGCTTGCGTGTTCCTGCTCAATTTGGGCGAGGAACGTTACGGCGGCCTGCTCGAAGCGGAAGCGCCGCTGGTGAACATCGGCACGGGACAAGATGTGTCAATCCGCGAGCTGGCGGAAACGATCTGCGCTGTGGTGGGCTACCGGGGCGCGCTGCGCTTCGACGCGTCGAAGCCGGACGGGACCCCGCGCAAGCTGCTCGACGGGAGCCGGATGGCGGCGCTGGGCTGGCGCGCGCGCATCGGTTTGCTGGAGGGGATCGAGCGAACCTGGCGGGCCTTCGGGGAACGTTTCGGGGAACGTCCCACCCGGACTGTGTCATTCTGAGGGGCAAAGCCTCCCCCATGCCCTCGCTTCGCGAACAAGTCGGCCAGCTGTTCCTCGTCGGGCTGTCCGGGCCCTCGCTTACAGGCCTGGAGCGCGTCCTGCTCCGCCTCATGCGCCCCGGCGGGCTGATCCTGTTCCGGCGCAATATCGAGACCCCGGCGCAGACCACCGCTCTGCTGCGTGAAGCGGCGGCCGCGGCGGGCGGCGACGGGGAGCGCACCCCCGCCCTGCGCGCGCTCGACCTGGAAGGCGGCCCGGTGGACCGTTTGCGCGACCTCGTCGGCCCGTTCCCTTCGCCGGCCTCGGTCGCGGTCCACGGCAAGGAGCACTACGCGCGCCGGCATGGTGAGTTGATCGGCCGTGCAACGCGGCTGCTCGGCTTCAACACGCCCCTGTCGCCCGTGCTCGACCTCGCCTCCCCGGTTCTGGGCAGCCGCTCCGCCGGGGACGGCCCGGAACAGGTTCTGGCGTACGCGCGGCCGTTCGCCGAGGCGCTGCGCGGCGAGCGGGTCCTGGCCTGCGGCAAGCACTTTCCCGGGCTCGGCGGCGGCGCGCTCGACTCCCACGCCGCCACCCCCAGCATCGCGCGCTCCATGGACCGCCTGTGGGCCGAGGACCTCGCCCCTTTCCGCGAGCTCGCCGGGCTGCTGCCGATGATCATGGTCGCGCACGCCGTGTACCCCAAGGTTGCCGAGGCGCGAACCGACCTGGCCTCCACCTCGCGCTTCTGGATTACGGACGTTCTGCGTCGGCGGATCGAGTACGAGGGGCTCATCGTTTCGGACGACCTGGAGATGGGCGGCCTCCTGAGCCGACGCCGCATCGAGGAGGCCGCCGTGGAGGCCCTGCTCGCCGGAACCGACCTGCTGGAGGTGTGCCGCGACCCGGCGCTGGTTCTGCGCGCGTACGAGGCAGTGCTGGGCGAAGCGGAGCGGAGCCCGGCGTTCCGCGACCGCGTCCGGCGCACGGCCGCGCGGGTCGCCGAGCACAAGGCGCGCCTGTTCTCCGCCCTGCTGCCGCGCGATGCTACTGAAGACCAGCTCGCGCGGCTCCGGGCCGACCTGCGCCTGTTTACCGCGGAGCTCGCGGCCGCCGCCCGCGCCGCCGGCCTCCCCGGGCCTGAGACCTTCACCACCGCCGCCGCGAACCTGCCCGGCTTCGAGAACGCCGCCGCGCCGGCAGAGACACGAGCCCGATGACCGAGCGCACCGTCGCCGGGCTGATGAGCGGCACCTCCGCCGACGGCGTCGACGTCGCTTTCGTCCGCATCGGGCCAGACCTCGCGGAGATGACGCTGCTCCACCATCGGGCCGCGACGTTTTCCCCGGAGCTGCGGCAAGCCGTGCTCGCCGCCCAGGACGCGCGGCAGACCACCACAGCCGAGCTGGCGCGCCTTCACTGGCGTCTAGGGCTGGCCTATGCGGAGGCTTACCGGGCCGCCCTCGCCGAGCACCCGATTTCCATGGACCTCGTCGGCTGCCATGGCCAGACCGTCTATCACCAGGCTTCGCCCGCCGAGCACCTCGGCGCGACGTTTTCCTGCACCTGGCAGATCGGCGAGATGGCCCCGCTCGCGCGGGAAGCGGGCGTGCCGGTGTACTCCAACTTTCGCCCGGCGGACCTCCTCGCCGGCGGGCAGGGGGCGCCGCTCGTGCCGTTGCTGGACCAGGCGCTGTACCGCCACGCCACGCGCACCCGCGTGCTCCAGAACATCGGCGGGATCGGCAACCTGACCGTGGTTCCGCCGCCGGGCTCCATGCCGACCGCGTTCGACACCGGCCCGGGCAATATGGTTCTCGACGCGCTGGCAACCGAGCTCTTCGGCCGGCCTTACGACCCGGAGGGCAGCCTCGCCGGGCGCGGGCGGGTGCTCGGCCCGGTCGTGAACGCGCTGCTCAGCGAGCCGTTTTTCACCCAGCCGCCCCCGAAAACCGCCGGGCGCGAGCAGTTCGGCGCGGCGTACACGGCTCGTCTGCTCCGGTCGTGCCGAGCGCTTTCCGCAAAGCCGGAGGACGCGCTGGCGACCGCAGCCGCCCTCACCGCCCGCTCCATCGCGCTGGCCATGCCCGCGGGAGTCTTCGACCTGATCCTCTCCGGCGGCGGCGCGCGCAATCTCACCCTGCGGCGCATGCTCCGGGAGGCGCTGCCCAAGGC
>CAXUEU010000193.1:0-4412 GCA_964250195.1 uncultured Acidobacteriaceae bacterium
ATTCTGGACGTGGGACTGTTGGGAACCTTGTATCTCGGCTGGCGGCTCACGGCGGGCAAGCTGCCGACCCTGCGCCGGGCGGCCCGTCTGCTGCCCTGGGCTTCCGTTGTGGCGGGGCTGTATGCGGCGGGGGTGTGGATTCTTCTGCAGCCGATGCGGATGCTCGGCATGGCAGGAATGTGAGGCGGGCATTCTGGGTGGCGGGACTGCTCCTATTCTGCGGTCCGGCGCGGGCCGACGGCCCTCACATCGCGCTCCATGCCACCGAGGGCGGGTACACGGCGACTCTGTTCACCGCCCCCGACCCCTTGGTGACCGGCAAAGTCGAGTTTGCCCTGCTGATCCAGGTAGGGGAGAACGGGCCGGTGGCTTCGGTGCGGTCGGCAAACGTCACTCTTCGGCCGCGGGAGGGCGGGGAGCTCGCGGCTGGGCTTATGCCGGGAGCGAACGGCAGTCGAGATCTGCTGGGCGGCTCGATGGTGGTGCCCCGGGCTGGCGAGTACGGGCTGGCGATCGAGATCGTCGACGCGCGGGGGACTCCGGTGCGCTTCTGGGGTACTCTGGCGGTGGCGGAAAATCATGGGCGCGCCTTCGTCGTGCTGTGGGGTATCGCGATTCCCTTGGGCGTAGCGGCTTTGTTCCTGGTCAACCAGGCCGCAAAAGCGAGGTTGCGCGCGCGGCGGGTGTCCTGATCCCGCTGCGGCGGTTCCGTTCCGAAATGGGAACGCCCGAGAAATAGTTGCGCTTCGGTCTCTTGCCGGGGACGCCGTTGCCGTCGACAATACGTATATGAGGAACACCCGAGCCGCGCGGTATGTACAACTTGCCCTGCCGCGTGTACTTTTAGCGCTCGCCTGCCTGTGGGCCGCTTTTGGCGCGCGTGCGCAGAATGCGCAATTCGATCTGCAAGGGCCGACGCTCGAAGTCAAGGTCCAGCGGGCGGGCAAGACCCTCCCCATCGGGCAGGTTCCCAATCTGCAGTCCGGGGACCGCCTGTGGCTGCATCCGGTGCTGGGCGAGCACGAATCGGTCCACTATTTGATGGTCGCCGCCTTTCTGCGCGGTTCGACCAACCCCCCGCCCGACGCTTGGTTCAACAAGGTCGAGGCCTGGGACAAAAAGGTGCAGGACGAGGGGGTCTATCTGGTTGTTCCGCCGGGAGCCGAGCAGGTGGTGGTCTTGTTCGCGCCGCAGACCGGCGGCGATTTTTCGGCGCTGAAAAGTTCGGTGCGCGGGCGGCCCGGTGCGTTTGTCCGGGCGACGCAGGACCTGAACCTCGCCAGCCTGGACCGCGAACGGATCAACACCTATCTCACGGCGCTGCGGGCGATCGAGGATCCTGAAAAGATCAAGCCTCAGACGCAGACATTGGCGCGGTCGCTCGCGCTCAAGCTCAACCAGGACTGCTTCCAGCGCCCTGCCGACCAGCAGGCGGCCTGCCTGCAGCAGAGCCAGAGCGCCCTGATTCTCGACAATGGCAGCATCAACCCGGCGCAGGGGCTCCTGAGCGGCCCGACCAGCGATCTCGCTTTGCAGGCCGGCTCCACCGTCGGCGTGACCTCGGGCCTTTACGACCCGTACATCTCGGCCGCGATCGATATCGGCAAGATTCTGGCGTCGTTTCACACGGCGCAGTACCAGTACATTCCCGCGCTTTCCGACGCGAACGGCCCCGAGATGAACCTGTGGCTGAACGCGCCGCCTTCGTTTCACAATCCCAAATCCGTCCTTGTGGTGGCGCTGCCTGCGGTGGAGCCCACGCGCCTGCCCGAGCTGCACCCGGTGGACCCGAAGCAGGTGTACTGCATGGAGCAGACGCCCCTGACGCTGCCCGTGGACGGCGCGCCCGCGATTTTCGCGACGCAGTACGGCCACGACCTGACCCTGCGCCTCTCGGGCGGCGGGGGCGGCGTGGTGGACCTGCCGGTAACGGCCGACCCTGCCCGGGGAGGCTTCGTGGTCCCCGCGCCGGTGCTCCAAAATGGAGGATTAGGCAAGGAGGTCGATGCGCGCATCGAAGGCCTCTGGGGCTTCGACCCCTACAAGGGGCCGTCCTTTCAGCTCCGCTCGACCGAGGGCGCGGCCTGGACGGTCGCGGAGGAGGACCGCAATGCGCTGGTAGTGGGCAGGGACGATGAGATCCATCTCCGCTCGGACGCGGCGGCGTGCGTCGAAGGGCTGCGCTACCGCGACGCGGGCGGCAAGGAAGCCGAGGCGGCCTGGAAGCCGGACGGGGCTGACGGGATCGTGGCGACGCTGCCGCTCAAGGACGCGCAGCCGGGCGCGGTTGTTCTGGCGGTCAAGCAGTACGGCATCGCGGAGCCCCGAACCCTCACGGTTCCTTCCTTCGCCGAGGCGGGCAAGTACGAAGGTTTTACCGTCCACGCCGGGGATCGCGGCGGTGTGCTGACCGGTTCGCGGCTTGACGAGGTAGGCGCGCTCGATGCGGGCGGCGTCGCATTTGCACCGGGCAAGCTGACCCGCAGCGGCGACACGGATTCGCTCGTGATGACCCCGGCGCAAAAGAGCGGGCCTGTGGCCGGACCGGTTCCGGACCAGTTCCGCGCGGGTGCGAAAAGCACCGCGCGGGTGACGCTCAAGGACGGCAGGGTCGTCGGGGTTCCGGTCGTGGTCGCGGACGCGCGGCCGTCCGTGACGCTGATCAACAAGAATGTGCAGCTCGCCCCGGCCGCGCAGCCCGCGGCTCCCGTGAGCCTGAAGCTCGGCGCGCCGGACGAGCTGCCGCTCGACGGCAGGCTGACCTTCGCGCTCAAGTCTCAATCGCCCGCGGCGTTTGGGCGCGGCGAGTCGATCGAAGTCGCGACCGAGGATGGGCTTGCCTCGGTGACCTTCAGCCTCGCTTCCGGCCAACTGGTGCTTCAGGACGCACGGACGGCGATCGGCACGCTCGATCCTGCGAAGAGTTTCGGAGCTTCCGCTTTCGGCAAGCTGCACCTCCGGCCGATTCTCGCGGACGGCTCGGCCGGGGACTGGGTGCCGCTCGCGACCCTGGTCCGCCTGCCTGCGTTTGCCGGCTACAGCTGCCCGCCGGACGCGGCGCAAGCTTGCACTCTGACCGGTACCGGCTTGTATCTGCTCGAATCGGTCGCGGCCGACCCCCAGTTCGCCAAGCCGGTGGTTGTGCCGGACGGCTTCGCCGCGGGCGTGCTGGAGGTCCCGCACGCGAGCAACGGGCAGCTGTTCGCGCGGCTGCGGGACGACCCGGCGGTGGTCAGTACGGTCTCCGTCGAAGCGGGCACCCGGGCTGACAACCGGCGGCGCCTTATTCTGCCCGCAGGCGCTCCGGGCAGGCAAGCCCCGGCGCAGGATGACACTGCCGGCACTGGCTTCGCATTTCCGGGCGCATCCCGCTGAAGGGTTCGCGCCCTGTCGCGAGTTCCGAACGGTTTGAGACCGGCTGCCTGACACTTCGCGGCGACGAGACTCTTTCTCGATTGCCTTTCCCTCGCGGCCCGGACCCTTGTACCCTTGCATTCTGGGAGGCCGACAGTTGGCGGTTACGGCGCTGCAGCAGATACGCAAGATGCGGGGCGGGGCGCACAGCCACCTGATGCTTGGCTCGGATGGGCACGCCTACGTGGTCAAATTTCAGAACAACCCGCAGCACCCGCGGGTGCTGGTGGGCGAATATCTCGGAACCAAGCTCGCCGCCCTGCTCGGGCTGACCGTCCCGCACTGCGACGTGGTGGACGTGTCGGCGTGGCTCATCGAGCGGACCCGCGAGTTGACCGTGGCGGGCGAGGGCGGCGTCGATGAGCCATGCCGGCCGGGGCTGCAGGTGGGTTCGCGGATGGTAGGCGGCCTGATGCCCGGCCAGACCGTGGACTACCTCGCCGAAGCCCAGCTGGGCGAGGTGCGCAACCTCCACGAGTTCGCCGGGATGCTGGTGCTGGACAAGTGGACCTGCAACGGCAACGGGCGGCAGGCGGTGTTCCACAAGCGGCCCAGGCAAAAGCGCTACGAGGCTACCTTTATCGACCAGGGATACTGCTTCGCGGCGGGCAGCTGGGAGTTCCGGGACCTGCCCCTGCGCGGGGTGTACGCGCGCAACCTGCCTTACGCCGAAGTGACCGGCTGGGAGAGCTTCGAGCCCTGGATGAGCCGGCTCGAAAAGCTGGACGCGCAAGCGGTGTGGGTCGCCGCGGAGATGGTGCCCCCGGAGTGGTACGGCGGGGCGGTCAGCGAGATGGAGGACCTGGTGGAACGGCTGCTGCGGTGGCGCAGCCGGGTTCCGGAGCTGCTGGTTTCATTTCGGAACTCCTCTCGAGCCCCTTTCCCGAAATGGATGCGAGGCGAAGCTGAAAGGATGAGGCAGATCAAGCTGGAGGCGTAAGGGGACGATAAAGCAGGGGAGAGGGCGGAGGGTATGAGGGGGCGGGGAGCGAACATGC
>CAXUEU010000194.1:0-4393 GCA_964250195.1 uncultured Acidobacteriaceae bacterium
ACGCATATGTCGCACGAGCTGAAACACGAGGAAACCGAGGCGAAGCTGCCCCCCAACGTGCGCCTGCTGTACGACGGGCTGCGCATCCCCTTCGAGCTGTAGCGATGCAGGTCTTTCGCGGTCTCGATGCAATTCCGGCTGCCTGGGGGCCGTCGGTGGCCGCCATCGGCAACTTCGACGGCGTGCACTGCGGGCACCGAGCCATCCTGGCGGACGTATGCGCGCGGGCGCGAGCCGCCGGGGCTCGCGCGGCGGTCGTCACCTTCGACCCGCACCCCTTGCGCGTCCTACGTCCGGCCGAGGCACCGCCGCTGCTGACGCCCATGCCGGAGCGGCTCGCGCTGCTGGCCGAAACCGGGGTGGACGCGGCGCTGGTGCTGCCCTTCACCGAGCTGTTCTCGCGGGAGAGCGCCCGGGGCTTCGCCGAGGGCGTGCTGCGCGACGGACTTGGCGCGATCGAGGTCCACGAGGGCGACAACTTCCGTTTCGGCTACCAGGCACGGGCGGGGCTCGAGGAGCTGCGCGCCCTGGGCACGGAGCTGGGCTTCTCGGTCGCGGCGCACGGGGTTCTGCACCGGCGCGGGCTCGCCGTCTCGTCGAGCGTCGTGCGCGGGCTGGTGGCGGCCGGCCAGGTGGAACGCGCGCGGGCTCTTCTCGGCAGGCCCTTTGCGATCCACTCCACCCCGGCGCGGGGCCGCGGCATCGGGACCAAGCTGCTGGTACCCACCGTCAATCTTGCGGAGTACCCCGAGCTGAAGCCCGCGCACGGCGTCTATGTGACCCGCTTGCGGGTGGGTGAGCGGTGGTTCCAGTCCATCACCAACGCCGGCAACCGGCCCACCTTCGGCGAGGACTCCTACGCGATCGAGTCGCACATCCTGAACTTCGAGCCGGTGCCGCTGGACGAGACAACCCCTCTGGAACTCCGGTTCCTGCACCGCCTGCGCGGCGAGCAGCGGTTCCCTTCCCCCGAGGCGCTCAAGGCTCAGATCGGTCTCGATGTCGCTCGCGCCCGGCGCTATCACCGGCTGTGTAGGATTTAACTATGTTCGAAACATTGCAAGACAAGCTCCAGCGCGCCTTCAAGAACCTGCGCGGACAGGGCATCGTCACCGAAGAGAACATCAACGACGCCCTGCGCGAGATCCGTTTGGCACTGCTCGAAGCCGACGTGAACCTCGCGGTCGTTCGGGAGCTGATCGAGCACATCCGCGCGAAGGCCGTCGGCCAGGAGGTAATGACCGCGCTCTCGCCCACCGAGCAGGTCATCAAGATCGTGCGGGACGAACTGATCCAGCTGCTGGGCAAGGACACGGCGCGCTTCAACTTCGCCTCGCGGCCCCCGACGGTCATTTTGATGGCGGGGCTGCAGGGTTCGGGCAAGACGACCACCTCGGGGAAGCTGGCGGCCTGGCTGCAAAAGGGCGGCCACCGTCCCCTTCTGGTTTCAGTCGACGTGTACCGTCCGGCGGCCCGGCAGCAGCTCAAGATCGTCGCGCAGTCCATCAAGGCCAATTTGTACGAAGGCGACGAACGCGGCGAGCCCGCCGGCCCGGCGCTGGTCGAGCGGCTGGCCAAGGAAGCCCGGCGCGAGGCCGTCAACACCGGATGCGACACTCTGATCGTCGATACAGCCGGCCGGCTCGGCATCGATACCGAGCTGATGGACGAGATGGCGATGCTGAAGCGCGAACTCCAACCGCAGGAGATCCTGTTCGTCGCCGACGCCATGACCGGGCAGGACGCGGTCGCGTCCGCGCGGGCGTTTCACGACCGTCTGGCGCTTACCGGGACGATCCTGACCAAGATGGACGGCGATGCGCGCGGCGGCGCGGCTCTGTCGATCCGCCACGTCACCGGGCAGCCGGTCAAGTTCATCGGCACGGGCGAAAAGCCGGACGCCTTCGAGGCGTTCCACCCGGACCGCATCGTGGGCCGTCTGCTGGGCATGGGCGACATGATGAGCCTGATCGAGCGAGCCGAGGCGACGCTCGACAAGGGCAAGAGCGAGGAGTTCGCGAAAAAGGCTCTCTCCGGCCAGGGATTCTCGCTCGAGGACTTCCGCGACCAGCTCCGGCAGATCCGCAAGCTCGGTTCGCTGCAGTCCATCATCAAGATGCTGCCCTCGGTCGGGCCGTTCCAGGGGATGCAGCAGATGGCCGACCAGGTAGACGAGAAGCAGTTCGTGCGGGTGGAGGCGATCATCAATTCCATGACGAAGCGCGAGCGCAACAACCACGAGACGATCAACGGCTCGCGCCGCAAACGCATCGCCGACGGCTCCGGCACCAGTGTTCAGGAAGTCAATCAACTCCTGAAACAATATGCTCAAATGCGCAAACTCTTCAGCGGAATGGGCAAGGGCGGCGGTGCCATGCAGCGCCGCGCCATGAGCATGCTGGGCGGGATGCGGGGGCGGTAAAGCTGAAACCGCCTGTTGCGCCTTTCGATGGAACGGCGATCGGCCGACGGTTGCTTCGTGAGATGCATCTGTAAAGAGCTTTTGAGAGTACCCGCCACGAAGTGGCCGCCTCCCGCGTAGGGGAACTTGCCTTTTCTTGAGGAGGCAGCGATGCTCCAGGACCTGCTCGACCGCATTACCGAACACACCCGCACCCTGGTGCAGCCGGAGCGGCTCGCGGCCGGCGAGCGGTTCGTGGCGGAACTTTTCCGCACCGGCATCGAGGACCGCATCCTCCCCGTCGGTGCCGCGGCCCCGGAGTTCGCGCTCGAAGACGGCAGCGGCAAGCTGGTCCGCTCCGCCGATCTGCTCGCCCTCGGCCCCCTGGTGATCGACTTTTTCCGCGGCCGCTGGTGCTCCTACTGCGTCAACGAGCTGGAAGCCTGGGCGGCGCTCTACGCGGATGTGCGGGCGCAAGGCGGGCTGCTCGTCGGCATCGCTCCGCAGACCGTCCGGCAAAACGGGTTCACGGCCGAGCAGCATCGGCTTCCCTTCCCCGTGCTGGCCGACCCGGAAGCGCGAGTCGCGGAGCGATTCGGCCTGGTGTACAGGGTGCCCGAGCCCATGCAGCGCTACTACCGTTCGATCCTGGTCAACATACCGTTCATGAACGGCGAGGGGAGCTACCGCCTGCCGCTGCCCGCCACATACGTGCTCGGGCAGGATGGACGAGTGCTGTGGTGCCGAGCTTACGCGGACTTCCGGGTTCGCCCGGAGCCGGGGGAAGCGCTGGGCGCGCTGCCCTGATGGTTAGTCTTTGTCGTGGTCGTGCGCGTGGCTCAATCCAAGTCGCCCGAGCTCGACGGCCGCGCCGATCAGCACCGAAGTCATGGTACTTGCAGGCTTGACGCCGCCGGGTGGCGGTCCGGAACCGGCCTGCGGGCTGCCCTCGGAAGCACCGGCTTGCTCCGATTCCTCGCGGGAGCTGCTTCCGCGCGCGGCAAGCACAGCGCTTTGCATGCTACGGTAGCGGACGTCGGGAATCGTGTGCGGGAGGTCCGGCAGCAGGGATTCGGCAGGATTGCCGGAGGCCTGAACGGGCTCGACATAGGAGCGCGCCGGCGCGGTTCGCGCGGAGACACGGGCACGGAGCGGCTTCGGCACAGGCGGCGAGAACGGCATCTCCGGCAAACGCGATGGTCGAAACGAAGATTGCATCAGGCCGGCACCGATCGACAAGGCAGGCGCGAGCGCGGCGAAAAGCCACAGCCCGGCCGCGCCGAAGAGCATTCTTTGCCGCCGGGACGCGCGCGAGTAGGCCGGCTCGCCTTCGAGGATGGAGCGGACGCGCGTTTGGAGCACGCTGGCGCGGCCCGCGAAGCGCAGGCCGAAGGAGTCGGGCAACCCGGCTTCCCGGGCCTTCCACCCGAAGCGGACCAACGTGTCGGCGTAGCGGGAGCGCTCGGAGGGTGAGGTGCGAACGGCCTGGAGGTCGCAGGCAAGCTCGCGCTGCAGGCGAAACGCGCGAAACGCGCGATGGACTCCAGGATGGAAGAACAGGAGCGCGCGGCCGAGCCGAGCCAGCCCCTCCCACAGCTGGTCGCCCCGGTGAAGGTGGGCAAGCTCGTGGCGCAGGATGCCGGGCAGGGTGCCGGACATCTCGGAACTTTCAATCGGCAGGTACACGGCGGGGTGGAAAAAGCCGATGGCAGCGGGGCTTCCAAGCCCCGGAAGCAGCCACAAGCGGCTGCGCGCGACCCCGGCCTCGGAGGCCAGGATTTTGAAGGCACCGGAGAGCGGCACCGGCGGCTCCAGACGGAATGCGAGCGCGCGGCTCAGTTGCCGGCGTCGCGCGAGGCCGATTGCTGAAAGGGTGAACAGGCACAAGGCGTAGAACGCGAGCGTCGCGGGCACCGCCGAGGTGAGCAGAGGGACCGATCGCGCGGGGAGAATGACCGTGAAGGCGTCCGGGGAAGCCGCATGGGGAAGGGC
>CAXUEU010000195.1:0-4373 GCA_964250195.1 uncultured Acidobacteriaceae bacterium
CAGCCGGGCAGGGTGTCGCGCCCCTGCCGGGCCGCCCGGCGCGGCGCGCTCCCCTCGGTCTCCCGCACGACCTGCTCGAACAGAAAGCCGAGTTGGGCGTCCTCGTGTTTCTCCGGCCTGCTCACATCCCCAGTCTAACGGCCCGGCGCGCGGGCCGGGGGGCGGAGCGCCGCTTGACTCCCTTGCCCGCCGCCCCGCATCTGTCATGCATGCACGCCCTTGCCGCCCTCGCCGGAGCCGCCGCGATCCTGCTGGCGCTGCTCGATGCCTTCCAGACGGTGATTTTGCCGAGGCGCGCGAGCGGGCGGTTTCGGATGACCCGCGTCTTCTACAACGCGACCTGGGGTCCGTGGAGCGCCCTCGCCGGCCTCCCGCGCTCCCCCCGCCGCCGGGAGACGCTGCTCTCCTTCTACGGGCCGTTCTCGCTCGTGCTGCTCATCGCCCTGTGGGCCTTGCTGCTGTTGTTCGGCTTTGCCTGCTGGCTTTATGCGGCGGGCTCACCCTTGTCCGACCCGCTGATCGCGCGGGCGGACTTCCGCTCCGACCTTTACATCAGCGGCACCACCCTGTTCACGCTGGGGCTGGGCGACGTAGTGCCGCGGTCGCGCTTGGTGCGCGAGATGCTGGTGCTGGAGGCCGGCCTGGGCTTGGCTTTTTTCGCCATGCTGCTGGGCTACTTCCCGGTCCTGTACGGCGCTTTCTCGCGCCGGGAGGTGAGCATCTCGCTGCTCGACGCGCGGGCCGGTTCGCCGCCTTCCGCGTCGGAGCTGATGCGGCGGCACGCTTTCGACGGCGGCCCCGGCGCCCTGCGGCAGCTCTTGGAGGAGTGGGAGCGCTGGGCCGCCGAGCTGCTCGAAAGCCACATCTCCTACCCGGTGCTGTGCTACTTCCGCTCGCAGCACACCAACCAGAGTTGGCTGAGCGGTTTGTGCGCGGTGCTCGACACGTGCGCGCTGGCGGTCGCTTCGGTCGAGGACCTGCCCGCGCGCCAGGCGCAGCTGTGCTTCGCCATGGCCCGCCATGCGGTCGTGGACCTGGCGCAGATCTTCGACCTGCTGCCCCTTCCGCCTTCCGAGGATCGCCTGCCCGCCGCCGACTTCAAGGTGCTGCACGACCTGCTGTGCCGGGCGGGAATCCGGGTAGCGCCGGATGCGGCCTCGCTGGAGCGCCTGAACGAGATGCGGGGCATGTACGAGCCGTACGCTGCCGCGCTCGGGCGATATCTGGTGATGGCGCTGCCTCCGTTCGTGGCGGACGGCAAGCCCCGTCGTGACAATTGGCAGACCGTGGCCCGGGTCCGGGAGGCCGCCGAGCAGACAGCGCGGGAGGAGGATCACCACGTCTTCTAGGGGATGGCCTTTGACCCTGCCCGCTCACAAGCCTCCCGTTTTCGCCGAGCTCTTCTTCTGGCCGACCGGTGAGCTTTTGGCCTGCTTGTACCCGGCCTTCTGCGCGTCGGCTTCCGTCATGAAGCTGCCGTCCTTGGTCTTACCGTAGAACTGGCCTTCTTTGTGGTAAACCTTTGTACTCTTATTCGCCCACACCATACCCTTGGCTTTGGCGTCCGCGACTTGCGCCTGGGTGGGCGCGCCCGGTGCCGCAGTTGCGGCGTTTGCTTTGGAGGCGGCCGCCTCCCTGGTTGCCGAGGAAGAGGGTGCGCGGACGGCGGGTGCCTGCGTTTGCGCTATGCCGGACGCGCAAAACAGACCGGAAAGCATGCCCGCGGCGAGTATCGGGAGGAAGGGACGCATGGTGGTCTCGATTCTTTCGTCAGTGAGCGCTTTTCCGCCCGGGCTTGACTACACACGTTCACTCGCGCGCAGCGCAAGCGCACAAAGGTCACCACCGGTCACTATGATCCTGCCGTACTCAGTCCAAAAACGAAAAGCCGCCAGGGGCGGCTCTGGGGAACGGTAAAGTCGTGCCGGAATCTAGTGAGAAGCGGTGGGCTTTCCGGTAAGCGGGGAGGGTTGGGGCGCGCCGTGGCGCAGCCGGGATGCGGAGACCTGGCACAGTGCCAGGAAACCGACGAGGGTGGCGATGCCGCAGCCACCGTACACCTGAAGAAAGATCGACACTTGCAGGGACTCCCTTGGCTAGCTTGGTTCCCCTTCGCGCGCCGGAGAACGATTTCCCGTCCACCGCCCTTGATTCGGAACGAGTTTGAACATAGTCCCGAAAAAAGACAGTTGGCTAGTGGAAATCGAAGTCGAAAGTAACTTTATTTCAACAATGCGAAGGAAAACGGCTGTTCCAAGGGGGATGGACATGCCTTTCGTACCCGGTGGCCCAGAACACTTCCGGATATCCTGCCCCGGAAGGTGCGAAGGCCCGCAGCGAACGGTCTACAACCGGTTGCACGTCAGCCAGTGCGGCAGTCCGGCTGACGTGACGCTATGCCGGGCGAACCGAAGCTCAATCGCCTCAAGCCGTGGCCGGTTCCAAAACATGGTCCAGCACGCGCGCGAAACGCTTGCCCTCGCGCGCCTCGAACGCCCGCTTGCCGTAGGCGTAGCCCGCGATGAGCGGCACCGCCATAGTAGCTTCGGAAAACACCATCTGCTCATAAGTGGTGTCGACCTTGCCCCAGGAGCTGGCTTCCTTGAGCGTGGACGAGGACAGAGCGCCGTCGCGCACATCGGCCACCGTGATCTGAATCGCGTACTTGTGCATGGGCGCGTCCATGCCGAGGATGTCCGCGGCAACCACGATGTCCTGCGCGAAGTTCTTCGGCACGCCGCCGCCGATCATGAAAAGACCGGTTGTTGGGTTGGCGATCTTGAGCTGGGTCAGCTCGTAAAAGTCCTTGGCGGAGTCGAGCGAGACGTGCGGCTTACCCTGCCGCGCGTGCTGGTGCGCGACCAGGCCGAAGCCGGCCGAGCAGTCCGAAAACGCCGGGACGAAGATCGGCACGTCCGTCTCGTAGGCGGCGTAGATGATCGAGTCCGGGTTGCCGTTCTTCGGCGTACGGCCTTCGCGCTCCAGGTACGCACCCATCTCGCGGATGAACTCGCGCGAGGAGTAGGGGCGCGGCTCGAGCGAGTTCGCGATTTTCTCGCAGGTCTCGTCGCAGATGCGCAGATCTTCCTCGTCGATCAGCGTGTCATAGATGCGATCAATCATCAGCTCGCGCAGGGTGGCGTCCTCGGTGCCCTGCTTGTAGAGCTCGTCGGCGATGTAGTGGCGGAAGCCGAGGGCCTCGAAGAAGTCCTGGTCGACGATGTTCGCGCCGGTGGAAACGACCGCGTCGACCATCTTGTTGCGGATGAGGTCGATGAAGACTTGCTGGAGGCCGGCGGAGATGAGCGAGCCGGCGAGGCACAGGATCACGCCGCACTCGCGGTCGCGCAGCATGCGCTCGTAGATGGAGGCCGCCCGGGCGAGGTCGCGGGAGCTGTAGGCCATCGACTGCATGGCGTCGACCAGCGCGACCACATCGTGCTGCTTGATGTCGAACTGGCGGATGGGATTCTGGAGTAGTTCCTGCTTGGTTGGCATGGCTTTCCCAGTTTATCGCGCTGCGGGCTGCTGCTTTTGTGAAAGCAGAAACAAAACCGCTGATCCAGGTCGGCCAGAATGTCCGCGAAGGGAATCGCTTTGTCTCGCAGCAGCAGCGTGTCTACGTTTCGAACTTGCCTGCCTGAAAGCGGACGAGGCTGTTGTCCGCCGAGACGCCCATGGCCTTGAAGTCCGCGAGCCGGACGATAAGTCCGGAGATGCGGTCCTCGGGGCTGAGGATTTCTATCGCGATCAGGAAGGGGTCAGGGCGACCGGCTCCTTCGGCAGCGCGGCATCGATGACCGGATGTCCGGGATGCGGTAGCGGCGCTCGGAGATTTTCGTCCGCAACTCGGAGCGCACGCGGATGCCCGATTCGCGGCGATGCCCGTGGGGAAATGCCGCAAGAACCACCTGCCAGACACCGTGTCCATCATCTCCCATCGGACGCTCCTCGATAACGCCGTCCACGTACTCGGCGTCCGGCTCGTACGCGGTATACAGGTACTCCTCGACCGAAATCGGAGTCGTCGCCATGGTGGCTCTCCCGTAGCCTACTCGGCCGCCGCCGCCTTCTCCGCTGCCCCCGCGCCGTAGTAGCCTTCGCGGGTCTGTACGAACAGATCCTTCTTCTTCGTGGTCAGCGAGATCTTGTGAAAGCCCTCGCCCTGGCTCGCCGCGTCCGGGGTGTAGCCGAGCATGTACTGCTGCCGCAGCTCCTCGGCAATCTGCTTGTAAATGGCGTCGAAATCCTTCTTCTTGGCTTCGAAAAAGCGCCCGCCGGTCTCGTCCGCGAGCTGCTGCATGATCTTCTTTCCGTCGACCCTGGGCTCGCCCTGCGGGCGCTGACCGCCTCCGCCCCGGCCGCCCCCACCG
>CAXUEU010000196.1:0-4277 GCA_964250195.1 uncultured Acidobacteriaceae bacterium
CGGCATGAACGTTTTGACTGAAGCGGGCCCGACCGTCGACCCCGCGCGCGCGAGCGCCGAGGCCTGCTCTCTCGAAAACTACCTCGTCCTGCCCGACACCTCCATGGACGAGCGCATCGCGGCGGCCCGCCGCAAGCTCGGCGATACCGCCCTGCTGCTGGGCCACCACTACCAGCGCGACGAGGTGATCCGCTTCGCCGACTACACCGGCGACAGCTACAAGCTTTCGAAGATCGCGGCCGAAACCGCGGCCAGGTACCTCGTCTTCTGCGGGGTTCACTTCATGGCCGAGTCCGCCGACGTGCTCGGGCGGCCGGACCAGCAGGTCATCCTCCCGGACCTGAACGCCGGCTGCTCCATGGCCGACATGGCCGAGATCGGCCAGGTGGAGGACTGCTGGGACGCTCTGATGGCCTCCGGGCTGAAGCCGGCCGAGGCGGCTCTTCCGGCCTCCACCCTTCACCCTTCGCCCCATACCCTCGTCCCCTTGACGTACATGAACTCGACCGCCGCCATCAAGGCGTTCTGCGGCGAGCGCGGCGGGCTGGTCTGCACCTCGTCCAACGCCCGCAAGGCGTTCGAGTGGGCTTTCGCGCGCGGCGAGAAGATTCTGTTTCTGCCCGACCAGCACCTGGGCCGCAACACCGCCCACGCCATGGGCATCCCGCTCGCGGAGATGGTGGTGTACGACCCCTACCAGATCAACGGCGGGCTTACCCCGGCGCGGCTTAAGGCGGCAAAGATCATCCTGTGGAAGGGCCACTGCTCGGTGCACCAGCGCTTCCTGCCCGGCCACGTCGACCAGGTGCGGGCGAAGTACCCGGGAGCCAAGGTCATCTGCCATCCGGAGTGCCGTTGGGAGGTGTGCCAAAAGGCCGACGCTCTCGGGTCGACCGAGCGCATCATCCAGTTCGTCGAGGAGCAGCCCGCGGGCGCGACTGTGGCCATCGGGACCGAGATCCACCTGGTCAACCGTCTGGCCCGCCGGTTCGCGCCGGAAGCGAAGCGTGTCATCACCCTCGACGACACCGGCTGCCTGTGCACCACCATGTTCCGCATCAGCCCGCAGCACCTGTGCTGGGTGCTCGAGAACCTGGTCGAGGGCCGCGTGGTGAACCGCATCAAGGTGCGCGCCGACGTGAAGCACTGGGCCAAGGTCGCGCTGGACCGGATGCTGGAGGCGCGATGAGCGAGCCTGTCCCGAAGCCGAGCAGGCTGATTCGCAAGTTCACCGGCTCGGAAGAGCAGGAGCTCGAAACGAGCCGCTACTGGGCCGGCCGTACCATCGCCGAGAAGATGCAGGCGACCGCCGAGTTGGTGAGGGACGGCTACCGTGCCCGAGGGATCGATGTCGATCCCTCGGGAGCAAGTCGAGCCGTTGTCAGAGTTCAACGCGAACGACGTTGAATACGTGGTCGTCGGCAGCCATGCCGTGAACGCGCATGGCCGTCGCGCTCTCACAGGATTCGGAACGGCACGGGTTCGGCCATCGGCACCGGCTCCCTCCGGTTGCCGGTAAGCCGGCTCAGCCCCTTCCCGATCGCGTCGGACGCCAGAAAGATGCTGCCCACGCGCACCGGCCCGAGCGCGTGGCTGCCCACCGCCGCCAGCGCCATCGACGCGATGCACCCGCACTGCGCGCAGTCCGGGTCGCCTCCGAACTGGCAGGGGGTGATCCGCGTTCGCAAATCCGCCGAAATAGTCTCGGTGGTGCGCGCGAAGATGCACTCCGAAGGGTTCCTGGGCGGGGTCGCGATCTCCGCGATCAGCGCCGCGCTCATGTCCAGAAGGGGGTAGAGCTCGCGCAGACGCAGCAAATCCTCCATCACCGCCGCCCGCTGCCCGGGGGACAGGATCTCCGGGTCCGTCGCACCTTTTTGTGGAGTGAACAGGCTGAACCACACGCGCCGAATCTCCGGGCGGCCGCTCCAGAACCGGAGAAACTGCTCCAGGTAGCCCGGGCGGTCCGCGATCTGCGCGGTGACGGTGCAGTGGATGGACACGCGCGCGCCCTCGATGTTTTTGAGGATGCGGTCGTAGGTCGCGGGTTTGCGCCGCTCGTCGTGCTCGGGCGCGAGCCCGTCGATCGACACGACCACGTTCAGTTTCTTGTATTTCTCCGCCCACTCCGCCGGGATCACCCGGAAAGCGCTCGTGACCACCTGCGTGTGAATGCCCCTCCGTTCCAGCTCCGGCAGGAGCCGCTCCACCTCGCGGTAGCGCACCAGCGGGTCTCCGCCGACCAGCGAGAGATGGAGCGGCTTGCGGTCGTCCACCACGGCGAGCACGTTGCGAACCAGCTCGTCGCCCTTGTAGTCGGAGAGCTGGCGCAGAGCCACCCCGCCGCCCAGGTGGGCCGCTTCGAAGGCATAGCAGCCGGGGCAGCGCAGGGGGCACTCCTTGGTGATCTCGATGGACAACGAGGGCGCGCGGCCCGAGAGAATGGACTTCCAGGCGTGCAGAACTTCAGAGGTCTTCATGCGGGGTCTCCGGAGTGAAAAGGGAAAGGAGCGCGTGGGGAGTTTGGCGTGGGAACGGATCAGATCCGGCGGGAGAAGGGAACAGGCGCGGGAGCGCCGAGGCGGCCAGGGTTTGCGGGGCCATTGCCCCACGGCGCAAGCCCCAGGGCGGCTCTCCTCGCTTGCAGCGTGCCCGCGGTGGCCAGTGAATCCGTAGTTTGCTCGAGCGCGGCACGCTCGGACTCGGACACACGCTGGGCCGGCAGCAGGGCCAGGCCCAGCACCGCCGCCAAAGCCAGCAGCCCGAACTCGCAGTCCTGCCCTCCGCGAAAGCCGTTGTCCCAGTTCGAGACATGCTCGGTAGAAGGCATGACCGCCAGAAGCACGGCCGTGAGCAGGAGCAGCAGCCGGGCCATCCTGAAGCAGAGGACCTGCACGGGCGGGAAAAGCTCGGCGCGGCTGCAGAGGATTGTATGCACTCACCAAATGGTACTCCGGTGCGAACCGCGGGCATGCTTGAGCGGGTGCAAGCCGTGTGCGTCTCCGGTTGCTCCGCGGAGGCCGAAACGCTACTCTAAGGAGTCATGGCGCAAGCACCCACACCACAGTTTCGCGAGGTTTGTGAGCGGGCCGGGCTCGCCGTCACGCACCAGCGGCAGGTCATCTACGACGTACTCTGCTCCACCGACGGCCACCCCTCGCCCGAGCAGGTATACGAGGTGGTGCGCGGGCGCATCCCGTCCATTTCGCTCGCGACCGTTTACAAGAACCTCCATTTGTTCATCGGTTCGGGCATTTTCCAGCAGGTTTCGCTGCACCACGGGTCCATGCGCATGGAAACCAACCACGCCGCGCACCACCACCTGCTGTGTACCCGCTGCAAGGCCATCCACGACATCGAGCCCGAGCACCTGGGCCTGCGGGAGGAGCCCGGCCTTTTCCCCAACGGCCTGCCGGGCGGCTTCAAGGTGCAGCGGCTCGCGGTCGACGTACTGGGCCTGTGCGCGCGCTGCCAGGCGGAAACGGACGAGGCGGTTTCGGCGGTTTAGCGCGCGGGGAACCAACGCGGCCGGCGCTGCGTACAGGAAGCCATGAGCACCGCAGCCCTCATGGACGCGCACACTGCCTTCCCCGCCTGGCCCGGTTTCGGCAGGCTGAGTTTCGTGAGCACCCCGCGCGAGTCTCGCGCTTCCAGCGCCGCGCCGGCGGAAACAGCCGACGCCTCGGCGCTCGCGGCCCGCTGCCTGCGCGGCGACGCCCCGGCCTGGGCGGAGCTGGTGCGGACCCACCAGGGCCGCGTGTACACGCTGTGCTACCGCTTCACCGGCTCGCCCAACGACGCCGAGGACCTGACCCAGGACGTTTTTCTAAAGGTGTACGGGAGCCTCCGCGCCTTCGATCCCGCGCGCGGCTCGCTCGGCGTGTGGATCGCCACCGTGACCCGCAACCACTTAGTGGACCACTACCGCCGCCGCAGGGTCGAGCGGGCCTCCACTTCGCTCGATGAGCACTGGGGCGAGCCTGGGAACGAGCCCGGGGAGCATAGGCACGCCGCGGCGCAGCTCGAGGACGCCCGCCCCGGCCCACATGAGGATGCGCTCCAGCGCGAGCTCCAGCGCGCGGTGCAGGCGGCCCTGAAGCTGGTCTCCCCGGAGCTGCGCGAGGCGGTCATCCTCCGCGACCTCCAGGACATGGACTACAAGGACATCGCGCGCGTGCTGGCGGTTCCGGAAGGCACCGTGAAGTCGCGCATCTCCCGCGGGCGCGCCGAGCTCGCGCGCCTGCTCGCCTCGCGTCGAGAGGAGGCAAACTGATGAT
>CAXUEU010000197.1:0-4260 GCA_964250195.1 uncultured Acidobacteriaceae bacterium
TGGCCGTCGCGCAGGCAGGTGATACCTGCGGCGTCCCCGGTGGCGTCGGCGTAGGCTTTGTCGGTGGGGGCGTGCTCACCGGCGGCGGCGCGCTCCCTCCCGCCCCAGTCCCGCCCGTTGCCCCGGACGCAAACAGCTGCGCCAGAGCCGCCCCGTTCGGCGAGCCGAGTCCGGTGCAGGGGTCCCAGCCCTTCGCCGCCTTGTACGCCCCGTTGTTGCCGCTCGTGATGTCCCTCAGGGCGGAAGGCGTGCCATAGAGCCGCGGATTGAGGAAGCCGACCGGTGCGAGGCCGGCCTGGGCGCGCCCTTGATTCAGGAGCGCCACCAACCCCGCCCACAGCGGCGCGACCGCACTCGTTCCGCCTACCACCTGCCGCGCCCCATCCACCAGGACGTCGTAGCCGGTTCCCGGTGCCGCGTCGCCCGCAACATCCGGAACGCCGCGCCCGCCCGCCGAACCGCTCGGCTTGGGCACGCCGGCCGCGGACTGCCAGCTCGGGAGCGGAAACGTCGCGCTGACGCCGCCGCCCGTCGCCCCGCCGCTCGGCTGGTCGTTCCACACCACCTCGGAGCCGATGGCCCTGCCCGAGCCGCTGAGCGCCGTGCCTCCGCAGCCCAGCACGTGCGGGCTCGCCGCGGGGAAGTCGACCGTGTTCCCCGTCTGCCCGTCGGAGGAACCGTTGTCCCCCGAGGCGGCCGTCACCGTGATGCCGAGCGCGCCCGCCGATTGGCATGCATTGTCGAGCGCGGTCCGTGAGGTCGGGGTCCAGGTGGTCTCGGGGCCGCCCCAGGAGATGGAGAGCACGCTCGGCTTGTTCGCCGTGTCATGGACCGCGGTCGTGATCGCGTCGATGAAGCCCTGGTCGGTATTGGGCGCAAAGTAAACGGCGATGCGCGCACCGGGCGCGACCGCTCCGGCGACCTGAATGTCGAGCGCCACCTCCCCGTCGGCCCCGTTCGGGTCGCCCCCGGGTACGTTCGCGCCTCCGTCGACCGAGACTGCGACCACGGAGGGCGGCCTGAGCCCCAGGCCTTGGAAGTAAGTGGTGACGTCGCTCGCTTCGTATCCGCCGCCCAGTTCGATGATGCCGATGGTTTGGCCCGAGCCGGTCAGGTTGGTGGGAAAGCCGTACAGGGCAGCCACCTGGACCGGCGTGAAGCTCGTTCCCGCGGCATTGGCGCGCACGCTGCCCGCGTCCTGCGGGCGGACGCGGATGTGCGCCTTCGCGATGGGCCGGGAGTCGAGCCCGAGTACCGCCTCGACGCGCGGAGCGATCGCCTCCGGCAGGGACAGCGCGCCCTTGTAGCCGTGGAAGTGCCTGCCGTGCCCGAGGTGCTGGTAAGTGTGGAGCGTAATGCCGAAGGCCTGCTGCATGCGCGAGGCGGTGCCGCGAAGCGCGATGGAACGGCGCGGGAGGCTGGTGTTGGCCTCGTCCACGGCGAGCCCATGCTCGTGAGCGAACTGCCGGAGCGCGGCGAAGTCGTCCGGGTCGCCGGCGTACTGCCGATCGAACTCCTCGCGACTCACGATACGCCCGTTCAGCTCGTGGAGCGAGAGGGGATTGCGCCGGCGGGTCGTGAGCGTCACGCTCATGAGCCGGTCGGCGGGCATCGCGCCGGTTTCCGATGCCTGGGCGGGAAGGGGGTATTCCGTCGCGGGCAGGGTTACCCGCGCTTGCTTGGGGGCTGGAGCACTCATCAGGAAGCACCTCTGAGCTCCACGCTACCCCAAAAGGCATGACCCGAACACGGTACCGACGGTCGGAAAAGTTGGCGTGCTATTTCCGGCGGACCCGCTTGTCCGCGGCCTCCGCGGTCAGGAAACGTGCTTGCCGAACAGATCGTCCGCGTCTTGGCGCGGGCTGCACGCGCACGAGGCGGCGCAGCCGACAAGCAGCGCGGCCCCGCAGGTGACCGCCGCTTCAGCCCAGTGTGGGCTCATGAGCGCGAACTGCCGAAGAACGTCTTCTAAATGGAGAAACCACATGGCGGCACCTGTTTTCCGGTGAGAGCTGCCGGCGAGAGTCTATGGGAAGCGTCTCTTTCCGGTTCTGAGAACATCCTGTCACTAAGACGATTGAGGATGCAACGAGTTTCTGCGTCTTTTTACGAAATCCTGCATCGGCGCGGGAATCCCGGTACTTGCGTCCCGAAATGAAACGTCGCTGCACTTAGGTAATTTCTTATGCATGTAAGAGTAAGGCGACTGGCCCAGAACGTGCCCTCAGCGGTCAACCAATAAGCTCGTATCGAAACCTAAAGCCGGTGCCTGCCCCGCCCTGGGGTCGCGCAGAAAGACGCGGTACACGTCGAACTCGTAAAGGCGGCTGTCGTAAAGCCCGTACCGGTCCGCGTATGCCATGCGGCCGCTTAGGGGGACGACGCTCGGGGTATTGACGCCGGCGGTGGAAAACGTGAGCAGCTGCGCCGCCGTCAGCAGAGCTCCGGCAGCCCCACCCGCGGCCAGCAGAGAACCCAGAGGCAGCGCGCGCAGGCTCAGGAAACATAACAGCAGGGCGGGGTAGAGCAGGCGCTCCCCGGGGTTGACCACGCCGACGCTCTTGTTGGGCGCGAGAAGAAACAGCGTCAGCAAAACGGAGGCAGTGAGGAGCAAGGGATCCGCGAAAGCCTTTTTGCCGCGGGCGAATGCCGTCGCGAGCAGACCGGCAAAGCCGAGCGCGAAAAGGACGTTGAGCCCGACCCCGGCGCGGTACAGCAGAGGCGAGCGATCCCGGAACGACCTGTTCGCATGATCGACCAGATTGTGAAACGGCCCGATCTTGGAAAGCGTGTAGGCCTTGTATGCGAGGTGGTGCACGAGGCCCCCGTAAAGAGGCGCGGCGTCACCTTGCCCGACCGACGGCGTGCGGCGCGCGAGGGTGTACCAGGCCAGCAGCAGGAGAGCGGGCGCGAGCCCCACCAGACGGGCGCGCCGCTTGCGGTCGAGCGCCGCATCGGCGGCGACAAAAACGACGAAGGCAAAGAACGTGGAAGCGTGGCAGCTGAACAAGAGAAGCCCGGCAAGGCCCGTGGTCCAAACCGTGAGCCGGTCGCGCAGCAGCACGGCACACAGGAAGACCAGAATCGAGAACTGGTAGTTGCTGTAGCCGTCCCAGAACGCGGAGTTGACGGCGAAGCACAGGAACAGGAGCAGGGCCGCCGCTCCCCGCTGACCGGCGGGCAGGGCGCGCGCGCCCCAGAGGCAGGCGGCGGCGAAGACAGTGATCAGCGCTCCGATCCAAAGCTTCGCGGCGAGCGCCGCGCCCATGCCGAGGTCGAGTGCGATGAGCGCGGCTTGTGAAAGCACGTTCGGAACCGGGTAGTGCACCACGGCAAACCGGGCCGCCAGCGCCGGGGAGCCGTGAAGGAGCGCCGCGCCCAGCCAGCCCTGGTAGGCCCAGGCCATGTAGTCCTGCAAGGGCGGCAGGGGCTGGACGGCGAGCCACACAACCAGGAACGCGGCATAGGCGATCGCCAGCACGCGGGCGGCGAGGTCGAAAGGGGAGCGAAGCGGAGGCATGCGGCGTCTTTCGTAGCGAATCAGAGCAATGGTTCGAGCAGAAGCCTACCGGAAAATTGCGATTTCCCAACGAAGAAAGCGGGAATCAACTACTTTCGGCTTCGCCGACTCGCTTTTCTTTTGTCAAGAGACGAAGAAAAGGCGAATATAGAAACCATGCCTCCAGAGGGGAACAGCGAGACAGGCACGGCGCGGACGGTCGACCGCCCGGTGCGCTGGCTGTTCCTGGACCTGAACTCCTATTTCGCCTCGGTGGAGCAGGAGCTGCGGCCGGAGCTGCGCGACAAGCCTATTGCCGTGGTGCCGGTCGAGGCGGACACCTCAACCGTGATCGCGGCGAGCTACGAGGCAAAAGCGTTCGGGGTCAAGACGGGGGTCAAGGTCGGCGATGCGAAGCGGATGTGCCCGGGTCTCCTGCTGGTGCACGCGCGGCACCGCGAGTACGTCGAGTACCACCACCGGATCATCGAGGCGGTGGAGCGGGTCGTACCGGTTGCGGCGGTGCTCTCGATCGACGAGATGGCCTGCTCGCTGATGGGCAGCGAACGCGAACTGCTGCGGGCGCTCGCGCTCGCCCGGGCGGTCAAGCAGTCGGTCCGTACGCATGCGGGCTCGACCTTGCGGTGTTCGGTGGGTCTGGCGCCGAACCGCTATCTGGCCAAGATCGCCTCCGACATGGAAAAGCCGGACGGCCTCGTGGCATTGACGCCGGACATCCTCGACGCGGCGCTGCGGGGGCT
>CAXUEU010000198.1:0-4230 GCA_964250195.1 uncultured Acidobacteriaceae bacterium
GTCCAGCGGTGGAGGGAGAGGCCGGGGATGGCGACTGCCTGTTTCTCCGCATCGCCGATGCGGGAGGCAATGGCGTGGGCCAGGCCGGCCTGTCGTGTGCGGATTTCCTGGGAAGCTTTGTCGGCGCGTGCCATGGTCTCTTCGAGACTCAGGATAGCTGCCGTTTTATGCGGAGGAGGCGGGGAAATCTAGAGGACGACAGGATTAAGCAAGAAGTAGGAAGAATTGGGCGATGAGGGAGCGGCGAGGATCGTGCCGGAGGGGAACCGATACCCGGAGCACCTGGAAGCGATGACGGGGCGGTAGTCTTTGTACGGGAAGAGGTCGCCCTGAGATGGGCGACCTCTTCAAGATGTATTACTGGCCGGCGGCAGGCGTGGCGGGGGCTTTCGCGCCGCCGGTGTACCGGACCTGCCAGATGGAGCCGGAGCCGTCGTCGGTGACGAAGAGCGAGCCGTCCTTGGCGACGGTGACGCCGACGGGGCGGCCCCAGACCTTGCCTTCAGGGGTGACGAAGCCGGTAAGGAAGTCCTGGAAGACGCCGGTGGCCTTGCCGTTTTTAATCTCGGCCATGATGACCTCATACCCGCCGCGCTTGGACTTGTTCCAGGACCCGTGCTCGGCGGCGAAGATCTGGTCTTTGTACTGCGAGGGAAAATTCGCGCCCTCGTAGAAGGTCATTTCGAGCGAGGCGAAATGAGGCTGGAGCAGGATGTCCGGGGTGATGACCTTGGACTGCAGCTCGGGGTGCTTGCCCTCATGGCGGGGGTCCTGGTGGCCGCCCATGTACCACCAGGGCCAGCCGTAGAAGCCGCCCTCTTGAACATGGGTGATGTAGTCGGGGACGAGATTGTCGCCGAGGTTGTCGCGCTCGTTCACCGAGCACCACAGACTGCCCGTGCCGGGCTGGATGGCTTCGCCGACGCAGTTGCGGATGCCGGAGGCGTAGACCTTCTCGAACTTGCCGTCGGGGGTGAACTGGAGGACGTCGGCGCGGTGCTCCTCCTCGGGGTGGGTGTCCGGGTCGTCGATGTTGGAGTGGGAGCCGACGGAGACGAGCATGTGCGCGCCGTCCGGGGTGAAGGCGATGTCGCGGGTCCAGTGGCCGCCGCCGCGGAGCTTGCCGCCGCCGGGCAGGTCGGCGAGGGCCTCGGAGGGCTTGGAGGCCTTCAGGTCACCGTTGGTGTAGGGGTAGCGGACAACCGCGTCGGTGTTGCCGATGTAGACGTATTTGGGGTTAGGGCCTTCAGGGTAGAAGCGGATGCCGAAGGGCATGTTGAGGTTCTCGGCGAAGGTGGAGACCTGCTGCGGCTTGCCGTCGGGGCCGACGCCGCGGAAGACCATGACCTTGTTCTCGTAGGAGAGGGCGACGAACAGGTCGCCGTTGGGCGCGGTGCGGATGAGGCGCGGCTGGTTGAGCCCGGTGGTGTACTGGGTGACGGTGAAGCCGGCCGGGGCTTGAGGCAGCGCGCCTTCGGGACGCGCGACCTTCTCGGAGCCCGCGTCGACGCCGGGGGTGGCGTAGGGCTGGGGAAGGTCGGCGACGGTGATGCGGCGGGCGGTGCCGGGCTTTTCCTTGGAAAAATCGGTAAAGGCCGCCTGGCCGGTGAGGACGGGCTGGGTGCCCTGGGCAAGGGCGGCGCTGGTTGCCAGAAAAAGGCCGGTAAAGGCGAGGGTGCTCGTGCGCATGCGTACTCCTGCGGGAGAAATGTCGGTGCCTGTTGGATGCTGCCTTTGGCTTCGGGTTTCGATAGCGATTCTCTTCCGGTCGCGGCAGTTGCGGCTCTGGATGGCGATCGCGACGCAGCTCGAGAGATGCCACCCGCGTACCGCCTGTCAAGACATTCTGGCGTTCGCCTCTGTATCGTTCCTTTTCAGGACTCCGCTCAGATTTGTCGATGGAGTCGGTCCGGCGAATAACCCGATGTTCGTATCACCCCAGAGTTTCAGAGCCATAAAGACCGATTCCAGAGAGCGACCCCTCGAGGAAAGGCTGTATTCGACCTTGGGAGGTACTTCCGGGTAGACCTTGCGCTCAATCAGTCCATCGTCCTCGAGTTCCCGAAGCTGATTCGTGAGCATGCGCTGGGTCACGCCCGGTACTCGTCTGCGGAGCTCATTGAAGCGTACGGTTCCTTCCAGCAAGTGGAATAGTATCACACACTTCCATTTACCGCCGATGAGGCTGATGGTTGCCTCGACCGAGCAGCCGGGGTTGCAATCCAGGCGGGAGTGTCGCGATTTCGGCATGGGGCACAGTATCCCTTCGTATCCTACGTGCAATTATTGTGCGTACTTACGTAATCGATTGTATGCGGATAGCCTGTGTGTAGGCCAAGAGAGGGCTATGACATGAAAGCCGTTGGGTACAGGGAACCGGGAGTTCTCGATCGGGACGAGGCCTTAGTCGATATCGATCTGCCCATGCCGGAGCCGACCGGCCACGACCTCCTCATAGAGGTCAAAGCTGTATCGGTCAACCCGGTCGATGTGAAGGTGCGAAGCAAAGCGAAGACCGAACCGGGAGAGTGGAAGGTCCTCGGCTGGGATGCAGCCGGAGTGGTGCGCGCGGCGGGTCCGGAGGCATCCCTTTTCAAGCCTGGAGACGAGGTCTTCTATGCCGGATCCATCGACAGACCCGGCACGAATGCCCAGTTCCATTTGGTCAATGAGCTGATCGTCGGCGGGAAACCGCGCACCCTGGACTGGGCTGAAGCAGCAGCTTTGCCTCTAACCGCGATCACGGCCTGGGAAACGCTCTTCGACAGGCTCGGCGTGAGCCGGCCCGTGCCAGGCGCGGCAGCCGCCATTTTGATTGTCGGCGGTGCCGGTGGGGTGGGATCGATCGCCATCCAGCTCGTACGAGCCCTTACCAACCTCACGGTCATCGCCACGGCTTCGCGACCGGAAACGAGAGCCTGGGTGGAGCGCATGGGCGCACAGCACATCGTCGATCACAGCAGGCCATTGCGCGCGCAGGTGGAGGCGCTCGGTCTTGGGGCACCTGGGTTCGTCTTTTCCACGACACAGACGGATTGTCATTTGAGCGAGATCGCCGCGCTGATTGCCCCGCAAGGCCGGTTTGCCCTGATCGACGATCCTCCCAGTCCGGGGATCGGGGCATTCAAGCAGAAGTCCGTGTCGGTTCACTGGGAACTGATGTTCACGCGGCCCCTTTTCGGGACCGCCGACCTTGGAGAGCAAGGCAAGCTGCTGAACGAAGTTTCGCGCCTGGTGGACAGGGGTATTCTGCAGACGACGTTGAGCGAGCGATACTCGCCGATCAATGCCGCGAATCTGAGGCTGGTTCACGCCGCGGTCGAAAGCGGAAAGGCACGCGGCAAGTTCGTTCTCGAAGGGTTTCACGCTCAATAGCCGAGCGGGCCGGAACGGGTGAGCCCAGGCGTAAACGATTCATAACAAAGGAAATGGAAGATCATGACGGAAACAAAGAAAATCGCACTCGTCACCGGCGCGAATCGCGGCATAGGTTATGAAACGGCGCGGCAGCTGGCGCAAAAAGGTGTGGTCGTCTTTTTGGGTGCACGGCAGATCAAGGATGCACGGGACGCGGTCTCGAAGCTCACGAGAGAAGGGCTTCAGGAGATCTGTGCGCTGCAGCTCGACGTAACCGAGACCGGGGATCGCGCCGCGGCCGCAGAGAAGATCGGGCAGCAGTTCGGGCGGCTGGACATCCTCGTCAACAATGCGGCGGCGGTACCGCGGGATGCCACGCTGCTGGATGCTCGAACGATCGAGACCTCGGAAGAAGAGCTGAGGGCCGCTTTCGAGACCAACCTATTCGGCGTCTTACTACTCACGCGCGATCTTTTGCCGCTGCTGAAGAAGAGCGCGTCGGGAAACATCGTGAATGTGTCGAGTACATTGGGTTCGCTTACCCTGCACGAGAAGAACGTTCCCGAGGTCGCCTATACCAAGCGATTTTCCTATAACGCATCCAAGGCGGCTCTCAACATGTTTACGATTCACCTCGCGCAGGAGCTGCGGGATACGAAGATCAAAGTGAACTCCATTCATCCCGGTTGGGTAAAGACGGAACTCGGTACCGAGCATGCGCCCATGGAAATTGCGGATGGAGCAAAGAACAGCGTGGAAACGGCGTTGCTGGGCGTCGATGGGCCAACCGGCAGCTTCTTTCGTCACGGTGGGGAAATTATCCCCTGGTAGTTCAGCGAGAGAAGCGATGGAGTGTGGCAGGCGGCTCCAAGG
>CAXUEU010000199.1:0-4145 GCA_964250195.1 uncultured Acidobacteriaceae bacterium
GGGTATGGGGCAGGCCAAGGAGCTGTGCGATGTCGAGTGGAACGCCGGGAGAGCGCAGGATTCGGTCCTATCGGGAACTGAGGGTCTGGCAGCGCGGCATGGATCTGGCGTCCGCGGTTTATGCAGCTACCGGCGGCTTTCCGCGCGAGGAGGTGTACGGTCTGACGAGTCAGATCCGCAGAGCCTCCGTTTCCGTTCCGAGCAACATAGCGGAGGGGCACGGGCGCGGCACGCGAGGCGAGTACCGGCACTTCCTGATGATTGCCCGTGGTTCCAATCAGGAGTTGCAGACCCAGTTGCTCCTTGCTGAACGGCTCGGCTTCGGCGCACGAGAGTTTGTATCTGAAGCGCTGTCGATCTCAGAAGAAGTCGGGCGAATGCTGAGTGCCTTGCTCCTCAAACTGCCTCTGGATAGAAAATAGCTGCCAGTCTCCAATCCAAACCCTACACCCTATCCCCCATCCCCTGTACCCTTGCTTCTATGCACCTCGTCCACTGCGCGCGCTACAAACAGGAAATGGAAGGGCTCGACGAGCCGCCATTCGACTCGGATTTCGGCCACAAGGTCTACAACAACGTCTCGAAGAAAGCCTGGGGCGAGTGGGTGGAGCACCAGAAGATGCTCTTGAACGAATACCGGCTCCAGCCCTGGACGCCCCAGGCGCAGGAGTTTCTGGTCGAGCAGATGGAGCATTTCTTCTTCGGCGAGGGATCCGGCTTGCCGCAAGACTACGTGCCGCCCGCCAAATAGGCTCTGGTACACTCTGGTGAGAAAGAAGCCCCAGTCGGGACGTGGCTCAGCCTGGTAGAGCACTCGCTTGGGGTGCGAGGGGTCGGCAGTTCAAATCTGCCCGTCCCGACCATTTTCGACTCCGGCTTCTTTTCCCCTTCCTACAATGCGCCGTTGTCTTCGGGGGTCACTTTCTGGCCCTCCTTGGGCGAAATCTGCCCGATGCCGCGCAGGTATTTGGCGTAGGCGCGGCTCGCATACAGGCGCGCCCGGCACTTGCGGCAGCGCACCGGGTAGCGCAGCAGCAGCATCTGGAACCGGTCCTCCGGGCGGGGGCGCGAGAGCTGGAACTTGGTCGACCAGCAAGAGGGGCAGTGCAGGACAGGGATGGTTTCTTCGGCCAAACGGGTCGTCTCCCACGGGGTGACTTCGGTGCTGCCTCCCCGCCATTATCTTAATGCGAATCCGGGCGGCCCGGTTTACCGTATGTGTCACAGGGGCACAGGGGGGCGGCGGGAATGGCTTGGAGCGTGGCATACGCCTGCGATATCTGCGGCAAGGCAAAGGGCGAGGCGAACCACTGGTGGATGGCGACAGTGAGCGAACCGGCGGACAGCGGGCGGCTGACCCTGATGCGCTGGACCGCCGGGCAAAGCCAGCGGGAGGACGTCTACCACCTGTGCGGGCAGCGCTGCGCGTTGCAGGCGACCGAGCGGTTCATGACCGAGGGCGCGATCGATCCAGCCTGAGAGCCCGCCTGAAGCCGTCCTGTGGAAAACTTTCGGCGACTTCCCCGCTCACTTCGGGTTTTCACGGACGTCCCAGAGAGTTCAACGCGAGCCGCGCCGGAATCCGACCCCGGCCCGCTCGGGAGAGGCATACCTCCACATGGCCGCAGCCGACAGCTTTCCCCTCCCGCAGGCAGCGATACCCAGCGTGCAAAGCAATGCGCGAACCGGGGCTCAGATAGGGGCACACCCCCGCCCGCGCGCGGAGTCCCCGGCGGATGAAGCCGGCCGCGAAGCCGAAATGCTGCTGATTCGCGAGGCCCAGGCCGGTTCGCGCGCGGCCTTCGATGCGCTGGTGCGCCAGTACGATGGAGCGGTGCTGCGGCTCGCCCTGCGGCTCACCGGCTCGGAGCAGGACGCACAGGATATCCACCAGGAAGCCTTTCTCAAGGCCTACCGCTATCTGGGCAACTTCCGGTTCGAGTGCTCCTTTTACACCTGGATTTACCGCATCGCCACGAACCTGTGCCTGGACCACCTGCGGCGGCGCAAATCCCGGCGCGAGGAGCAGTCGGTGGTCGTGGACGGCCGCGGCGAGGAGATGGACCTGCTCGGCAACGTGTCCGACGACCGGTCCGGCGCGAACCCGGCCCGCGAGCTGGAGCGTAAGTTCCTGGGTGAAAAGATCCAGGAAGCCCTTGGGCAGCTGACTCCCCGGGAGCGCATGGTCTTTGAACTGAAGCACTACCAGGGCCTAAAACTGCGGGCAATCGGGGAGATGTTGCAAACCACCGAGGAAACGGCGAAGAATACGCTTTTCCGGGCGACGCGGAAGCTTCGGCTTCGTTTGGCTTCGCTGCACGGGTAAAAAGTACGGCAATCCGAGCGCCAGCCGTGACACAACGGCGGCGCAACGCAGTCAAAACAGCAGGACCTTTTTTGGAGGAACTCCGTGAAGCACACAGGGGCGGCACCCGGGGCGGACCCCGGAGCCGAGACATTCGGCGCGTCCGCGATCGCCGGGCGCATGAGCTGCGAAACGGCCCAGCGCGCGATCGCATCCGCCGCTCTTGCCCAGGTCGAGCGCGGCGGCGATGCCCCGCTTGCCCATGAAAGCTTCCCGGAAAACTTCCCGGAAAACGATCCGCTCGCCGCGCACCTGAGCGTCTGCCTCGCCTGCCGGACGGAAATGGCCGCGACGGCGACATTCTTCCGTGCGCTGGCTTCGGAAAGCGGCCCCGAGCCCTCCCCGACCCTGCTGGCACGGGCCCGCATGGGGCTGGACGCGAAGCTGGACTTCTGCGAGCGGTCGGGCTGGTGGAACCGCTTCACCCAGCAGATCGGCTTTACCGCCGGGCGCTTGAGGAACATGCCCGCGCTTGCCTCCGCGCTCCTGCTCACCGGCCTCGTCGCCGGCGGCTACGGCGGCTACCGGGCCGGGGAGGCCGCGCACACCGCCGAACAAACGGCGATGCTGCTGGCGCCGCCGCCGCCCGAGGTCCCCTCCGTGGTGGCCGACGTGAACGGCATCCGGCAGGACCCGGAGACCGGCACGGTGGAGGTCCGCTACGACCGCCTGGTGCCCGACGTGCTCACCGGTCCGGCGGACGACCCGTCGATCCGCGAACTGCTGATGGCGGCGACCCAAAACGGAATCAGCCCGCAGGTTCGCAACGCCTCGGTCAGCCTCCTTCAGCCTGCCTGTGCACCGGGCGCGCCCTGCGCGGCCTCCCCGGCGCGCGCCGCCTTGCTCAACGCGCTCCAAGCGGATAAGGCCCCGGAGGTTCGCCGGGAAGCGCTCGCCGGCCTGCAGCCCTGGATCGCGGACGATATGGAGGTGCGCGACGCGGTGCTCGGCGCGCTGATGGGCGACCCGAGCTCCTCCGTCCGGATCGAAGCGGTCCGCGTGCTCCAGCCGGTCGAGGTGGACTCGAGCGTGCGCCAGGTCCTGCACACGGTGGCCTTCCGGGACGGCGATCCCGCGATCCGCACCGCCTCGCTCGCCGCGCTCAGGGCCGTGCCGCAAGTCCAGTAGCGCGGCACACGCCGGCCGTTTTCGCGCGTCCAACCCAATAACTGCCCCGCATGAGCGGGGTACCCGGGAGCTCCCCCTCGATTGTTTCGCCGCCTCCTCACTCGCGCCGCGCGCACCCGCTCCCTGCGGCATGGTCTGTGCGTTTGCGGGCTGTTCGTCGCCTTCGTCGGAGCCGCCGCCTGGGCGCTCAAGCCTGTGGGGCAGGCCGGCGATCCCGCGCACCCGCCCCGCCCGGGCTACCTGGGCGTAAGCCTCCGCGATCTCGACGCCGCCGAGGCGACCCGGGTGGAGCTTGCCGCGCCGACCGCCGATCACGCGACCGGCGGGGCCCTGATCGTCACCGTGGACCGCGACGCCCCCGCCTGGACATCCGGGTTGCGGCCCGGCGACGTCGTGCTGGAGCTGAATGCGCAGCCCGTCGAGAACGTCGAGGACTTGCGCCGGCGCCTGCGGGAGTGCCCGGCCGGCGACACCGTGACCTGGAAGGTCTATCCCGACATGCCCGCCTTGTTCAGGTGGAACTTGGCCTTGTCGGGATCGAACGGCCGTTGCGGGAGATCGGCCGCGAAGAAGCGATTGGTCGGATCGATCGGGTGGTCGTTGCCGATCTCGCCGAAGTTGCGCAGCACGGACGACTTCATCTGCTGCCGGT
>CAXUEU010000200.1:0-4103 GCA_964250195.1 uncultured Acidobacteriaceae bacterium
GGGTAGGAACAAGGGGGAAAGAGGGAGGGCGCGGTCCAGGGGACACGGTCTGGGCTGGCGAGGTTTGAGGAAAAGTGGGTGCGAGCAGGAAGGCAAGAGCGGCGAATAGTGCCCGGCGCTGTGCTTGGCGGACAGCCGAGCGAAGGCTCACCCGACGAAACGCGAAAGGGCGGAGCGCGGAGGCGCGGAGCGGATTTTTGGTTTGCGTGGGCATGCTAAACCTCGTCCGCTGCCAACTTTACGAGATTGTGGGGGCTCCTGGGTAAAGTTTTCTCCGGAGCTGCCGGCGTGATTCCCATTTTGGGAATGGCTGTTCCGAATCGAGAAGGGCGGCGCGGCGGCCGGTTTGTTGTGCTCGCGCGCGGCGTGCGGGCCATAGAATGAAGTGAGCGCGCACAAGCATCCTTTTTCTGGGCGCGGGGAACTGGTGCGTATGCCGCCTTATCGGTCGACCGGGATGATGGCTTTTCCTGAGTTTCGCGGGTTTACCCGGACGCTGGTGGTCTGGAATCTCGGGATTTATTTCGCGTTTTTGCTGCTCCACCTGGCCGCGCCGATGCTGGAGGGGCGGCTTCTGCTCCTTTTCGCGTTGACGCCGGCGATGGTGGCGCATGGATCGGTCTGGCAGTTGATTACGTACAGCTTTCTCCACGGCGGCCTGCTGGGAACGGCGCTGGAGCTGCTGTCGCTGTGGTTTTTGGGGGCTTTCCTCGAGACGAATCACGGGAGCCGCTGGTTGGGGGAGCTCTACTTCCTCGCGGTAATAGGGGCGGCGCTGGCGGCCGTGGGCCTGGCCTATGCGACGGCGGCCAGCGGTGGGCTGTTCACGGCGGGGCTGACCGGAGCTTTCGGAGGGATTTTCGGGCTGCTAATCGCGTTCGGGGTGCTGTACGGAGACATGCAGTTCACGCTGTTTCCCATTCCGGTGATGATTCGGGCGAAGTATCTGGTGGCGATCTACATGTTGATCGCGGTGGCGCAGCTGTTCGGAGAGAGCCGCGTGTACGCGCTGGCGCAGCTGGGCGGGGCGCTGGCGGGATATCTGTTTATCCGGCTCGCGCCGCGAAGGGGGCTGACTGGGGCGCTAGGGCAGCGCTCGCTCGACCTGCGAAACGATTACTACCGGTGGAAGCGGAGAAACGCGGCGAAGAAGTTCGAAGTGTACATGCGCAAGCAGAACCGGAATGTTCAATTTGATTCGGAAGGGCGCTACGTGGACCCGGATACGGGTCAGCCTTCTGGAACCTCTCCGGGAGCTAAGGGTGGGCCGCGGGACCGGAACGACAGGCGGTGGATGAGTTAGTCAAAGCATTTTTCCCGATGGCGGGCAGCTGCCGAGACTCCCTTGTTAAGCGAAGATCGTTAGGCGGGATGGATCAAACGCAACGCTCTATCGGGGCTCGGACAGATGCCGTTAACGACCGGCATTCTGGCCTCCGTCGATAAAAAGGATTTCTCCTGTGACGAACGGAGCAGTTTCAAGATAGAGAACACCTTCGGCGATGTCGCGAACCTCACCCATTCGCCGGACCGGATGAAGTTCGGCGAGAAACTCGTGCGTCTGAGGCGGGTGCATGGGCGTTTTGATAATGCCCGGCGAGACGGCATTGACTCGGATGCCTTTCCCGGCATACTCGATGGCGAGGGCTTTGGTTGCTGAGTTAATGCCGCCCTTCGTCAGGCCGGCCAGCACCGCGGGAACCCCTGCGATGGGCTGATCGGCCAGGCTCGCGGCGATGCTGACGATATGGCCGGAGCCCTGTCGGAGCATCTCAACGGCGGCACGCCGGCTCATATAGAAGAAGCTCGCGAGATTGGTCGCGACGTTGACGGCGAAATCTTCGGACGTATACTCCGTAAACGGCTTCGACAGGAAGAGGCCCGCGTTGTTGACCAGGGTATCGACGCGTCCGAAGCGCGCAAGGGCTTCGGAGACGACGCGCTCGGCTGTCGCGGGGTCTCCGATGTCTCCGGCGACGGCGGCGATATCGGGATCCTCCGTTTGCCGGATAGTGCGTGAGGTGGCCAGTACACGGTAGCCGCGCCCGCGAAAGGCCTCGACCAAGCCCGCGCCGATGCCCTGAGAAGCGCCCGTGATGATAGCGACTTTTTTCGGTTCACTCATAGTTTCCTTTTTTGCGGAATCGCGGCAATCAAGCTTCGGGTCAGGGCGGCGCAGGACATCGGGGAAGCCAGGGGGAAAGCCTGCCCGGCCCACATCGGCGTGAAGTCGTCGTTGCCTGCAGCCTCCGCCGCGTTTCGCAGGGGACCGAGCGCGCCGCCGGCGTTTGGAAAGGAAGGCGCGAGCGGGGAGTAAGGACCGACCTCGGCCATCAGCCGGTTGACGATCGCCCTCGCCGGGAGTCCGGTGAACAGGTTGGTCACAGCGGTCATTCTTTCAGGCGAGCCCAAGGCCGAGCGGTGCGCCGGGGAGATGCGCGCTTCCGGCGTCAGCAGGTAAGCCGTGCCGACCTGAACGGCTGAAGCGCCGAGGGCGAAAGCGGCCGCTACGCCTCGCCGGTCTGCAATGCCGCCGGCCGCGATGACGGGAATGGTCACGGCATCGGCGATCTGCGGCACCAATGCAAACGTCCCGATAGCCGCAGCAATTTCTGCGGCTATGTCGTCCGCCAGGAAGCTGCCCCGGTGGCCGCCCGCCTCGGCACCCATGGCGATTACGGCGTCGGCTCCCCGCTCCTGGAGCCGGCGAGCTTCCGACGCGTTCGTCGCCGAGGAGATCACCTTCGCTCCCGTTCGCCTGACGCGATCGAGCAGCGGCGCGGCGGGCAGGCCGAAGTGAAAGCTCACGACCCGGGGGCGATAGTCCTCGACGACGGCGCAAAGGGCGTCGTCGAACGAGGCCGGCACACCGCCCGCCTCGGGTGGGCCCGCCTCTGAGGCGAGGCCCGCTTGGGCGTAGTAGCCGGCGAGGCGCAGACGCCAAGCCGCCTGCCGCGCCCGGTCATTGCCGGGCGCAGCATAGCAGAAGAAGTTAAGGTTGACGGGACGGCTCGTTCCGGCACCGATGAGTTCCAGCGTCGCGCGGAGCCGGGCGGGGGTGTACAAAGCGGAGGGCAGCCCTCCGAGACCGCCTGCGTTGCTGACCGCGATTACCATTTCAGGCGTGGTCGCGCCGGCCATGGGTGCCTGGAGGACGGGGTGCTCGATCCCGAAAAGGGAGCAGATGGGAGAGCTTGTTTGTGTGCTCATGGGGAAATGCGCTTTCTCGCGAACGATCCGGGCGGGCGGAGGTGTGTCGGGTCGGTGAGACGGATTGCACAAAGTATACAGAATTTTCAAGCCGTAGTAGGTTCACTGTATTCTGGAAGGACGCTGCCCAATACGTGTCGGCAGATAAGGCAGGGGCGCTCTCTCTGTCGATGAGGAGAGATGCATTGACGGTTTGGAAAACCTTTTTGTGCGCGGTCGTTTTGATTATCGGTTCGGCTTGCTATGGCAGTGCGCAGGTGACCGCGACGGCACCCACCTCAAATGGGCCGGCCGATATGGAACGATTGGATGTCGTGGGCGGGGCGGCGTATTCGCATTTCAACCCCGGGTTCGCGCACCAGGTGCGGGCGACGAACTTGCTGGGATGGCAGGGCGCGGCGACGTACTGGTTTTCGCACCTGGTGGGCGGTGAGGCGGCCATACGCGGTTTGTACGGCAGCTACGACCTGCCGGTAAATGGGTTCAACCTGCCGGCAACTTCGAACACCTCGGAGTACCTGTTTCTGTTCGGGCCCTCGGTCCGGCTTTACGAGCGGGAGAAGTACACGGCGGGGGCGCACGTGCTGATCGGCGGGGCTTACGGGGCGTTCGACCAGGCGTTTCAGGGTTCAGGGATCCAGCCCAGGCAGATTGGGATTTATAACAACCAACTGGCGATTGCGTATGCGATCGGCGGTTGGGCGGATTACAAGATCGCGCCCAGATTGGCGGTGCGGTTCACGGGGGACTACCAGCCGACGCGCTACGGCGGGCTGAACCAGAACGAGTTTTTCGGCGGCGTGGGGATCGTGTACAAGATCGGACGGGAGAAGTAAGGGGCAATCCGTTACTTTAGAGTAGCCGCAGCGCGGTTTTCCCTTCGCGGTTCGCGG
>CAXUEU010000201.1:0-2822 GCA_964250195.1 uncultured Acidobacteriaceae bacterium
GCTCGATGTGCCTGGGGATGAATCCGGACATCCTTGCGCCGGGCGAACGGTGCGCTTCGACCAGCAACCGCAACTTTGAAGGGCGGCAGGGGCGTGGCGGAAGAACGCATCTGGTGAGCCCGGCGATGGCGGCGGCGGCGGCGGTGATGGGGCGGTTCACGGACATTCGGACCTGGGAATATAAGCAGGCGGAGGTGATGGCGTAATGGAAGCGTTTCGGACATTGCGGTCGGTTGTGATGCCGCTCGAGGCGGCGAATGTGGATACGGACCAGATCATTCCGGCTGTGTTTCTGAAGCGGGTGGAGCGGACGGGGTTTGAGGATTTTCTGTTTTACGAGTGGCGGAAGAACCCGGCATTCGTGCTGAATGATCCGGCTTACCAGGGGTCGAAGATTCTGGTCGCGGGGAAGAACTTCGGGTGCGGGTCGTCGCGGGAGCACGCCGCCTGGGCGCTGGCGCAGTATGGGTTTCGGTGTGTGCTGGCTCCGTCGTTCGCGGATATTTTCCATTCGAACGCGGGGAAGAACGGGATTTTGCTGGTCACGCTTCCCGAGGAAGAGATTGGGCGGGTGATGCTGCAGGCCAGGGCGCGGGATGGGTATTCCCTGGCTGTGTCGCTCGAGGAGAACGTGATTACGGACCAGTTCGGGTTGCGGGTGCCATTCGCGATCGACCCGTTTCGGCGGGAGTGTCTGTTGGGCGGGTTGGATGAGATTGGCTTGACGCTGCGGCATGCGGGGGAGCTGGCGGCGTATGAGCAGCGGCATGATGCGGAGGTTTGGCTAAGGGCAAGGGCGTAAGACCCCCTACGCGGGAGGCGGCCGCTTCGTGGCGTGTCCTCTTCAAGAGCTGGAAAGGCTACTGTGAGTTCGAACGGCAAACTACACCAGATTGATCGAGCGAAAACCAACAGCACCGCCCTCACTGAAGGGCCGAGCCGGGCGGCGGCGCGGGCGATGCTGCGCGCGGTCGGCTTTACGCGCGAGGACTTGGCGAAACCCGTCATCGGCATCGCCAACACCTGGACCGAAATCGGGCCGTGCAACTATCACCTGCGGGCGATCGCCGAGGCGGTGAAGGAGGGGGTGCGCGCGGCTGGGGGGACGCCGATGGAGTTCAACACGGTGACCATCTCGGACGGGATCACGATGGGGACCGAGGGGATGAAGGCCTCGCTGATCTCGCGGGAGGTGATCGCGGATTCGGTCGAGCTCGTTGCGCGGGGGAACCTGTTCGATGGGCTGGTGTGCATCGCCGGCTGCGACAAGAACATGCCGGGAACGGTGATGGCGCTGGCGCGGCTCGACATTCCGGGGCTGATGCTGTACGGCGGGTCGATCGCGCCGGGACGCTTGGATGGCCGCGATCTGACGGTGCAGGATGTGTTCGAGGCGATCGGGTCGCATGCGGCGGGGCGTTTGGACGATGCGGGGCTGGAGGCGGTCGAGGCGAACGCCTGCCCGGGCGCGGGGGCGTGCGGCGGGCAGTGAACGGCGAACACGTTGGCGATGGCGTGCGAGTTTCTGGGGATCGCGCCGCTGGGGTTGTCGCGGGTGCCGGCGTTTCTGCCGGCCAAGCTGGAGGCCTCGCGGGAGGCCGGGCGGCTGGTGATGGAGGCGGCGCGGGCGGGGCTGAAACCCTCAGGCTTGATCACGAAGCGCTCGCTCGAAAACGCGATTGCCAGCGTGGCGGCTTCGGGCGGGTCGACGAACGCGGTGCTGCATTTCCTGGCGATCGCGCATGAACTGGGGCTGCCGCTCGAGATTGACGACTTTGATCGGATTTCAGACAAAACACCCTTGCTGTGCGACTTAAAACCGGGCGGGCGATTCGTGGCGGCGGACTACCAGAAAGCGGGCGGATCGCGGCTGCTGGCGAAGCGGATGCTGGAAGCAGGACTGATCGACGGGGACGCACCGAACGTGACGGGCCGGACGCTGGCCGAGGAAGCGGCGCTGGCGGTGGAAGAACGGGGGCAGCAGGTGATCTTCCCCGCCGCGCAGGCGCTCAAGCCGACCGGCGGGCTGGTGATCCTGAAAGGCAATATCGCGCCGGAGGGGTGCGTGGTGAAGGTGGCGGGGCATAAGCGGCTGACGCATACCGGGCCCGCGCGGGTGTTTGAGTCGGAGCCGGAAGCGTTCCGGGCGGTGGAGGAAGGGCTGATCCAGGCTGGGGACGTCATGGTCATCCGGAATGAAGGGCCGCGCGGCGGGCCGGGAATGCAGGAGATGCTCTCCGTCACGGCGGCGATCGCGGGAATTCCGGAGTTGAGCGAGACGGTGGCGCTGCTGACGGACGGGCGGTTCTCCGGGGCGACCCGCGGGTTGATGGCGGGGCATGTGGCCCCGGAGGCGGCGATGGGCGGCCCGATCGCGGCGCTGCGCGAGGGGGATCGGATTACGTTCGACATCCCGGGCAAACGGCTGTGCGCGGAGCTGTCCGATGCAGTCATCGAGCAGAGGCTGAGCGAATGGCGCGCACCGGAGCCTCGGTACAAGCGCGGGGTGTTCCGGAAGTATGCGGATTCGGTTTCCTCGGCTTCGCGGGGAGCCGTCACCAACTAAAGGCAAGACCGCCTACTCGGCTTGAGGCCGCTTCGTGGCGGGTGTTCTTAAAAGCTATAGGAGCGACAAGATGAGCAGCAACGAGCTACCGAATCCGATGCAGGACTGGCAGATGGGACGGGGGACGCCCGCGCCGCCGCCGGCGCCGAAGCACACCCATGACGAAATCCTCGCGGCGGAACACACACCGGCAACCGCGCCGACACTCGACCTGACCGGGGCGGAGATCGTCTGGGCGACGCTCGAAGGGGAGGGC
>CAXUEU010000201.1:2832-3977 GCA_964250195.1 uncultured Acidobacteriaceae bacterium
GAGGGCGGGAGGTCTTCGGCTATCCGGGCGGGGCGATCCTGCCGGTGTACGACGCGCTGCGCAAGTTCCCGATCCGGCACATTCTGGTCCGGCACGAGCAGGGAGCGACGCACATGGCCGACGGCTATGCGCGGGCTTCGGGGCGCGTAGGAGTGGCAATCGCGACCTCCGGGCCGGGCGCGACGAACATGGTGACGGGCCTGGCGACGGCGATGCTCGACTCGATCCCGATGGTGTGCATCACGGGGCAGGTTTCGAGCAAGATGCTGGGGTCGGACGCGTTCCAGGAAGTGGACATCACCGGGATCACGCTGCCGGTGACCAAGCACAACTACCTGGTGACGCGCGCGGAGGATGTGGCGCCGATGCTGCGGGAGGCGTTCGCGGTTGCGCGGGAAGGGCGGCCGGGACCGGTGCTGGTGGATATCACAAAGGACGCGCAGCAGGGGGTGGCGCGGTTCAACTTCGCGGCCGCGCAGGCCAGGCCGCACAGGCCGCACCCAATGCTGGGGGTTTCGGCGGGGGCGGTTAACGACGCGGCTGAGCTGATCCGTGGGGCGAAGCGGCCGGTGATCCTGGCGGGGCATGGGGTGATCGAGGCGCGGGCGACAGAGGCGATGCTGACCTTGGCCGAGCGGCGGCAGATTCCGGTGGCGACGACGCTGCTGGGGCTGGGGGGCTTCCCTGCCTCGCACCCGCTGGCATTGGGGATGATGGGGATGCATGGCGAGTCGTGGGTGAACGACGCGATCCAGAATGCGGATTTGCTGGTCGCCTGCGGGATGCGGTTCGACGACCGAGTGACGGGGACGCTGGCGAGCTATGCGCCGCACGCGAAGAAGATTCACATCGAGATCGATCCGTCGGAGATCAACAAGAACGTGAAGGTGGATGTGGCGCTGATCGGCGACCTCGGGGAGGTACTGGACGCGCTGCTGCCTCGATTGACGGCTGTCGAGGGTTCGGCTTGGGTCAAGCAGATCGATGCAAGTAAGGGCACGGCGGCGGTGCGGGACATTCGCAACCTGCCCGATCTGGGCCACCTGTACGCCGCGCACGTAATGCACGACTTATGGAAGGCGACCGGCGGCGACGCGATCGTCGCGACGGACGTGGGCCAGCACCAGATGTGGGAGGCCCAGTAC
>CAXUEU010000202.1:0-3924 GCA_964250195.1 uncultured Acidobacteriaceae bacterium
GTAGAGCACCCGGGCGGGGGGAAAGTCGGCTTCAAAGCCGCCGACCGGGAGCTTGGGGTGGGAGGGGATGGCGTTGTAGTTGCCTTCGAGCGCGAGCAGCGAAGCGGCGTTCGGACCCACGACCGCGATCGTCTTTACGTTGGGGCTGAGCGGGAGCGTGCCGTCGTTCTTGAGCAGGACCATCGACTCACGGGCTGCTTTCGCGGAGAGCTCCCGATGCGCGAGCGAGTCGACCTCCGAGGATGGCAAGTGTGCATAGGCCACCTTGCTCGGCGGGTCGAAGAGGCCGAGCCGGACGCGCGCGACAAAGAGCCGACTGACGGCTGTGTCGATGGCGGACTCCGGCAGCAAGCCTTGGTGGACAGCGTCAACCAGAGCGCGATAAGTCGTTCCGCAGTTCGTATCTGTCCCGGCAAGCACGGCGACGGCGGCAGCGTGCGCGGCATCCGGAGCGGTCCGGTGGCCCTGGTAGATATCGTCGACCGCGCCGCAATCGGAGGTGACGAAGCCCTTGAAGTGCCAGGCGTTGCGCAGGGTGTCCTTCAAGAGAGCAGTGTTGGCGCACGCGGGGCTGCCGTCAACCGCGTTGTAGGCGCACATCAGCGAATCCGCCCGGCCATCGACGATCGCGGCGCGAAACGCCGGCAGATAGGTGGATTCGAGGTCATAAGGAGAGGGATGGATGTCGGCCTTGTGCCGGGTACTCTCCGGGCCGGAATGCACGGCAAAGTGCTTCGGGGTGGCCACAGTCTTCAGGTAGGTTGGGTCGGACCCCTGCAGGTTCCTCACGAACTCCGTGGCCAGCGAACCGGTCAGGAAGGGGTCCTCGCCGTAGGTCTCCTGCCCGCGCCCCCAGCGCGGGTCGCGGAAGATGTTGATGTTCGGCGACCAGAGGGTCAGGCCGAAGTAGCGGCCTCGGTTGCCTTCGGCACCGGCAATGTTGTACTTGGCCCGTGCTTCGGTGGCGATCGCCGCCGCCTCCTGCCCGACCAGCTCCTTGTCCCAGGTCGCCGCCATGCCGATGGCCTGCGGGAAGACCGTGGCGTACCCGGAGCGCGCGATCCCGTGCAGCCCCTCGGACCACCAGTCGTAGGCGGGTATGCCCAGCCTGGGGATCGCCGGCGCGGCGTTCATCATCTGGCCGACCTTCTCCTCGAGGGTCATGGCCTGGACCAGGGCCGCCGCGCGCCGGTCGGCGGGCAGCGCCGGGTTTGCAAGCTGAGGAGGCGCCTGGGCGTGGGCCGCGGCGGAGAGCAGCAAGAGAGAAGCGACGTGCGCGCGCATGGAGATGCCGGCCTGGAGTGAGTTTGGAAGCGAGTGCAGGTGCGAGGGTGAGCCTATGGCACGGCCCCCTGTCCAGGCAAGGGCGGCGTTGCGCCTATCGGTTCGACTCCGGATTCCGGCGCGGTTCGCCGGCAGCCTCGCCAGGGCTCACGGCCGATGCCTTGCTGGACCGCGCTCGTGGTAATTGTGGGTGATGAATGAAGGCAGGGCTGCGTTTTGGCGAAAGCAGTGGTGGATCGGGGTGCTCCTGCTTCTGGCCTCCGTGCACTGCGTGCAGAGCATTTTCTACGACAACTACAGCTACATCGACCTCCAGCGGTACGAAGCGGGGCAGGAAAGACTGCCGTTTCAGGCGCGGGTCGGCATGATGCCCCTCTTGCGGGCCGTGCACGGCCGCGCCGTTCTGAGCCGTCTGGCGCGGTCGCTGCAGCAAGACCAGGGCGTGCAGCACGTCGTGATCGAACCGTACACGGCGGAAAAGCTGGCCAGCTATGCGGCGGGCGTCCTGAGCATGGTCGTCATGGCGGCGGCCGCCGGACGGTACGGGTTTCGGCGCTTCCCGCGGGTCTGGTGGCTTTTCCCGGCGGTCGTGCTCGGTGTCTTCTATGCCTCCTACGCGGCGCGGGCCGACCAAAACTTGTGGTACCCCTACGATCTGCCGCACGCGGCTTTGTTCACGCTGGGAGCGTTGGCGCTTCTGGAAGGCCATCTCGCCCTCGTCGCCCTGTGGTTCGCGCTGGACGTGCCGATGCGGGAGACGGCGCTGTTCCTGCTGCCGTGCGTCCTGGCCGTGGGTTGGGTGCGGGGGGAGCGGCGGCGCGCCGCTTTGCTGGCCGCGGGGATGGCGGTGTTCTGGCTGGCGGTCCGGGTCGCGATCGCGAGGCACTTCCCCGGCAGGGCTTCGGGACTGCAGATTCCCTACCACGTCAACGGGCACGACCTCTTGACGCCGAAGCACTGGCCGCAGTTGATGAGCGTCTTCGGCTTTTTGGGGCTGCCGCTCGTCTTGAACCTGCGCCGGTTGACGCCTCCCGAGAAAGCCTTCCTGCTGGGCGCGGTTCCGGGCGTGGCGCTCGCGGCCCTGCTCGGCATCTGGGAGGAAACCCGAGTCTGGGTCGAGTGGAACGCGGCCTTTGCCTGCCTGGCCGCGACGCTGTTTTGCAGGTTCGTGTACGAAACGCCGGCCGCGCGGCAGGCGGAACTGTAGTCGCCGCTTCCCTCCGAGCCGCGCTACCGCGCCGGGTATTGCTGCACCGCGCCCGTGCGGCTGTTCCACACGGAGACGGCCCCGGAAGGGCTCACGGTGGCGCGGAGCAGATAACCGGGATCCGGACCCTGCGCGGTGCCCTGGAGGTTGGCGATCCGCGCCTCGGGCGCGTTCAGGGGACCGGCTTCGTTCGAGTGGTGCAATTGGTACAAGGCGGGCGGGTTCGGCAGGTCTCTCAGGGTCTCGAAGACAGGCGTGGAACCGCCTTTCACCTGGCCGTTGTCCATGACGGCCACCATGGGACGGATGGCCCGGAGCAGCTCGGGGCTGGAGCTTTGCGACCATCCGTGGTGGGAGACCACCAGCAGGTTGACAGCGCCCACCCGGTCGTTCGGGCACTCGAGCGCCTGCTCCTTGTCCCGGGTCAGGTCGCCGAGATCGAGGATGCGCGCCTCGCCCCACTGGAGCGCGAAGCCGAGCGAGCGGGCGTTTTCAGTCTGGTCGGCCTGCTCCGGGTTGGAGGGGCAGGCCGGGTTCGCGGCCCCGGCGCCCGCGAGCGGAGTGGCAAGGACGTTGCCGTCGGACGAGACGACCGTCGCCTCCGGAAACCCCGGAACCTTGTCGCCTACCCGCAGCACCTGGTGCGGATACTTCTTCGCGACAAGCCCGTTGTAGGCGTCCAATGGGCCGGTCTTCTCAGGCGGAAAGTCCTCGCGGTTGGGGCCGTGATCGAGGAAGAGGCCGATCGAAACCTTTTTGGCCAGGGCAGGCGCGCCTCCGACGTGGTCGTCATGGTAGTGCGTGATGAGGACGTCGTCGAGGCGCTCGATCCCGGCCAGGCGCATGGCTTCCTGAATGCGCGCGGCGTCGCGGCCGCCGTGGCCCGGCCAGCCCGTGTCGACCAGCAGCGAGCGCCGGTCGGGGGTGACGAAGAGCGTGGATTGCCCGCCTTCCATGTCGATAAAGTAGACCTCCAACGCACCGGTCGGGGGCGGAGGAGGCTGGAGCTGCGGGACTTTTTGGGCGTGGAGAGCGGTCGCGAGGAGCAGAAATGCCGGCCAGGGCTTCATGCTCCCGATTGAACGCCAAGTGCGGGGCGGGCGCAAGCCGCAGCCTGTCATGTTCCGGGAGTTCCCGCTCACTTAGACGGGGTCATCCTGAGCGGAGCGAAAAACCTGCTTTCATTCTGAGCCGGCATAAAGCAGATCCTTCGTCGCTCTGCTCCTCAGGATGACCCGTTGTGCCGATAACTCATCGCGCATTCTCGCAAATGACATCGTAGTCAGGAGGCGGAGGCGGCACATGGGAATGACACGGAGGGAGTTCGGAAGGGCGGCGGGAGCGGCGGCCGGGGTGCTGGGCGCGGGCGGGCTGTGGGGGCAGGCAGCCCCGTCCGGGCCGGTTGGGTACTGCATCGTGGGCCTGGGCAGGAT
>CAXUEU010000203.1:0-3808 GCA_964250195.1 uncultured Acidobacteriaceae bacterium
CCGTGATCTCCACCTGCTGCGTCTTGCTCTGGAAGCCGGGGGCGCTGACGGTGATCTCGTAGGTCGCCGCGGACAGGCCCGTGAAGGTGTACGCTCCATTGCCGCTGCTGGGGATGGTGCGCGAGGCGTTGGTGCCGACGTTGCGCTCGGTGATCTGGGCGTTGGAGACAACGGCCCCGGAAGTGTCGGTGACGACGCCGTTGACCGAGCCGGTATCGACCTGCGCGAAGGCAGAGGGCGCGGCGGCGAGGGTGAGCCCGGCGAGCGCGAGGATCGCGTGGCGGGGCGTGTCATTGCGGAAGAAGCTGAGCTGCTTCACTGGGGAAGGTCCTCCTGAGGAAAGGCTTGCAAGTTGGGCCGCTGCCGGAAGGCTCGGAAGTGCATGGCGGGACGAGCGGAGCGCGCATCGGATGGCTCCCCGCAGGGAGCGTGCCGGTATATAGGCTGTACGTCGGGCGCTGAGGTGAAGCCTACCATGTAGAACCTGCGCGCCCAAGCGGTATGGGTTTCGCTGATAGGCGCTACAAAGGTTCTTTATGGCGGAGGCGCTACAGCTCGATATTGACCAGGTTTTCGGGCGCGCCGGGCGCGCTCGGGCGGCCTTGGGGAGCGCGCCAATGGTCGATGTACGAGATCTGGTGGACGCAGCTCACCGTGCAGTGCGGGGCGCAGCTCTTGGCATGGGTAAACTCGCGGCGCAGGTCGGCCTTCGAGTAGGCGGCTATCGGCACGCCCGGGTTGCCGCGCTTCTGCGAGCAGTAGTGGACCAGGCCGTTCTCGCACACGTAGAGATAGCGCGCGCCGGCGCGGCAGCGCCAATCGTTAGGCTCGGCGTTGGCGATGGCTTCCTGAAACTTGTTGAACCGGGAGTAGTTGGTCTTGTTCCAGCCGCGCATCTCGGCCCACACCCGGCGCTCCTCGCCGCCGAGCGGCTTCAATTGCCCATCCCCGTCGTGGATGATGCCGATGGTCGAGGTAAAGCCGAGCGCGAGCGCGCGCCGCCCGATGGTGATCGCGTCCTGCGGGTCGGCGATGCCGCCGCCCACCACCGAGTTGATGTTGACGTGGAAGTCGGCGTGCTCGCGCAGCATTTCGAGCTTGCGGTCCAGCACCTTGAGGCTCTTCTTCGAGGTCTCGTCGGGCAGAATGTTATCGATCGAGATTTGCATGTGGTCGAGACCGGCGCGGTTGAGCCGCTCGATCCGCTCGGGCATCAGCAGATAGCCGTTGGTGATCATGCCGGCGATGCGGCCGTGGTGCCGTATGCGCGCGATGACCCGGTCCAGGTCCGGGTGGGTGAGCGGCTCGCCGCCGGAGATGGTGATGATGGAGGTGCCGAGCCGGGCGAGCGCGTCGATGCGGCCGAGCATTTCCGCGACCGGGACGGGCTCGGAGACCTTGTCGTACTCGTTGCAGTAGGCGCAGCTCAGATTGCAGAACCGCGCCGGGACGATCTGCGCCATCACGGGGTGGCGCGTGTCGGCGAGCGCCCAGCCGACGGTCGCGAGCTCGCGGACGCGCCGAGTGACGGTCTTCCAGCGGCGGCGGAGCGGGTGCTTGGGACGGGGCACGCCGCCGGTGCGGAAGGTCGCAAGCGGCGGCGGGATCTCAGCTTGTGTGGCCATCTCCATGATTGAAACACAGCGGCCGAACGCTTGCCGGCGGCATACGCCAAGCGAATGCGCGGCTTTGGGGGAGGCCTCGCGGACCTTCCGCACAGAGCAAGAGGTTACTTTTTAGCCTCCACTGCGAAATCGTAAACAGTGTCCGGAAACAGATTTGGGTCTTGAGGCATGAAGGCTATTCCGTATTGGCCGGGACTTAGGAGCATTTGCGCGGTCAACTTCAACCATGGCCCGGGTTGCACCTGCTCCTTGCGGACAGAAACATCCTCGAAGGACTTCTTGTGTTGCCCGCCGAAAACGTTTTGAGAATAGGTAGCGACCACGCGCCGCTTCTTGTTGGGCTGGAGACGAAGGAGGTGCACACGAGAACCCTGGACCTCGGGGTCATCCCCGTTCAAGCGAACATAGAAGGCGAGATTGTCGGTCTCGAAGTCTGTCGTCGCGGCAGGACCGTCCAACTCCACGCTTGAATGCGGGCCGCCGAAGACCTGTGCCCGTGCATAGTTCCCTGCGGCGTGGGAATTGGACACGATCTCCAGAGCGTGAAGCTGCGTCGGAGCAGCCGACGATCGCCCGGGCTGAACCACGAAAACCGTTCCGGAACCAGGCAAGGCTGTTCCATCGGTCAACTTGCTCTCCGCCGACGGAGATGTGTTTACGGCTTGCCGGCAGAAGAGATTCGGTGAAGGGCAGAGCAGCAGAGAAGAAAGCGCGAAGATGCGGAATGTCATCGCTGCGTAGGCTAGCACTCCTCCTCGACGGCGTAAATAGCACGAAAGTAAGTACGAAGGCAGGCTTACCTGCGGCGGAGCCCCGCTCTCAAGAAAGGAGGCTCTCTGCCGGCTGACCACGGGCCTCGGCTCCGCCGCGGATCCGGCTACTCTGGGGCGTTCGGAGGGGTCCCCGTCCGGTACCAGGCGTCGATCAGCTTGCCCGAGCCATAGAAAGGCTGTTTGCACGACAAGCCATCGAAGCTTGAAACCTTGCTGTTGGGAAAACCCTGGCGAACGCTGCCGAAACCCTTCGGCGCCCAGTCCCAAATGCCTGCTTCGAGGCCGATTCCATGCCCTACAAGGTACTGCAGGAACTGCACGGTGGACTCAGGCGTGCCGGCATCGCAGAAGTACGCGCCGGAAACCCACTCGGTAATGATCACCGGCGCGCGGCGGGAAAAGTTTCCGAACTTCGCATCCCAAGCGGCGCGCGTTTGACCATAAGGCTTGAGCGCGTAAGGGTGGGAGGCGTAGACCACCTGAGGATCCTTCAGCAGCGGCGCACCATCGATGACCTGGCCCACGCCCAAGCCATCCGCGATGACGACATTGCTCGCTCCCGCTTGCCGCACCGTCCGGAGCGTCTCGCTCATGGCGGCATTCCAGTTTTTCCAGTTTTGCGGGTTGGGCGCCGGGCGGGGCTCGTTCAGTAGTTCATACAGCACACCCCGGTCGGCGGCGAAGCGAGGCGCGACTTCTTTCCAAACGCGCCGTGTCCCGTCATCGGGCAGGTTGATCGGCGCGTCTCCTGGAACGTGAGACTCGTCTTGCACGCACAGCATTACCGTGAGCCCCACCGCGCGAGCCGCTCGGACGGCACCCATGGCTTTCTCGAAGTAGGCTCGCTCGTAAATGGGGCTTTGCGGGTCAGCCGCCGCCTGCGCGATTTGCAGGCGTACGGAGTCGGCTCCGGCTGCGCGCATTTCGGTGTATTCGGCAGGCGTGTAGTTGTTGTAGGCGATGGCCCAGAAAGGGTGGTCTACGCGCGGGAGGTTCGCGGGCGCGACCTCGAAGGCGATCTGGTAGAAGCCATGCGGGATCCAGGGCCTGCCATTCCGCAACAGCTGCCTGCCCCGTACCTCGACCTCTCCGTTTCCGGCATTCGACGGTTGACAAAAGATGATGCTCGACGTGCTGAAAGCGGTAATGGCGCAGAGTGCGGTGAGGCGGCGCGGCAGAGAATACCTCATGTTCAGTCTTCCCCTTTCGGTCCGATCGCGGTCCGTCAACGCGGTCCATGGCAACGGAAATGCATCGAGTGGCGCGCCGATGCTCCGTGAGTTCCACCTTAACAGCGCGGGCGCGGCGAGCAGCCACGACGGCGCTTACAACTTCTTGCGCTTGCCCGGCTGGAGGCTGAGGGCGAGTTCTTGGTGGGCGCGCATGACCGCGAGGGGGACGGGGGAGCCC
>CAXUEU010000204.1:0-3789 GCA_964250195.1 uncultured Acidobacteriaceae bacterium
CTGTTTTGCGGATGCGTGGAAGCGAGCCTTACCTGACGGATGAGGGGAACTGGATTTACGACTGCCGCTTCGGGGAGATCGCCGACCCGGCGCGAACGGCGGCCGAGCTGCGGGCGATCGTGGGGGTGGTGGAGCATGGCTTGTTTCTGGGGATGGCAGCGCGGGTGATCGTGGCCGATGCGGGCGGGGTAATGGAGCTGGAGCGGCAAGGGTGAAGGGAGAAGGGTGAAGGGGCAAGGGGCAACTGCTAATTGGTCGACTGCGAGAAATGATCGTGAGTTCCTGGCATCGCCGGGAATTTCCTTGCCGCTTGAACCTTCTATTCCTCCACCCTTCTCCCTTCTCCCTTCCTGCCGCCGCATCGAATAGCATGAATGCGGACGGCACTCGCCGCGAAACGAGGAGATGGGCATGCAGATTGGTCTGGTGGGGTTGGGGCGCATGGGCGCGAACATGGTCAAGCGCCTGATGAAAGGCGGCCATGAGGTCGTCGTCAACGACCTGAGCGACAAGGCGGTGGGGGACCTGAAGGATGCCGGCGCTTCCGGTTCGACGGATCTGGTCGAGTTCATCGGCAAGCTGCGGAAGCCGCGGGTGGTGTGGCTGATGGTCCCGGCGGGCGCGGTCGACGGGATGATCGCGAAAATCGCGCCCCATCTCGAGAAGGACGACATCCTGATCGACGGCGGCAATTCGTACTACATCGACGACATTCGGCGGTCGAAGGAGTTGGAGCCGAAGGGCATCAAGTATCTCGACGTGGGCGTGAGCGGCGGCGTGTGGGGCCTGGAGCGCGGCTACTGCATGATGATCGGCGGCCAGGCCGAGGCGGTGCAGTATCTGGATCCGATCTTCAAGACGCTCGCGCCGGGCATGGGCGACGTGGCGCGGACCAAGGGCCGGGACAAGGCGGGCCCGTCGACCGCGGAGGAGGGCTACCTGCGCTGCGGCGAGGTGGGCGGCGGCCACTTCGTCAAGATGGTGCACAACGGCATCGAGTACGGCATCATGGCGGCCTACGCGGAGGGATTCAACATCCTGAAGAACGCGAATATCGGCAAGGAAGCCGAGCAGGAGCACTCGGCGGAGCTGACGCCCCTGCGCAACCCCGACCACTACAAGTACGACTTCGAGCTGGACAACGTGGCCGAGGTTTGGCGGCGCGGCTCGGTGATCTCCTCCTGGCTGCTGGACCTGACGGCGGACGCTCTGCTGGCGCAGCCGGACCTGGCGAGCTACGGCGGGGATGTGGCGGACTCGGGCGAGGGCCGCTGGACGACGATCGCGGCGATCGACGAGGGTGTGCCGGCCGATGTGTTGTCGGCGGCGATGTTCTCGCGGTTTTCGTCCAGGAACAACGGGCTGTTCGCGAACAAGGTGCTGTCGGCGATGCGGTTCGGCTTCGGCGGCCACCAGGAGCTGAAGGCGGGCAAGGGCAACAGCTAGGGGCGAGGGTGAAGGGTAGAGGGTGAGAGATCCCGCACCCGGCCTTTGTCGGCATAGCTTTTACCAGTACTCCCCACGACGTGGGTGCCAGCCGCACCCCGGTTCCCGGACGGGGCATTAGGCGGTTTTGTTCTTTGTTTGCGGGCGCGGGTAGAATCGCGCCCATGACTGAGGTCCGACCTTTCGCGGCGTTCCAACCCTGGGCGCGGGAAAGCGCTGCCGCCGCCTGGTCGCGGCGGCAGTTTCTCGCCCGCGCGCTCGGGGCCTCCGCAGTCGCGGCCCGGCCCCGCAGGCTGCTGGGCGAAGGCGGGGCTTCCCTCCAGCGCAAGGTCATCGTCGTCACCTTCGGCGGCGGGGCCCGCGATGACGAAACCTTCTCCGAGCTGGGCCGTGCGAACATCCCACGCTTGATGAGCGAGCTCGCCCCGCAGGGAACCTTCTTACCGCAGGTGGCGAATCGGGGCATCCTGGGCCACTACGTCGCCACCGCGAGCATCGCCGCGGGCTGCTACGAGAGCTTCGACAATTTTGTCGCGCAGCGGCCGGCGGCACCCACCGTTTTCGAGTACCACCGCAAGGGCCTGCGCCGGCCCGCGAGCGACGCCTGGGTCATCGCCCCTTCGAACGGCTTCGAGCGGCTGGGCGCGAGCGCGCACCCCGGCTACGGCGACCCCTACGCGGCCGAGGTGGTTCTGCCCAAGCGCCTGCTGGCCCAAGCCGCCGGTGCGAACAGGTTCAGGGATTACGCCTCGCTGCTTCACGACAACTACGAGGTGCCCGCGACGCTCGCCGGGTCGGGCGATGCGGCCGAAGGGGAGCGCGTGGCCGGCCTGCTCCGCCTGTCGCTGGCGGAGTTTCGGGAGCACGCGCGGGCGCTCGACTCGCCGGACGAGCTTTCGGTCTTCATCGCCAAGCGGGTCATGCGGGAGGCCGCGCCGTCGCTCTTGTTTGTAACGCTGCACGATATGGACATCGCGCACAGCGGGGCTTTTTCGCTCTACCTCGAAGCGATTCGCCGAGCGGACCGTTTGGTCGCGGAGCTGTGGGCTGAAGCCGAGCGCAACCCGGAGTACAAAGGGCGCACCTCCATGTTGGTAATGCCGGACTTCGGACGCGACGCGGACGGGGAGGCCAGCGGCTTCCAGCACCACCGCACCGGCTCCCCCATGGCGCGGACCACCTGGATGCTGGCGCTGGGCCGGGGCGCGGGCGGCGGCCGCATCGTTCCGCGTGCGCTTGAAAGCGTGGACCTGACCCCGACCGTGGGGCGCATGCTGGGGTTCGAGACTCCATTCGCGACCGGGCGGCCGGTGCTGGAGCTCCTGTGAAGCCCTCGGCGTTGACGGACGCCTCGTTCGACGCCTACCCGGACGGGGGGCGGCAGCTGGCGGTGGGGCATCTGGGGCTCCTTCGGACGATGCCGTTGGCGCTGCTGCCCGCCTACCTGGCGCAGGTGCGGCAGCTCGGGGCGCTGTTTCCGGTCGAGGCGGAGCGGTTGCGCTCGCAGCTCGCGGCGCTGGAGGCACGGCCGGCGCTGATGGACGACTTCCGCGCGATCGCGGTCCCGCCCGCGCTGGAGGCAAGGGACTGGGTCGGGCATCCGGAGCGGTTCGAGGGGGCGCTCGCCGAGGCGCTGTGGCAGACCGGGCAGATCGATGCGTACCACAGGGCGGGGGCGGCGCTCTTCGCGGCGCTGCCCGCGCCGCCGGGGCCGCATGCGCCCTTGCTGCTCGGGGTGATGGGGCGCGGTGCCGCGGCCGGGGTGCCCGTCTTCGCGCGGATGCGCGCGGACGGGCTCCATCTGCGGAAGGTCAGGGAAGAGGGTGCCGCGGAGGTGCTGCGGCGACTCCTGGAAGAGCGCGCGCGGGGCGGCGAGGCGTACCGGCACTGGTATGTGGATGGCGGCTCGCCGTTGTGGGCGGGTTTGACGGGCGTGACGCAGTTTACTTATCCCGGCACGGCGGAGGCGCGCGCGGCGGTGGTGCGGGAGATGGACCGGGCGGTGCTCGACGGGACGGGCCCGGAGCGCCTGGCGGAGCGTCTGCGCACGGCACCCCTCGTGGAAATACCGGGAGATGTGCGCGTCGCCCGCTTCGTGCAACCGCTCTTGACCGAGGGCAGCGGCACCCAGCTCCGCGGCGGCGCGCGGCCAGCCTGAACGACCTGCTGGAGGCGCGGGGCGAAAGCGGCGCGCTCGATGCCGACGGAGCCCTGGTGGACGCGGACATGGCGCTTCGGTACGCTTGGCTGGCCCTGCGGCGGATGAGCGCGGACTCGCGCATGGTGGTCTGGGTCGAGGGTCGCGGGGAAGCGTTCGCGGCCGGGCCGGGGGTGGTGCGGGGC
>CAXUEU010000205.1:0-3730 GCA_964250195.1 uncultured Acidobacteriaceae bacterium
GGGCGGGAGTGGCGGCAGGCCGTCAGCTGGGTGAACGACCGGGCGGTGCCCGCCGCGCGTGCCAAAGCCCGGCGGGCGGGGCAGGAGGGCGCGCGTATTCTGCGGGCGCTCGCGGACCGCTTGGACGCGGCGCGAGGCCCGCGCGGGTGAGTGCTTCCCGAGCGGCTTTGTGGGGACGCGCTTGGCAAGCGGTGTCGCTCGTCGCGCTGCTGGCCCTCGCCGGTTGCGGGCACAAGCGGAGGGCGGCTCGGGTGCCCGCTCCGCCTCCGCCCATCGCCTCAGCGCCATCCGGACGGGAGCCCGCGTCCAAGACCTTTCCACCATCCTCCACGACGGCGGCGACCCACCCGGCCGGGGACTCCGTGGAAGACCTGCAATACGTGGCGGAGCACCGCCCCATCTGGACCCAGACCGGCATCGCGAGCTGGTACGGGCCGCCGTACGACCGGCGGCGGGGCGCAAACGGCGAAATTTTCGACCAGAATCACCTGTCGGCCGCGCACCGCGAGCTGCCGCTCGGCTCCCTGCTGCGCGTGACGAACATCCGCACCGGCCAGCGCTCGGTAATGCGCGTGACGGACCGGGGCCCGTTCGTGCCGGGCCGCGTGCTGGACCTCTCGCTCGCCTCGGCGAAAGCGATCGGGGTGTGGGGGCCGGGCACCGCGCCGGTGTCGATCGAGGTGTTCCAGGCGCCGAAGCCCATCGAGGAAGGCGGGCGCTGGTGCGTGCAGATCGGCGCGTTCCGGAGCGAAGGGAAGGCCCTCGCACTGCAAAAAAGCCTGCAGCGCAAGTACGCGGCGGCGCAGGTGATCGAGTTCACCGGGCCCACGGGCCACTGGGTGCGCATTCGGCCGTCCGGAGATGACAAGGCCAAAGCGGAAGAGATCGAGGCGGGGGTGAGGCCGGAGGAAGGGGCGGCGTATTTGACGCGACTGGATTAGAGGAGCGGGGTCACCGTAACAAGTGCGCCGGGGTAACTTCCGGAATCAAAACGAGTAAGTCGTAGCCGTCGATGACTTGCTTCCACTCCGGCGTAAGGCCGTCCGCATGACCGAAGCGCAGCTTACGCAGGTCGTACAAGGTCAGGGCCTGCTTCTCTGCAAGCTCGGCGGCAGGTTGAAGCCAGATGTACCCGTCGAACTCGGCCGTCTTGCCGGAGAAATACTTCGGCGGTCGTCGATACCCGCCGTAAACGATATGTTCGCCTTCGATCCCCATGACCATGATGTGCAGCGACGGCGGGCCGGAAAGGTCGGCATGCTCGGCGAGAAAGTTGCCCAGGTCACGCTGCGGGATCGGGTTATACCCTCGATAAACATGCCAGTCGCCCATCTTGACGAGGATGCGCTGCGGGCGCCTGTCGCCTCCCGCGGCTTGGTAGGCAGCGAGAAAGTTGTGCTTGAGCAGCTTGGCGCGCCGCGCATTTGACGCCGGACTATCCGTAAGTTGCTCCCGGTAGATCGCGCGGCTTTCAGTAAGTTCGTGAAAGAGCGCGCGGGTTGCGGGGGTACCGTCGGCGTTGACGGCATCCTGGGCAGCTGCAATCTGCGCATCGGTGGAGGTAAAAAGATAGAGCTTGATTGGGTCGCCGGTCCTGACGGCCTCAGCAGCCGCTCCTTGCTCGTCGCGCTGCATCGTCGCGATCGCCGCGCGCGCCTGCGGGCCGGGATGCGTTTCGAGCAGCCGCGTGAAAAGCCAACCGGCTGCGCCCTCGAATTCCTGATCCAGGCCCCAGATCTGCAAGCGATTTGCTTTTGCGACAAGGGCGCAATGGGCGGCGAGGTCGTCTTCTTCCCGGCTGTCGAGAAAGGCGATGCTGTCCGGGAATCGCTGCTGCAGAGCGGTCATTCGGTCGAGGCGATCCGGTTTACCGAAGGTGCCGGTGACAAAGGCAGCCGCGCTCGGACTGGTTTCCATGGCAAGGGCAGACAAACCGTGCGGCGCCATCTCGTCACAAACGGCAGCGGTGAAGGCGGGGATTTCGTGCGTGAAGTGGTCCTCGCCGATGGCGACGATGTTTGCGCCGTCAAGCGCGGCAGTGAGGACCTGGGCACCGGGGCCGGAGAAGCCTTGCCCATTGAGCTGCAAGGGGTAGCGCGCGGCGGCGAGTGCTTGCGGCAGAGCGGGCGCTTGCGCGTGCACCGCGAACGAGCAGAGAAACAGGGCGAGCAGGGCGTGGCTGGACTGCATGGATGCTCCTTGTGCGGCGAGACTTACAACGCATCTTTTCGGAAATCTACGACTTCAGTGTGTCATTGGAAATCGAGAAAGTCGCCTTGAGCGACGCCGGCGAGGGCGATAGCTCCCGCCGGCAGTTCGAGCACGGAGCGGGTCCGCAGCGACAAGCCAGCGATGCGCCACGGCGGCACGCGCGCGGCGATCGCGACGACCCGGCGGTCCCGGTCGAGCGCGACCACATCGATCGGGAAGCGCATGCCGAAGGTGTGCACGCCTTGCGAAGGGTCGAGCCAGAGCCCCTCGTCGACGAGCGAGGACCGCCCGAGCAGGCCGCGAGTGCGCGCCGCGAAACCGGTGGCGGCGAGCACGCGCGGGCATACGAGCTTGCCGGTGGCGCGGACGGTTACGGCGTAAACGGACGGTTGTGCGATGCGCGATTCTCCGGTGCTCGCCCGCATCTTCGCATACAGGAGGTGCGCGATGGCAAGGGTTTTCATCACGGGGTCGTCGGACGGGTTGGGGCGGATGGCGGCGCGGCTGCTGGTCGCGGACGGGCACCGGGTGGTGCTTCACGCCCGCAGCGAGCCCCGAGGCCGGGAGGCCATGGCAGCCGTTCCGGGCGCGGAGGGGGTCGTGGCGGGGGATTTCGCGTCGCTTTCTCAAGTAAGAAATGTGGCCGAGGCGGTCAACGGGATGGGCGCGTTCGACGCGGTGATCCACAACGCGGCGGTGGGCTACAAAGAGAAGCGCCGCGACCTGACCGAGGACGGGCTGCCGGTCGTGTTCCAGGTCAACACGCTCGCGCCGTACATGCTCACGGGCCTTATTACCAGGCCGAAGCGCCTGGTCTACATCAGCTCCGAGCTGCACCGGCGCGTGGGCGCGGGGCTCGACGACCTGCTGTGGGAGCGGCGGCCGTGGAACGGCAACAAGGCATACTCGGAGACCAAGCTGCACGATACGGTGCTGGCGTTTGCCGTGGCGCGGCGGTGGCCGGGGATGCTCGCCAACTCAGTGGAGCCGGGCTGGGTGGCGACCAAGATGGGCGGCCCGCGCGCCTCGGGTGACCTCGAAGCCGGACCGCGGACGCAGGCCTGGCTCGCGGTGAGCGAGGACGACGCCGCGCAAGTGAGCGGGGAGCACTGGTACCACATGGCCCCGCGCGCGGCGAACTCGGCGGCGCGGGAGGTGGAGGTGCAGGAGCGCCTGTTGGAGCGGTGCGCGGAGTTGAGCGGGGTGCGCTGGGCGGAGGCTTGAAGGGTAGCCGCCCCTTTCGCTTTGCTCGGGCAAAATGGATGCGCCAGAGCGCTCCCCCCCTCGCGCTAAGCAAGGGTCATCCTGAGGAGCGAAGCGACGAAGGACCTGCTTTTCGCGCCCGCAGTGAAGCTGAAGCAGATCCTTCACTGCGCTCATGATGACCCCTCAGGAGGGGTGGAAGTGGTCTCTTCCAGGTAAAAGCGGTCTTTTCCTTAGGAGAGGAACAAGCCCGGTATGCTCGCACCTATGGACCTGCTCGCTACTCTCGCGCCCGCAGTGAAGCTGAAGCAGATCC
>CAXUEU010000206.1:0-3690 GCA_964250195.1 uncultured Acidobacteriaceae bacterium
ATGCTGCAGGGCGCGGCCAAGTATGGAGCTTTCCGGGCGGCGGAGGTGTTCGTGCTGCCGTCGCACCAGGAGAACTTCGGCATCGTGGTGGCCGAGGCGCTGGCCTGCGGGACGCCCGTGCTTATCTCGGACCAGGTGAATATCTGGCGCGAGATCGTCGAGAGCGATGTAGGGTTGGTGGAGCCGGACACCGCCGACGGAACGTACCGGCTCCTGAGCCGCTGGCTCGCGCTGCCCGAAGGGGACCGCCGCGCCATGGCCGGGCGGGCGGAGGGGACATTTCAACAGCGATTCTCGCTGCGGCGCTCGGCGGAGTCGATCCATGCGCTGGCGGAGATCTTCAGGGCGGGGCTGCCGGCGGCCTGACGCGTTGTCAGCGCCCGGAAAGCCGCGCCGCCGGAGCCGTCCTCGGCGCGATAGAGCACGGACACCTTGCCGCGGCGGACCGCAAGCGGCCAGGTTTGCCCCGCTCCGGCTGCTCGCGTATCGTAAGAAGTGTGAAGCTCCCCGTTCGAGGATGGGGCAGTGGGCGAAAGCCCACTTTTTCTTTGGGCTGAAGAAGTGTATGGGTAAGGAAACGGAACAAATTCGGGCGCTCGCCGAGCGGGTGGCGGCCTCGCACGGGCTTGAAGTGGTGGACCTGGAGGTGCAGGGCGGGGGCGGCAAGCACCGCACGCTGCGTATCTTTCTGGAGCGCAACGCCGAGGGCCGGGCGGAGCTGGAGCGAAGGCTGGCGGCCCTGCGCGCGGAAGCGGAGCACGATTCCGCGCCGGAAGCGAATCGGGCCGAGAATTTGGAGGGCGCGATCGTGCTCGACCTGGTGGACGCGGGCGAGGCCGCCGGGCTGACCGAGGAGGAGGACGAGCTGGCCTATCTGCGGGAGCTGCCGGACGGGGTGCCGGTGGCGCAGCTTTCGGGCGTGACCCACGGGGACTGCGAGCGGTTCTCGCGCGATTTCGGCGTGGTGCTGGACGTGGAAGACCTGATGCCGGGCGCGGAGTACACGCTGGAGGCGAGCTCGCCGGGGCTGGACAGGAAGCTGCGGACGCCGGAAGAGTTTGCCCGGTTCGCCGGGCAGCTGTGCAAGCTGCAGCTGTTTACCCCGGTCGAGGGGAACCGGCACTGGCAGGGCCGCCTGGGCGGGGTCGCGGACGGGAGGCTGACGCTGCACCCGCCGCCGCCGAAGGCGAAGAAGAAGGGCGCGAAGCCGGGGGCCGAGCCGCCGCCGGTGGCCATCGCGCTCGCGAACATCGAAAAGGCGCAGCTCGCGCCCGAGTTTTAGGTCCGAGTTTCAAGTTCAAGGAGTTTGAGAATCATGGCAAGCCAGCTGTATCAGAGCATCGAGATCCTGAGCAAGGACAAGGGCATCCAGCCCGAGGTGGTGGTGGGCGCGGTCGAGGACGCGATCGCGCTCGCGACGCGCAAGTACTACAAGACGGACGAAAACATGCGGGGCGAGCTCGACAAGGAGACCGGCGAGATCCGCGCGTACGCCTACCGGACGGTGGTGGAAACGCCGGAGGAGGTCGAGGACGCGGTCAACCAGATCACGCTCGACGATGCGCGGGCGCTGGCCCCCGAGGTCGAGGTGGGCGGGGAGATCCGGTACTACAAGCCGACCGAGGGGCTGGGCAGGATCGCGGCGCAGATGGCCAAGCAGGTGATCTTCCAAAAGGTGCGCGAGGCGGAGCGGGATACGGTGTTCCTGGAGTACGGCTCGCGCATGGGCGAGGTGATCAACGCGACGGTGAAGCGCACGGAGCCGCAGGACGTGATCTTCGACCTGGGCAAGGCGGAGGCGCGGATGCCGCGCCGGGAGCAGTCGCGGCTGGAGCAGTTCGCGGTGGGCGAGCGGGTGCGCGTGGTGCTCCTGCGGGTGGACCGGGCGGCGAAGGGACCGCAGGTGATCGTGTCGCGGGCCGCGCCGGAGCTGGTGCAGAACCTGTTCCAGAGCGAGGTGCCGGAGATCTACGACGGGACCGTAAGTGTAAGAGCCATCGCACGGGAAGCAGGAGAGCGAACCAAGATCGCGGTGCAGTCGCGCGACAAGGACGTGGACCCGGTGGGCGCGTGCGTGGGCATGAAGGGGATGCGGGTGCAGTCCATCATTCGCGAGCTGCGCGGCGAGAAGATCGACATCATCGAGTTCTCGGAGGAGGTCACGAGCTTCGCCGAGAAGGCGCTGCAGCCTGCGAAGGTAAGCCGCGTGACGATCGCCGACCTCCAGGACAAGCAGCTCGAGGTGATCGTGGACGACACGCAGCTGTCGCTCGCGATCGGCAAAAAGGGCCAGAATGTGCGGCTGGCGGCCAAGCTGCTGGGCTGGAAGATCGACATCAAGAGCGAGGAAGAGAAGCGGCAGGAGATCGAGCAGCAGATGCAGTCGCTGCAGGTGGGCCCCGGCACGCCGATCGAGCAGGTGACGGAGCTGGGCGACCAGATTATCGAGAAGCTGGTCGCGGCCGGCATCACAACAGTGGAGGCACTGGCGGACATGACGCCGGAGCAGCTGGAAGAGGTTCCGGGGATCGGCGAGCGGACGCTCGAAAAGATTTCGGCGGCGGTGGGGCGGTACTTCAACACGGACGGCGGGGCGAAGGAAGGCGAGGCGATGGCGGCGAAGGACACGGAAACGGAAGAAACGAGAAGCGAGGTCGACCTGAGCGAAAGCTCGGTGTACGGCAAGGACGAGGCGGCTCCGGCATTCGCGAATACGCTGCCCCGCGAGGGTGCCGAAGCGCAGGCGCTGCTGGACGAGGGCGGGTTCCAGGTGGAAAACACCAACGTCGCACCCGATACCGGCGACACGGTGGATGCGGCGACGATCGAACGTTTGGAAGCGATCACCGGCGGCGCGGAGGTGGATGACGAACCGTTCCTGGTCGACGAGTCTCAGCCGGTGGGTGGGCTCTCCGCGCAAAAGCAAGACGAGCTGGATGCCGGGGCCGAGGAGCAGGTGGACGCGCTCACGGTCAACCTGTACCAGGACGAAACGCGGCGCGATACGCGGGACGGCTCCGGGCTGATCGCGGACGATACGGCGGAGGAGCGGCTGGCGGAGGTGACCGAGACCGGGCCGATGCTGTACGACGACGGCGCGCGGCCGACCACCCCGGGCCGGGACGACACCAGCGCGGTGATCCGCGAGCACCACCCGAAAACGGAGATCGCGCGCAGCGAGGCCGTGGTCGAGGGCAACCTGGACGAAACGCGCGACGAGCGCAAAGAGGACGCGAAGGTGGACGAGGGCGGCGCGTAGTGCGCCGCGAGCGCCGAATTTTCGACAGCCTGAACTCCGGCAAGCAAAACACCGGATTTCAGGCAATAATGGTAGATGCACGCAACTCCCGCTGTGCCGAGGTACGTATGCGCATGTAAGCGGCTGGTTTGGGCAAGACAAAGGGGCGAATGAGCAAGGTTCGAATCAACGATCTGGCACGTGAGTTGGAAGTCAAGAGCAAGAGCATCCTGGATGTGCTCGAAGCGGTCGGCGTGACCGAGAAGAAGACGCACTCCTCCTCGCTCGAGGCCGACGAGGCCGAGCGTGTGCGCGTGGCGCTGACGCGGCCGAACGGCGGTCGGGGCAACGGGTCGCAGCGGCGCGAGGCGTACCGCGAACCGGAACAGCGGCCCTCGATCGATTTGTCGAAGGTGTCGAAGCCCGGGGATGTATTGCGGGCGATCCAGGAA
>CAXUEU010000207.1:0-3612 GCA_964250195.1 uncultured Acidobacteriaceae bacterium
CCCCAGCAGCTCCGCGAACTCCATCTCCGCCCCAACCTCAAGAGCTGACCGGCCCTTAACGCCAGGCCTGCACCCGCATCAGCTCCTGCCTGGGCAGCTTCGCCCAGGCCACCCCGGCCGGGAGGGTCTTGTCCGAGAACTCCTCGGGACCCTTCTTCTGCCCAAAGAAAGCGTTCAGGTCCTTCACGCTTTGCGTGCTCGACGTAAACACGACGATGCTCCCCAGCTGCGAAAGAAAGTCGTCCTCCCCTTCGAAGTCCTCCGGCGATTGCGACAGCAGCATCACGATGCCGCCCTTGGCCGCCGATTTCCGCACCAGATCGCTCAGGGCATTGTGTTTGTAGGAGAGGATCGATCGCGCCTCATCGATGACCAGCAGGTGGCGCACGTCCCGGTTTCCGGCCGGGTCGGTTGCGCTGTCCGGCAGGCTCAGCAGGTGCCGCGCCAAGGCATCCAGGAGCAGAAAAACCACCAGTCGTCGCGCCTCCTCCGTCGCACCGCCCAATCCGATCGCCCATCGTCCGGCGAAAAACTCGCCCGGCGCTGTCCGGGGCTCGAAAAGGCGCAAGGCAGCCATTTCGCTCAGCTTCGCCTCTACCGTGTTGGGCCGCCGCCTTTCGCGCGCGTTCAACTCGCGCACCTCGTCCAGCACCGCCTCCAGCGAGACAGCCTGCGTGCCGTTGACCAGCAAACCCTGCACCGCCACCCGCAGGGCATTCAGCATAGCGTCGCCCTGCGCCCGCAGCGTCTTGCCAAACGAGTCCTTGAACGCGATTGCGAGCCTCGCCGCGTCGATCTCCGCTATCCGCTCAGTCCGGTGCAGAAAATCCAGCGGCACCGGCTGTCGGGGTACGTCCAGCGGCTGCATGCCCGGGAACCGATCCGCGAGCGTCTGTCCGTCCCAGTCCGCGTTGGGCGCAAAGCCGCCCCCGTTCACGAACTCGCCCTTGGGGTCGATCAGCAGCATGGGCAGCCTGCCCGCGCTCGCGATCTGCTCCGCCATCACAATGCCCGTGCGCGTCTTACCCGACCGCGTCTTGCCCAGCAGGGCCATGTGCGGCGAAACGCCGGGCGCGTTCAGCACGAAGCTGACCTGGTCCCCCGTCCGCACGTTCGTGCTCACCTCACCGACCCTCACCTTTACGGCCCCGGCGATCTCCGGCGTGGCCTGCGAGCCATCTCGCGCGCGCTCCGCCACTCCGGGCCTCTGCGCCAACGCGGCCAGCCCCGTGATGAACTCAGCATGCCGCCCGCCCACCGCGTCCAAGTCCGCCTGCAGCAGCTTCGCCCCGCGCGTCCAGTGCGCCTCTACCAATGCCTTAAACTCCTCTGTCGTCGACAGAAGCGGCGCGGCTTCCGCAATCAGGCAAGCCCAAACTCCAACCTCCTCCCCGAAAAGAGTTTGCCCCTCGATTGCGGTCCTGCCCGGCTCCGCTCCTTTCGGCAAAGCCGCGGTTGAATCGCTTTCGGCAAGCGACCGCGCGATTGCGAGCCGCGCGACACGGTACCGCTCTCCCGGAACCAGATTGCGACTGAAGTACTGCAAAGCTTCTTCCACATCGGCCGCCGGCCGAAACCGCTGCTTTTCGATTCTGCTCAGGCTGAACTCGCTCATTGCTTCTCCACGAAATAACTCCCCGCTTCCACGCTCGATTCTCCGAAACCGTCCCCAGTGGCGCGGAAACGGACGAGGTATCTCTCGGCAAGGTAGGGCTCCAGCTCTCGGACATACTCTCCATAGATTTCTTCATCGTGCGACAAAAAGAAAAGCTGCCCCGGCGCTGTCTCGGCCATATAGCGCAAGACCCTCTTGCGGAACTCCGAGTCCATGCTGCCGACCGGCGTATCAATCACGATCGGCGCATTCTGCCCGGACACTTCGGCGATCGCCAAGGTAAACGCCAACCCGAAAGCGCGCTTTTGCGCCCCTGATAACGTCGTGACATAGACGGGCGCATGCCCTTGCAGAGCGAGCCTGGGCTGCGCTTCCTCGTCGAACTCGACATTGTGCTGCTTGTACTCGCCCGAAATCATCTGCCTGAAGTGCTTGGTGCAGGCAGTTGCCAGCGCACCCTCGCACAACGGTTTCAGCTGGTCCTCAAGCGAAGCGATCGCACGCCGAACCCGGTCCGCCAGCTCGATCCTGCCTTCTTCAGGGCCGCGCTTCTTCTTGCTTTCCTCCATGCGCGCGATCGCCGCCAGGAGATCGTCCCGCTCCTTCGCGATTTGCCGCTCGTTGTTTTCGAGCTTGCTCGCTTCCCTCGAAAGCTCCGTGACCTGATCGTTCAAGCTATCGAGCCGGCTCTTCAGCCCTTGTAGCTTCGGCTGCACATCCTGCACCGCGTCCCACTTGCGGCGCAACTCAGCGAGTCGGCGTTTCGTACTTTCCCAGTTCTCGACCTTGCCCGTCACCGCCACCGCGCTCGCGCCGGCTACGCTGTTCATCTTGGCCAGCGTCGTCTGGCGATCCGACGCCGTTAGGAAAAGGTAGTGGAGCTGCGCCGCGCAATCCGCCGGCGGAGGGCTCCAAATGGATTCCATCGCACTACGGATCCGCTTGCCGACCTGTTCCCTTTGCCCGCTCGTTAACGCGGGGCTGACCCCTCCGTCGCCCTCCGGCAAGCTCCCGCGAACGACATCGTCTACCTTGCCCGCGATGTTGTCCCGAAGCGAAAGCCAACGGTCTCGGGCGATCTCGCCTTGCAGGCGTTGTACAACCCGAGTTCCCAGCTCCCTCAAGGCAATGGGCAGCGCCAGGCTCCCGAGCTCGCGCTGCACCTGCTCCTCCAGCTCGCGCTCCTGGCTTTCCAGCGAACCTTTTTCCTGCGAAAGCATCTTGAAATCCGTATTGGCATGACCCGCGACCTGGAGCAACTCCTCCTGCTTCACTTCACGCTGCGCTGTCGCTACCTTCAACTCGGCCCGCGACCTCCCCAGCTGCACGCGAAGTTCCTTCAGCTCACCCTCCAGCACATCGTGCCTGACCTTGTACAGTGACAACTCGTCGCTGCGCACTTCTTTATGCTGGTTGTTGATTCTGTTTCGTTTCTGTGCGCTGTACTGCCTCAGCGTGTCGGCAACGCCGCTCAAAAGCCTGGTGCCGAATAAGGTCTGCATCGCCCCGGACAGGGCCATGTCCCCCGCCCCTTCGACCCGCTTCTGCGCCTGCTCCCCGTCAAAAAAGAAGCAAGGCAGCACGTGGGCCGGGAACAGCAAATCCTCGATCTTCATGTTCGCGTCCTTCCAGGACGCCAGCGGGACATAGCGGTTGTTCTGCTGAATGTGCACCTCTTCGCCTTCCCAGGTATTCACGTCGCGAATCTGCCCGCGCGGCCAAAAGTGCCATGTGCGCGTGATCGTCAGCGGCGCTTCGTTCTCCATGTCGAACACGAGCTGCACCTTCACCTGCGGCTCCGCGTCGCCGAGCGCGTTCCGGTGCAGTGAGCGCTGCATCAACTGCCGGTACGACCTTTGCTTCTCCTCGTCGTCCGAGAAGCGCACACCCTCGACGTGGTACATCCCGTCACGCCCGAACAGCCCCAGGTAAAGCGGCGTCAGCAGGGAAGTCTATACCGTCCCATTCATCGCACCTACGAGAAACACCATCCGCTT
>CAXUEU010000208.1:0-3588 GCA_964250195.1 uncultured Acidobacteriaceae bacterium
ATCAGGGTGCGCGTGAGCCGTTCGCGCTCCTCGGGCGGCGCGTGGGGTCGGTCGTACGCCAAAGGCGTCCGCGCACGACGAAGTAGCGGCCATCGGGGGTCACCGGGTGCATGGCTGGACGGTAGGATGGTGATGATGGGGCAAGGGGTGGCGAGATGCGGCGTGGGTTGAGCATCGTTTTGGTGCTGGCGGGGTTGGGAGTGGTGGTTTGGGCGGGCGCGGCGAACTACCATGCGCGACGCAACGCCGAGATCGCGGCGCAGAAGCCCGAGGGCGAGCAGCTGGTGCTTACCCCGGAGGGCGGCACGGCAACGCCAAACCCGGGTGGAACGAATGCGGGCGCGCCGCCGAGCGTGCTGTTGGGCAAGGCCGCGCCGGAGTTCACCCTGGCTGACACCTCGGGCAAAAAGGTCTCGCTGGCGAGCTACCGGGGTCGGCCGGTGCTGGTGAACTTTTGGGCGACCTGGTGCGGGCCGTGCAAGTACGAAATTCCGTGGCTCGCGGAGTTGCGGACCAAGTACGCGGGGCAGGGCTTCGAGATCCTCGGCGTGTCCTCGGACGAGATGAACGCGTCCGCGCAGGCGTCCGTGGTCAAGACGGCCGAAAAGCTGCACATCAATTATCCCGTGCTGCTGGGCGGCGAGTCGATCTCCGACAGCTACGGCGGGGTGGACGTGCTGCCGCAGTCGTTCTACATCGACCGTACGGGCAAGGTAGTGGCGGTGGTGACCGGGGCCGGGTCGAAGGACGAGGCGGAGCGGGACATCCGCAAGGCGCTCGGCAGTGGAGTTTAGCCGGCTGCTGCTCCTGCTGGCGCAGATGCTGCCCTGGCAGGCGGCCGCGCCCGAGCCTGTGGTCTTCGAAGGGCCGGCGACGGTTTCGCTCACGCGGGGCCATGCGGAAACGGTGGAGCTGCGCTTCCGGATTCGCGAGGGGCTGCACATCAACTCCCATGCGCCGCGCGACAAAGGTTTGATCCGGACGGAGCTGATCGTTGCGGAGCCGGCGGGGCTGGACGTGCAGGCGGTGCGGTTTCCCGAAGGGAGCGAGTTCGCGTCGCGGGCGTTTCCGCGGGAAAAGCTGAGCGTGTACACGGGCGAGCTCCTGCTGCGGGCGCGCGTGGCGGCCACCGAGGCCGGGGAGCGGGAGCTCGCCGGAGCCCTGCGCTACCAGGCCTGCGACGCGGACACGTGCTTTCCGCCCAGGCGGGCCGAGATGAAGGTCGTGGTCACGGCGAAATAGGGGTAGCGTTGAAGCGGTCTCATCGATAGATTCGCGGCTTCGGCGATGGCGTACTCGCGGAATAGCCCGGCGATCGGAACGAACAACGTGATCGTGGCGACATCGTGGGCGACCAGGACTCGGCGACTTTGTATGCTCTTTCGAAGAGCGACGGGAGCTTGGCGTGGAAGACCGTGATCGATCCTACGAAGGCGGCGATCGTGACCTCTTCGCCGGTGGTGGTCAACGGGGGTCATTTACGTCGGCGTGGCTTCAAACCAGGAGAGCTTGGCCTCGAAAACGCCGAACTTTGTGCCGACTTTTCGCGGCTCGGTGGTGGCGCTCGATGAAGTGACCGGTCGAATGCTTTGGAAGAACTATACGGTGCCGGCCGGCTACACAGGAGGCAGCGTGTGGGAAAGCAGCATCGCCGTCGACCCAAGCCGCGGCGCGCTGTACGTGACCACGGGCAGTTCGCCGCGTCTGCCGCCCGTCCCGCAAGGGGCACACGCGCTCGTAGAAGGGTCGCTGAGCGTGGCGAACGGAGTCGTCTATGGTGAGATGTGGACGGCAACTTCGTCGCTCTCAACGCCGTCGATGGCCAGGTGCCGCGGTATTTTCAGTCCGGGGGAGCGTCCATCGCGGCACCGGCGATTGTGGACGGAGTCCTTACTGGAGCTCGGGCGCGGGAAGTTATGGAGCGACTAGAGCAGTTTTCGAGTGAATGTAGACCGAAGAAGCACTCTCAACGCGGCTTTTCCGTCAAGAAAAGCCGCACGGAACGAAACTGAAAAGGCCACGATCACTCGAAAACTGCTTTAGGAACAAGGTGTATGCGTTCTGGGTGGGTCTCCGGTAGCCCTGCGACCGATGACGGACAAGCCCTCAGCCTTTGCGGCTGGGGGCTTGTTTCTTTTGGTGGTCGAGGAACCGCCGCATGCGGTCGAGCGAGCGAGGTTTGGTGAAGACGAGCAGGCTTTCGATCAGAGGGGGAGATTGGGCGCTGCCGGTGAGGATTGCGCGGAGGAGCATGAAGTTTTCCTTCACGGACCACTGCCTGGCCTCGCCCAGCGCGCGCATCGCGGCGTCGATCGCGTCGTGCTCCCAGGGGGCGGCTTCGAGGGCGGCCAGCTGCTCGGCGGCAAAGAGCAGGGTTTCCTCGACGGTGCGTTTTTTGGGGAGCCAGGCTTGTTCGGACGGGAGGACTGGATCTTTGAAGAAGAAGTCCGTGAGATTGCCGAAGCCGCCGAGGGTCTCGATGCGCGTCTGGACCAGCGGGGCGATGGCTTGGAGGTATGCGTCGGAAAAGACGGTTTCGCGCAGGCGGGCGTAGAAATCCTCCGGCGCGAGTTTGCGGATGTACTCGCCGTTCATCCAGCGGAGCTTGGCGAGGTCGAAGACCGGGCCGCCGAGCGAGATGCGGGCGAAGTCGAAGCGTTCGCGCATGTCCTCGAAGGTAAACAGGTCGGACTCCTTGGTACTAAGCGCCGCGTTCACAATCTCCGCTTCGGTGAGCTGGGCCATGCCGCCGCCCATGAGGCCGAGAAAGTTGAGCATGGCTTCAGGAAGGAAGCCGGAGTCGCGGTAGTAGTTGAGAGAGACGGGGTTTTTGCGCTTGGAAATTTTGGATTTGTCGGTGTTGCGGAGCAGGGGCATGTGCCAGAAGCGGGGCTGCTCCCAGCCGAAGGCCTGATAGAGCAGCACGTGCTTGGGGGTGGAGCTGATCCACTCCTCGGCCCGAATGACGTCGGTGATCCCCATCAGGTGGTCGTCGACGACGTTGGCGAGGTGGTAAGTGGGAAAGCCGTCGGATTTGAGCAGGACCTGATCGTCGACGTTGGCGTGGTCGAAGGTGATCGCGCCGCGGAGCTCGTCGCGAAACGCGGTCGCGCCGGTTTCGGGAACTTTGAGGCGTACGGTGTAAGGCTTGTTCGCGGCCAGTTCGGCTTCGATTGCTTCAGGCGACAGGTGGCGGGAGCGGCCCCGGTACTTGGGCGGGAGCTTGGCGGCGGTTTGGGCCTTGCGCTCGGCTTCGAGCTCTTCCGGGGTCTCGAAGGCGCGGTAGGCGTGGCCGGTCTTGAGGAGGAGCTCGGCATGTTCACGGTAGATCTCGGTTCGCTCGGACTGGCGGTAGGGGCCGGCCGGGCCGCCGACGTCGGGGCCCTCGTCCCACCGGAGGCCGAGGTGGCGGAGGGAGTCGAAGATCATCTGCTCGGAGGTGGGAACGTAGCGGGTGCGGTCGGTGTCCTCGATGCGGAGGATGAACTTGCCCCCGCGCTGGGCGGCGAAGAGCTGATTGAGCAGGGCGATGTAGGCGGTGCCGACGTGCGGGTCGCCGGTGGGGGAAGGGGCGATGCGGACGCGGGG
>CAXUEU010000209.1:0-3479 GCA_964250195.1 uncultured Acidobacteriaceae bacterium
GTCTGCTGCACGCCACCGCCCCCGGAACACCTCGCCCCCCAGCAGCAGCATCGGCGCGGGCCCGGGGGCGGTGGCGTGCAGCAGACCCAGCGTCGTCCGGGTCACCTGCTGCTCCGGCCGGCCTGCGTGTGAAACGAGCACGCAAGGGTAGTCGTTCGGCAGTCCGGCCTCGCGCCACTCCCGGGCGATCGGGGTCAGGTCGCGGCCGGGCATGTAGACGACCCGCGTGGGTTCAGTATTGGAGGCTTCATCCGGTGCGTGATGGCCTGTGGAGAGCAGGATTGAGGACGCGGCGCGGCGATCGGTGAGCGAGCAGGGCAGGGCCGCCGCGGCCGCGGAAGCCGCGGTGACGCCCGCGACCACCTCGAACGGCACCCCCGCCGCTCGCAGCGCATCCATTTCCTCGCCCGCCCGGCCGAACAGCAGCGGGTCGCCGGACTTGAGCCGCACCACCGCCCGCCCGGCGCGCGCGCCCGCGATCATCAGTTCGTGGATCCGCTCCTGTGTAACGGAAGCGCGCCCGCAACGCTTGCCCACGCTGACGACCTCCGCGTTTTCCGGGGCCAGGTCGACGATCGCCTGAGGCACCAGGTCGTCGTGCAGCAGCAGCTCCGCCGAGGCGAGCAGCCGGGCGGCCTTGACGGTGAGCAGGTCGGGGTCGCCCGGGCCCGCGCCCACCAGCATCACCGTGCCGGGGGTGTCCTCGATAGGGTGCCGAGATTGCGGCATGTGCGGCTTGGGCGCGGTGCCCATCAGCGACTGAAGATGCTCGTGCGGCAGCGCCAGCCTCCGCGAGGGGCAGCTTTGCGACTCGCACACCGGCCGACCGCCGAGCAGCCCCAAAAGCGACTTGCGCTCCTCGCTCGCCGGGTACGCGGCCAGCACCTCCCGCCGCAGCTTGCCGAGCGTATGCAGCCAGGGTCCCAGATCGTGCGGCAGCGCCGCGTCGATCTCGCGCTTCAGCTTCTGCGCCGTCGAGGGGCTTTCCCCGGCGGTCGAAATCGCGATCTGCAAGTCGCCTCGGCTCACGACGCAGCCGTAGAAAAAGTCGCAGTGCGGGATGTCGTCGACCGCGTTGCACGGCTTGCCGGCGGCATTGCAGAGCCGGTAGACATGCCGGTTGACGGGCGTGACGTTTGTGCCCGCGATCACGAGGAACTGCCCGTCGATGTCGTCGTCCGCAAACTCACGCCGGTGCCAGGCAATGGCCCCGCGCTGTGCCAGGCGCTCGACCTCGGGCTTGCCCCAGGGCGCGACCACGGTCACGACAGCATCGCTCGCGACCAGGCTCTCAATCTTGCCGGTCGCGACCTCGCCCGCGCCCACCACCAGGCAGGGCTTGCCGTCGAGCTTCAGGAAGACAGGCAGCAGGCTCATCTACATATCCGCCGAGACGGTCTGGGGCGCGCCGCCCGCATCGCGCTCGACCGGCGTTACCTGCTCGCCCGCGAGTTGCGCGCGCAGCTCGTCATTGGAGTGCCGGGCAAAGTACGCGCGCAGCGTTTCGCCCTCGCCCAGGCGCTTGCCCTGGTAGGTTTTGAGCAGCCGCTCGATCGCTTCCGGAACCTCGGTCGCCGGGATGCGATACCCGACAGGCCTTGCCGCGCCCGCGTACTGCCCCACCGAACCGCCGACGCAGAAGTAGTACGCGTCCACCAGCCGCCCTTCGTGCTTGATCTTCTTACCCTCGATGCCGATGTCCGCGATCCAGTGCTGGCCGCAGGAGTTGGGGCAGCCCGTCACGTGCAGGCGCAGCTGCTGGTCGAACTCGGGCACGCGCTCCTCCAGCTCGTCCACCAGCCAACGGGTAAAACCCTTCGTCTCGGTGATGGCCAGCTTGCAGAACTCGGTGCCCGTGCAGGCCACCGCGCCGCGCCAAAACTGCGAGCCTTCGACCTTGATCCCGTGCGCGCCGAGCTCCCGCGCGAACTCCCCCGCGCGCTCAGTCGGGATGTCGATGAAGAGCAGGTTCTGCCCGACCGTGGTGCGCAGGTGGTTCGACCCATAGCGCTCCGCCAGGTCGGCGACCGCGGCCATCTGGTCGCCGGTCATGCGCCCGCGCAGCACGGACGCGCCCACGTAGCTGAGACCGGGCTGCCGCTGCGGGTGGATGCCGACGTGGTCACGCAGGACGTCGTCCGGGATGGTCTCCGGGACAGCGGCCGGCAGCGGCTCGCCGAGACGGCTGTTCAGCTCGGCAAGGAACGACTCCGCCGTCCAGCCTTCCTTCATGAACAGGTACTTCAGCCGCGCGCGATCGCGGCTTTGGCGTAGGCCCTGCTGGTCGCGAAAGATCTCCGCGATGGCCCGGGCGACCGCGAACGCGCGGTCCTCCGGCACCCAGCAGTCCAGTTTCAAGGCCATGTGCGGCTCGTTCGACAAGCCTCCGCCGACACGCAGACTGAACCCCTTTTCCCCGTCGCGCAGGGTCGCGGTCAGGCCGATGTCGTTGATCTCCGGGTACGAGCACCAGATCGGGCAGCCGGTCACGGAAATCTTGAACTTGCGCGGAAGATTGTAGAATTCCTGATTGGCGATCAGGTCGCTCGCGATCGCCAGCGCGACCGAGGAGGTGTCGAACAGCTCGTGCCCATCCACGCCCGCAACCGGGCAGGCGGTCACGTTGCGCGCCACGTCGCCGCACGCGCCCTTGGGCGACAGGCCCACCTTGTCGAGCGCGTCCACCACCTCCGGCAGGCTCTCGATGGTCAGCCAGTGCAGCTGAATATTCTGCCGGACGGTGATGTCGGCCTGGTTGCGCGCGTACCGCTTAGTCAACTCCGCGACCGTCCGCATCTGCGCGACGGTCAGCTGTCCCGCCGGGGCGATGATGCGCATCATGAAGTAGGCGCTTTGGAGCCCCTCGCCGGCCTTGCCGCCGGTCACCCCCGCTCCGTCACCCTGGGTGTACACGCCCCACCATTTGAAGTACACGCTCGCCCAGTCCGGCAGCACGCTCGCGCGGCCCTCGCGCGCGAACCGGCGCACCTCATCGAACTGCTCCCAGGCGTTGGTCTCCACCTTGAGGCGCTCCACGCGCTGGGCTTTGGTTTCCTTCACTTCGGGCATCGTAGGGTCCTTCTTGTCGAGAAAATGGAAAAGCCCGCCTGATTCGGCGGGCAGGGAAGCGTCGAGGCACTCCCTACCGCAGGCGTTTCCAACAGGAGTGAAGTGGGCGGATGCGCATAGGTAAGAGAGTACGAGGGTGAGGTTTGGGCGTCAAAATTCGCTTTCACCCGCTTAGAAAGAAAATGTGGCCTGCAGAAAGACCCGCCGCGAAGCAGACCCGTTCGGCGAGGAGAAGATCTGCCCGGCAAGCGCGTTGGACCGGCCGAAGGTGGGCGAGTCGATGGTGCCGGTGGGCGGGGCGTAGTTGATGATGTTGAGCAGGTTGAGCGCCTGGACATTGAAGTTCAGGTTGTAGCGACGCCCTGAGCCGCCGCCGCCGCCGCCCGGGCCGCCGCCGCCCGGTCCTCGTC
>CAXUEU010000210.1:0-3427 GCA_964250195.1 uncultured Acidobacteriaceae bacterium
GAGCAAAGCCGAGGTGAGCAGGAGGGTGAGCGGGTCGAGCGGCGCGACCCCGAACAGGAACGCTTTGACCGCCCGCCCCGCGGGCCACGCGCACAGCAAGCCCGCCCCGAGCCCGAGCATCGCCATCGCGCCGGCCTGCCGCAGCACCAGCCCCATGGCCGCCCCGCGCGAGGACCCCAGCGCCATGCGAATGCCGATCTCCCGCGTCCGTTGGGCGACCGACGACGCGAGTACCCCGTAAATGCCCACCCCGGCCAGCGTAAGCGCAAGCAGCCCGAACCCGCCCGCGAGCCGCAGCGCCAGCTTCTGCCGGGTGAGCGAGGCGGCGATGTTGGCCTCCATGGACCCGATCTGCATCTCCGCCATGTCCGGCGCGGCCTCCTTGAGCGCGGCGCGGATCTCGCGCTCCAGCACGGCCTGCGGGAGGGAGGAGCGCACGGCGAACTGGGGCGAAATGCCAAAGGCGAAGTGCGCAAGGTGCGCGGTGGCCGGGAACTGCGCATACGGCAGGAAGAGTGTGGGTAAGGCCTCGTCGCTGAGAGCGCTACCGGGTTGGTCCGGCAGCACGCCGACCACGGCGATCGGGGTCTTCAGGAAGCGGTTGTCTGTGCTGTCGGTGCTGTCGAGCGCGAACTCCACCGACGCGCCGACAGCTCTTCGGCCTTGGAAGAAGCGCCGCGCAAAAGCCTCGTTGACCAGGCCGACCGTTTGCGACCCCGCGTTGTCGCTCGGGAGGAAGCCGCGACCGCTGATGAGAGGAACGCCGAGGGTCCGCATGTAATCGGGGCTGAGCAGGGAAACGACGCTCTGGTCGCCCTTGTTCGGGGGGCGGCCAGGAAACTTCAAGCCGGCTTCGGCGATCAGATTGAAATTGGAGAACGGCAGGGATAGCTCCGCAGCCGCAGACGTGATGCCGGGCAGGGTCCCGAGTCTTTCCAGGATGCGCGCATGCGTCTGCTTCAGGGCCGCGGTGTCCTCCTTCGGGTTGACGGGCATCAGCGCCAACTCCGTGACGTGGCGCGGGTCGAAGCCGAGCGGAGTTCGCTCCAGGGCGAGGAAGGTGCGCAGAAACAAGCCCGCCGCCACCATCAGCGTGCAGGTCAGCGCGACCTCGGCGGCAACCAGCGCGCCGCTCAGACGCGAGCGCCGGGTGACGCGCGTGCCTTGGGAGAGCGGGTTGCCGGTCGCCGCGCGCATGGCGGTCCAGGCCGGGGCAAGCGCGGCGAAAACCCCGGTCAAGACGGCGAGAAGCGTGCATGCGGCAAACGCTGCCGGGTGGATGGTGAGTTCGTCGAAGCGGGCGAACCGCGGCCCGTAGGTCGCGCGTATCCCTCCGAGCATCGCGGACGCGAAGAGGAGGCCGAGACCCGCGCCGAGCATGGAGACCGCGACGCTTTCCGTCACGAGCTGCCGGAACAGCCGCCTCCGCGTCGCGCCCAGCGCGGCCCGCATGGCGATCTCGGGCAGGCGTTGCATCGCGCGCGCGATCTGCAGGTTCGCGGAGTTCGCGCAGGCAATCGTGAGGAGTACGGCGCAAGCGCCCAGCAAGGCGAACAGCGCCGGTCGTATGTCGCCGACGACGGTGTCGCGATAGGGGGTGAAGATGAGCGGCTTCCGCTTGTGGCCCTTGCGAGGCGGCAGGTGCGCATAGACGGCTTTAGCTTCAGCCAGGGCCGCCGCGGGCGTGACGCCCGGCCTGAGGCGGGCGACTATATCGGAATCGCCGTTGAAGCCGTTCGCGTCTTTGCCTTCCCCATCGAGAATTAGCGGTGTAAAGACGACCGGCCCGCTCATCGAATCGGGAAACTTGAAGCCGGGCGGAAGAATTGCGACGACCGTCAGTGGCCGTCCCTCAATGGTGATGCGCAAGCCGACCGTGTGCGGGTCGCTCTGTAGGGTGTCGCGCCAGAACGCATCGCTTACGACTGCCCAGGATGTGCTCCGGTCATTTGCGGAGGGCAGCCGACCTCGCCTGGCCGCGACGGCCGGGACGTCAAAGAAGCCGGGCAGCACGGTGTGGTCCACGGCTATTCGCGTCCCGGCCGATGTCATCACAGGTGCCAAAAAGCTGCGATAGGCGGCCAGGGATGCGAAGCTCTTCACTTTTGCCCCGAGTGCCTCGACGTCTTCCGGATAGAAGGTCGTCGCTTTCCTGCCGTCCTCTGTGGTGCTGAGTGTCACCAGCCGCTCCGCATGCGGCAGGGCCACGGGACGCACCAGCACGGAGTCCACGATAGCCAGCATCGCCGTGGCCGCGCCCAGGCCGAGCGCGAGCGTCAGGATCGCGGTGAGGGCGTAGACCGGGGCCTGCCGGAGCTGGCGCAGGGTGTAGCGCAGGTCCTGCAACAGGGTCCGGGCAAAGTCGAAAAGGGCAAGCGCTAGGTGGGCGGGCATGGCGGCTCCTGTGCGTCCTGCCGGGCAGCGAGCCCGACGCTGTACAAGGGAGCACTGGAGCACTTCAGCAGCCAAATCGGAATGTGCGTAAGCCGTTCATTCCACAAGCGCGCTTGCACCGCCCCGCGCGTAAAACCGTCCGGAACCGGACAGGGGTGTCCATTTTCGGACACCTGCGACGACGGACGCAGCGATGTGCGGGAGCCCGCGTTTCGGAAGCGATGAAGTTTTTGGAAAGAAAATTGGTCGGGGAGAGAGGATTTGAACCTCCGACCCCCTGGTCCCGAACCAGGTGCTCTACCAGGCTGAGCCACTCCCCGACTCGTGGCTGCTCCGCGTGGAAAGGCTCGCTCCTGGTGAGGCGGCGCGCGGAACAGCCTTGAGTGTAGCAGAGCCGGCGCGCCTGGGGAATGTCTGGGGAGTGCCCGGTAGACTGGCCGCATGGCGCTCCGCTTCGAGGTCTTCTCCAACCATGCGCCGGGCCGCCGAGGCCGCCTGCACCTGCCCCATGGCACGGTCGAGACGCCCGTCTTCATGCCGGTCGGCACGGCCGCGACGGTCAAGGCCGTCCCGCAGGACGTGCTCGAAACCCTCGGCGAGGCGGATGGGGAAGCGCCCGGCGCTCACGTCATTCTCGGCAATACTTACCACCTCTATCTCCGCCCCGGGCACGAGGCGATCCGCCGCATGGGCGGGCTTCATCGCTTCATGAGCTGGGACCGGCCCATCCTCACCGACTCCGGCGGCTACCAGGTTTTTTCACTCGCCGACCTGCGCAAGATCACCGAGGAGGGGGTCCGATTTCGCTCCCACCTTGACGGCTCCCAGCACATGTTCTCGCCGGAGCACTCGATGGCCGTGCAGCTGGCGCTGGGCTCTGATATCGCGATGGCCTTCGACGAGTGCCTGGAGTACCCGGCGGACGAGGCGCGCGCCCGCGCCTCGCTGGAGCTGACGATGCGCTGGGCGGCCCGCTCGCTCAGCTATTGGGAGGCGCACAAGCACGAGGTGCCGTGGCGGGGGGAGGCAAGGG
>CAXUEU010000211.1:0-3337 GCA_964250195.1 uncultured Acidobacteriaceae bacterium
CGGCGGGGGCGGGCGGGTTCACCACCGTGTGCGCGATGCCTAACACCAGCCCGGTGATGGACACCCCGGAGTGGGTGCGGTGGGTGCAGGCACCGGAGCGCGGCGCGGCCGTGCGGGTGCTGCCGGTGGGCGCGGCGACGGTGGGGAGCCTGGGCGCGGCGATCACGGACTATGCCGCACTCAAGGCGGCGGGGGCGTTCGCTGTTTCCGACGACGGCAAGCCGGTGCTGGAGGACGCGGTGATGCGGGCGGCGCTGCGGGCCGGGGCCGCCGCGGGCCTGCCGGTGGTGCAGCATGCCGAGGACACGCGCCAGACCGCCGGCGCGTCGATGAACGCGGGCGCGCTCGCCTTCAGAATGGGTCTGCGCGGGATGCCGGTCGAGGCGGAGTCAGGGCTCGTCGAGCGGGACATCCGTCTGGTTCGGGAGCTGCGGGCCGAGGGCATTGAAGCGTGTTTGCACGTGCAGCACGTATCCACGGCACGGGCGCTCGACGCGATCCGGGCGGCCAAGCGGGAAGGGCTCGGGGTGACCTGCGAGGTCGCGCCGCACCATTTCACGCTGAACGAGCAAGCGGTCCGAGGCTACAACACGCTCGCGAAGATGAACCCGCCGCTAAGGGCCGAGCGGGACCGGGCGGCGATGATTGAAGGGCTGCTGGACGGGACGGTCGATTGCATCGCGACCGACCATGCGCCGCACGCCGCGTGGGAGAAGGAGCAGGAGTTCGAACGGGCACCGAACGGGGTCACCGGCCTCGAGACCGCGCTGGGCCTGGCGCTGCGGGTGCTCCACGGGGAGCATGGAATGCCGCTCGGCCGGGTACTGGCGCTGTTGAGCGCGGAACCGGCGCGGGTGCTCGGGCTCACCGGGGGCTCGCTGGCCGAGGGCGCGCCCGGGGACCTGGTCGTGTTCGACCCGGCTGCGAGCTGGACTTACTCGGCTGCAGGTTCGGCGAGTAAGTCGAAGAACTCGCCGTTCGATGGGTGGGAGCTGCGGGGCAAGGTGCGCTGGACGGTGTGCGCGGGTAGGGTCGTGCATCGCGATAAGGCCTGAGTCGAGGTGCCTGTCCTCCAGTAAAGACACGCTCAGCCGGCGCGCGCATGAAGAGACAGCGGTCAACCCAGAGCGACGATTTCAAACGCCTCCGGATAGCGCGCGTCGGGCCTGGTTCTGCCGCCGTTCCTGAATGCGACAGGCTGGTCGAGTTTGACGTCGTTCGTCCCGGAATAGGCGATCAATCTTTCCCGGAGAGAGGGGTCCACGATATTTGAAATATGAATAAAGAAAACTTCGCTGTTCTTGGTGGTGGCGAAACCTATTCCTTTACCGGGGCTGTAATTGGTCATGACGGCTTCGACGGCTTCTTTCGGCGGCGCGACGATAGGTTTCTCGCCGCGCATCGCCTGGGCCAGGGCGTGGCTGTCGATGGCCACCGCCGGTTTGACCGCGGCCTTCTTTTCCTGCACATAAGCCTCGACGTGCTTGCGTAAATTCTCGATGCGGTAAGTGAGGTCCGAGCAAAGGCGGACATAAACCGTCTCCACTCCGCGTATGTTTTGGTCCAACTGGATTTGCCGCAACAGGGCGAAAACGGACTCCCCGACATGCTTCTCGTCGAATCCGCTTTCTATCTCCAGATAGACGATCCGGTCGGCGACACGGGAAGCGGTTTGATTGGCGCTTAGAAATTCACTTATTTTTCCCATATCGTCGAGCTTTTGAGTCACTTGAACGCCGGTCGCCGGTATCCGGTTCATATGTGCCATTGCATAAACGATAAAGTCCAGCTTGTAGCGGTGGTCCCATTCTTCCCGGCTCGCGAGTACGACACCATACTGCTTCTCGAGCTGCTCTTTCAATGCGCTTTCCAAGGTCAAGCCCGTTTGCAAAAACATCGCCTACTCTCCCTGACCCGAAGGGGTCAACAGGATTATAGGAGGGCGGCGGCGGGAAAGGCATCCGGCAAACCTTACTCCCTGGGGTCCATTTCCTCCAGGATGCGGTCGGCCATGGACCCGACTGAGGTGACCTGGCTCATCTCGGAAAGCTCCGCGTCGCCGAGCGGCTCGGGGATTTCGAGCTTGATACAGACGGCGCGCAGCAGTTGAAGCGCCTTTGTGACCTCTTTCTCGGTGAGCAGGTCGACCTGGAGGTTGAGCTGCTCGAAGTGGTCGGCGCGCCGCTGAGCGGCATTCTGGCGGAAGAGCACAAACAGGGTGAGCAGCACGCCCTCGCACGAGACAGTGGACGATAGAAGCGAAAATGGGTACGGGTCGAAGGGTCGGATGCCGGGGAACTGACGCGTATTGACGAGCAGCCAGCCGCCCAGAAACAAAAAGTGGAAAGCGAGGGAAACCTTGCTGCCCGCGAAGGTGGCGACGGCGCTCGCGAAGCGTTCGACGCCGGTGGCATCGTCCTCGTGTTTGCGTTCCATGCGGGACACCGCGCGAATCCCTCGCTCGATGGGGCCGCTGACGGATGGTCTGCGCTCATCTGCCATGCCGTATGAGATGCTTGGCCCTGAGAGCCGGGTGCGGCGGAACAGGAAGGCGATGGCGGTCAGTTTGCGGGAAAGCGTCGCGGCGTTTGCGTCGAGGGATTTCAAGCTTTATCAGGCGGCGCGGTGCGCGGTGGTCATCGGCGCGGAGGCTCAGGCTCTGGCGGTGGCCTGGCAGGTGTACCAAATCACCCATCGCGCGCTCGACCTCGGGTATACCGGGCTTGCGCTGTTCCTGCCGGGGCTGCTGTTTCTCCTGCCCGCCGGGCACGTGGCGGACCGGTTCGACCGCCGGCAGGTGGTGCTGGTGTGCTACGCGCTCCAAGCGGTGTGCACGACGGCGCTGATTGCCTACGCCTGGGCGGGAGCGCCGCGCGGGGTATACCCGATCTACGCGATTCTGTTCGCGGTCGGGCTGGGCCGGGCATTTTCCGGGCCGGCATCGTCGGCGTTGATCCCGAGCCTGGTCTCGAAGGAAAACTTCGTCAATGCCGTGACCTGGGGCGCGACGATCTTCCAGATCGCGACGGTGGCGGGCCCTTCGATCGGCGGCCTGCTCTACACCATGCGCCTGGGGCCGGGGCGTTTGGCGGGGAGCGGCCTGGTCTACGTTTTCACGCTGTTCACGCTCGGCTGGTATCTGGTTCTGGTCGGCATGCTGCGGGTGCGGGTGGGGCGCCTGGAGCGGAAAGCGGTCTCCGCGGAGGTGCTGCTGGCCGGGGTGCGCTACGTGTTCCGGACCGAGGTACTGCTGGGGTCGATCTCGCTGGACCTGTTCGCGGTGCTGCTGGGCGGCTCGGTCGCGCTGCTGCCGGTCTTCGCGGCGACCATCCTGCAC
>CAXUEU010000212.1:0-3325 GCA_964250195.1 uncultured Acidobacteriaceae bacterium
CCCGCCGCGCCCGCTCCCATCACCGTCGTTACGCCCTTGCCGTCCATTCCGCCCCAGGCGAAACCGACCAACGTGCAGCCCTCGCAGCCGGACCAGCCCGCGCCCGCCGCCCTGCCGGCTAGGCAGAGGCTGCGGCGCAAGCCGCGCAAGCCAACAAAGCCCGCCATCGTGGATGCAAACGCGCCGGCTCAGCCTGCCGCGGGCAAGGCGGTACCGGCCGCCGCGCAAACCGCGAAGCCGGCCGGGGGCACGGAAGGAGCGGTGCCGGGACCGCTGGCGCAGTCCCCTAACTCCTCCGCGGCGGAGGAGGCGGCGCCCGCCCTCGGTCAGCTTTCGACCGGAACCGCGATCAGCCGGCCGGCGAAGCTGAAGACGATCGAGGAAACCGATTCGCTGGAAGCGCGGCTGCAAAGGCTCAAGCAGACTGCCTCCGAGGAAGCCGCGTCAGTGCGGATGCAGGTGCAGGTCTTTCTCAAGCGCGCCCGGGAAGCTGCCGCGGAGAGCGACCTGGACGGCGCGCAGACGCTCAACACCAAGGCCAGGGTGCTCTTGAGCGAACTCGAAGCGCAGTAAGCGCGTACTCGCCCGAGTAAGCTTGTGTGCATGGCCATGGACGTTCTCGTGATCGGCGGCGGACCTGCCGGACTGGCGACAGCGATCGCGGCGGCCCGGGCGGGGCTCTCGGTCGAGGTCGCTGAACCGCTCGCCGGCCCGCTCGCCGGTCCGATCGATAAGTGCTGCGGGGAGGGCCTGCTGCCGGGGGCGGTTGCGGCGCTGGGTGAGCTGGGCATCGAGCGGGGGGAGCTTGAGGCATACGGCTTTCCGTTCGCGGGCATCGCTTTTCATCATGAAGGCAGGAGTGCCCGGGCCTGCTTCCGAGCCGGCGCGATCGGGCTGCGCCGCACCGCCCTCTACGACCTGTTGCGGCGAAGAGCCGAAGCCGCGGGCGCGCGCATTACCCCGCACAGCGCGCGTCTGCAAGCGCATAGCCGCGTGCGGCTGAGCGACGGGGGGACGCGCGCGCCGGGGTTCGTCGTGGGCGCGGACGGGCTGCAGTCGGGCACACGCGCCGCGGCGGGGCTGGAGGCCGGCGCGATCCGCTCCCGGCGCTGGGCAATGCGGCAGCATTTTCAGCTCGGGCGCGGCGTGGCGGTGCCGGGGTTCGTCGAGGTGCATTGGGGCCGCGCCGCCCAGGCTTATGTGACGCCGGTGGGGCCGGACCGGGTGGGCATCGCGGTCGTTTCCGCGGCGAGACAGGCGGGGATGGACGCGGCACTGAGACTGTTTCCTTCCCTGCGCTGCCTCCTGAAAGGGGCCGAGCCGTCGAGCGGCGCGCGCGGGGCGGTCACGGTTGACCGGCGGCTGCGGGCGGTGCAGCGGGACAACTTCGCGCTGGTCGGCGATGCCTCGGGAAGCGTGGACGCGATCACCGGCGACGGGCTTTCGCTCGGGCTCGCGCAGGCGCTGGCCCTGGGCCGGGCGCTTGGGGCAGGCGATCTGACCGGCTACGAGCGGGAGCACCGCCGGCTGATGCGTCTGCCCCGCCTGATGGGCCGGGCGCTGCTCGGCGTGGGCGCGCACCCGCTCGGGACGCATGCCGCCCTGGGCCTGCTGCGGCGCGTTCCGGGGCTGTTTACGGCGCTGTTGAAGGTTCACGCACACGTGCCCGAGCTCACCTCGGAGCGCACGGAAGGAGATTCATGGCCGCCTGTTCCCATCTCGACCGAATCCGCGACGTAAAGCCTGAAACCGAGGGCTGCGAGGAGTGCCTGCGCAGCGGCGACCCTTGGGTACACCTGCGTATGTGCCTGGTCTGCGGCCACGTGGGCTGCTGCGACAGCTCCCCGAACAAGCACGCGGCCGCGCACTACGAGGCGTCCCGCCACCCGGTGATGCGCTCGGCCGAGCCGGGCGAGGACTGGGGTTGGTGCTACGCGGACAAGGTCCAGCTCGACCTCCATTGACGGGGCGGCCTTCGCGAGCGTTTACTGGGCGGCGAGCTCGAAGAGCTTTGGAGGCTGCCCACCCGATGCGTTTTGTGCTGGCCCTCGATCAGGGAACGACGAGCTCGCGCGCGGTCCTGTTCGAGCGGGACGGGCGCGTCGCCGCGATCGCGCAGCGGGAGCTGCCGCAGATTTACCCGCGCACGGGCTGGGTGGAGCAGGACCCCGGCGCGATCCTGCGCACGCAGATGGAAGCCGCGGGCGAGGTCCTGAGCCGGGTGAATGCGCGCGAGGTCGCCGGCCTCGGCATCGCAAACCAGCGGGAAACGACGCTGGTTTGGGAGCGCGCGACGGGCCGGCCCGTGTACAACGCTATCGTGTGGCAGGACCGGCGCGGAGCCGCTTTGTGCGAGCGCTTGCGGGCCGACGGGGCGGAAGAGGCGGTCCGGCGCAAGACGGGGCTGGTACTGGACCCTTACTTTTCGGCGACGAAAACAGCCTGGATTTTGGAAAACGTCGCGGGCGCGAGGGCGGATGCGGAGGCCGGGCGGTTGTGCTTCGGCACCGTCGACAGCTGGCTCGTGTGGAACCTGTCCGGCGGCGGGCGGCACGTCACCGACCGCACCAACGCGAGCCGGACGCTGCTGTACGACATCGTCGAGGATCGATGGGACCCGGAGCTGCTGCGCCTGTTCGGCGTGCCGGAGGCGATGCTGCCGGAGGTGGTGGGCTCGAGCGAGCCACTGGGCGTCTGTTCGCTCAAGATGGAAATCGCGGGCATCGCCGGGGACCAGCAGGCGGCGCTCTTCGGCCAGCTGTGCACGGAGCCGGGCGCGGCGAAGAACACCTACGGAACGGGCTGTTTTCTGCTGCGGCACTTAGGCGGCGAATTTCGCCTGTCGAGCGAGCGGCTCATCACGACGATGGCCGCGACCGCCGGCGGCGGGCTCGAATACGCGCTTGAAGGCAGCGTTTTCGTCGGCGGCGCGGTCGTGCAGTGGCTTCGGGACAAGATGCGGTTTTTCGGCTCCTCGGCCGAGGTGGAGCAGCTCGCCGCGTCGGTCGGCGATGCGGGCGGCGTGGTTTTCGTCCCGGCGTTCACGGGGCTGGGCGCGCCCCACTGGGACCCGCACGCGACCGGTTTGGTGATCGGGCTGGGACGGGCGACGGAGGCGGGGCACATTGCCCGGGCCGCGCTCGAGAGCATCGCCTTCCAGGTCGCGGACGTCATGCAGGCGATGGAGCGGGATTCGGGCTCTACCTTCAGGGAGCTGCGGGTGGACGGCGGCGCGGCGGCAAACGGTTTGCTGATGCAGTTCCAGGCGGACCTGTGCGGGATCCCGGTGCGCCGGCCGGCGCAACTGGAGACCACGGCGCTGGGC
>CAXUEU010000213.1:0-3166 GCA_964250195.1 uncultured Acidobacteriaceae bacterium
GCGATGCCGAGGTCGACGAAGACCTCGAGCGGGGAAAAACACTCGTCGCACATCGACAACGGCGCATTGTCGAAGCGCTTGGCGCACTCGCGACATCGGAGTTCGTATGCTTCTGCCATCAGACCCTCGCACGGTTCTCGAGAGAGGCTGGTGGAACGGGCGACCTGTGGACCACACGTACGCGCTGCAAAGCTGGAGTTTCGCGAGATGGCGAACGGCGAACCGCTCGAGCACCCCGAATCTCATGTTCCCCTCAGACTCTAGGCCTTCAGGAGAGAGTTGACACCGATGTCCGAAGTTGCTCCGGCCGGTTGTCGTGGCGTCACAGGGCCCGTCCCTCAACCACTCTTCATGAAATCCAGGCTCGTCCCCCGGGGAACCCGGGAGATCAAACTTGAACTGTTACTGGGATACCACGAAGGCGGGAATGGATGCAAGGCGCATGTGTCAGCTCCAGAACAAAGGTATGTGCTCGGCCTCTGCGGCGCGCGCCGGCTGCTTGTCCAGAGTGGCCAACGCCACTCGCCTGCGGACCGCAAGTTCCAGGTACGCGGCGTCGTAGCCGGTCAACCGGTGCTTCGCGCCCAGTTCCAGCGTGTCGGTCCAGGCTCGCGTGAGCGTCTCACGGTCCACGGTGATCATGGAGCGCCGAAGCATAACAAAGTATTGCTCCGCATTGTCCAGAGTCAGGCTGCCACGGCGAATGCCCGTCAGCATCGCGTTTGCGATCTCGATATGCCACAGCTGCGGAACTACTGCCTTGCCCGAGTCGATCCCTCTTTCCACTCGATCAAGGTTGACGTCCGTTTCTTCCCCGTACAGCAGCGCGAGTGTGGTGAGGCATCGAGAACGAAGCTCAACGCCGTCCCTCATCGCGCCACTCTTTGTATTTTTCCCAATCGAACGGACCCAGGTTCAGGCGTTTCGAAAGCGCGCGAATCTCGGCGAACGCGGCCATGGTCTCGCTGACCTCGGGCGCCTTCCCCTCAGGCACTTTTTCCGGCGCGGGCCGCACCAGCCGTGCGACTGGCTTGCCGTGCCGTGTGATCAGCACCTCCTCGCCGTTCTCGACCCGGTCAAGCAGGTTGCCGAAAGTATTCTTTGCGTTGAAAGCGCCTATCTGCAGCATCGAATTCTCCGCCTAGCTTGAGCCAGCTTAAACCGGTGACCGGCTCAAAGCAATATGCCTGAAAGCCGGACGATTTCCCGCGTATGCTGGCTTCCATCCTGTCCGGAGGCACTTGCCCGTGCGCTTTTCTACCTGCTTGCCCATCCTGCTTCTCGCCCCAACTCTAGCCGCATCCGCCCAAACGCTCACTCTCGGCTCCTCCAACCCCGCCACCGCGGAGCCGCCGGTCCCGCGCCCCGCCGCTACGCCCTGCGTCGTGCCGCTGTTCACCGGCCAGCAGTTCATTAATTACGACGACAAGCACTTCACCTTCACCCCGCCGGCGGACTGCCCCGGCCCCTGGGCCAAGGTGGTCTTCAACGCGGACTTCAACGTCTCCGCCGGGCGGCAGTTCGACCGGACCGGCTCGGTCTACATCGGCGGCGCGAACGTCTACTTCGGGACCACGGCGGAGCCGCGAGCCGCGCTCAGCCCGTCGTGGCATGTAGAGCGGGATATCACCGAGTTGAGCGCGATGTTCGGGAGCCCGCAGCTGGTGCTGGCCTCGCTCGGCAACTTCTTCGGCGTCTCCGGCGGGGTCGACTACAACGGAATCATCACCGGATCGGCCTCGCTCCAGTTCTATCCGGCCGACCCGGCCAATCCCGCGCCCGCCGTTCCCGATGCCGTGCTGCCGCTCAACCCGGCCGGCGGCATCACGAGCGTCAATACCACCGCCGACCGCCTGACCCACACTTTCAGCGCACTGCCCCGCAACGTCGAGCGAGCGTACCTCGAAGTGTTCTCGCAGTCGCAGGGCGGCGACGAGTTCTGGTACACCTCCTCGCCCGACTCGGTCGCGGCGGCGCTCCAGAACACCGGCGGCACGGGATTCCGCGAGACCGAGATTTACGTGGACGGCGCGCCGGCCGGGATCGCGCCGGTCTTCCCGTGGATCTACACCGGCGGCATCGACCCGGCGCTGTGGGAGCCGGTGGTGGGCGTGCAGACGCTCAACTTCAGGCCCTACACCGTGGACCTGACGCCGTTCGCGGCGCAGCTCTCCGACGGTAACCCGCATACGGTGGCGGTCGGCGTCTACAACACCACCGGCTCCTTCAGCGAGACCGCGACGCTGCTCTTGTACCTGGACCGGGGCAGCAAGCAGACCGCGGGCGCGCTCACCGTGAATACGCTCGGCCCCGCGCCCACGCCCGCCATCCAGGCCGAAGCACCGGTGGACGCGAGCGGGACCACGCACGGCAAGACGCTGGTGAGCTCGGTGCGGCACTTCAATCTGGCCGGCTACGTCGACACTTCGCATGGGCGCGTCAGCACCGCTATCGAGGAGCAGGTCAACTTCGGCAACTACCAGCTCATCGACTTCAACCAGGCGTTCTACTCGCAGGACATCGCGCAGCTGAGCACGGCGCAGGTCAGCACACGGCAGGAGGGCGACGGCGTGGTGCGGCAGACCGAGCACAACACCGCGTACCCGTTCACGCTCAACTACAACCAGGCGTCCAACGCGGACGGGTCGGGTTCGTTCACGGCGCATTCCTTTCAACAGGACTTCGAGTACGAGCGCAGGCTCTTGAACGGGTTCGAGATCTACTCGACCGGCAATGAGGAGCAGGTGGGCTCGACGGACACATACACCCTGAACACCGCCGGCGCGGTCGCGAGCCGGACCACCGGCAGCACCTCCGACTACAGGATGACCGACACCGAGGGCCGCTGCTACAGCCGCGCGCTCACCTCGTCGAACCTGAAGCTCACCGCCATCACCGACGGGGCGGACTGCGGGGGTGCGAACCGACCCTGAGCTTTTCACGTTGGGAACGCGCCTTCGCATCGGACGAGCGAGGGCGCGCATCTTCGCCCGGTTTTCGCGCGTCTACAGTGGACATGCACAAGGACGCGCACCAAACGACAGCACCCGAACGGGCCCGCTGCGACGATTTCGAGGATGACGGCAGCCCCCGCCAACCGTGGGAGGCTCTGCCGCAAAACAACCTCCCCGGTGACGCGGTCACCCGGCGCGGCTTTCTCCAGGGC
>CAXUEU010000214.1:0-2994 GCA_964250195.1 uncultured Acidobacteriaceae bacterium
GGTTCGCGTTTGAGCGGGGGGGTTGGCGGGGGGACCGGGGGGGGCTCGGCGCGGTGGAGAGCTGGGAAGTGAAGAAGAGCAAGCGACGGGAGTAGGCGCTAGCGCTTCTGCTGCGACAGGACGAAAGCGGACGTACGGAAGAACACAGAATGCGCCCGGAAACGGGCGCTGTTTTTGTGCGGCAAGCGCGAACGGCAGCAGAAAGGGCGGGGCATGACGGAAGTGGAGCAGGCTTACGAGGATGCGCGGCGCGAGGGCGGGCTGCCCCGGGATGCAAAGACGCCGATGCGGCGGCATGGGCTCGAGGACGTCGTGGATGCGGTGGTGATCGGGACCGGGGCCGGAGGGGCTCCGGTGCTGGCGCGGCTGGCGCGGGCGGGGTTGAAGGTGGTGGCGATCGAGGCGGGCTCGTTTTTGGAGCCGCACGAGTATGCATCCGATGAAACGGCGCAAAGCTACTTGTACTGGCTGGACGAGCGGATCACCGACGGGGCGAACGCGGTGGCGTTCGGGAAGAACAACTCCGGGATCGGCGTGGGCGGGTCGACGCTGCACTGGGGGGCGTACGTGCCGCGGCCCGCGCCGCGGTCCTTCAAGCTGCGGAGCGAGTTTGGGGTCGGGGTGGACTGGCCGCTCGGCTACCAGGACCTGGTGCCGTACTACCAGGAAGTAGAGCGGTTTATCGGGGTTTCCGGCCCGGCGGAGTACCTGTGGGAGCCGGAGCGCAAGTACCCGCTGCGCCCGCTGCCCTTGAATGCGCCGGCGCAGCTGATGCAGCGCGGGTGCGAGGCGGTGGGGGTGCGGAGCTCGGCGGCACCGCTGGCGGCGGTGAGCGGGGCCTACTCCGGGCCCGATCATGACTACCCGGAGCGGGCCGCGTGCGTGAACCGGGGGTACTGCCACCAGGGCTGCCGCAACGGAGCCAAGGCTTCGATGGATGTAACGTACCTGCCGGCGGCGGTGCGGGCGGGAGCGGAGATTCGGGCAGAGGCGTTCGTCACGGATCTGGAGCAGGATGCGCAGGGCCGGGTAACTGCCGTGGTGTACGAGCAGGACGGGGTACGCAAGCGGCAGATGTGCGCGGCGGTGTTTCTATGCGCGGGGACGATCGAGTCGGCGCGGCTGCTGCTGCGGCTGGGGCTCGGGAACAGCTCGGGGCAGGTGGGGCGCAACTTCATGGCGCACCCTTCGGTGCAGATTTGGGGAACGTTCGGGGAGGACACTCGTCCGTACAAGGGCTTTCCGGCGTCGCTGATCACTGAGGACCCGATGCGGGCGGACCACGACGGGTTCGCGAGCGGGTACCTGATCCAGAGCTACGGCATCCTGCCGGTGACCTGGGCAGAGTCGGTTGCGCGTGGGCGCGGGTTGTGGGGGGCCGATCTGCTGCGGTATTTGCGGTGCTACCCCAACATCGCGGGGATGGGGATGCACGGGGACTGCCTGCCGCATGAGAGCAATTACATCGAGCTGTCGAGTGAGCTGGACGGGCGCGGGCTGCCGAAGCCGTTCGCACATTTCTCGGCGGGCGAGAACGAGACGCGCATGATGGAGCACGCGACCGAGCTGATGACGGCGATCTGGAACGCCGCGGGCGCGACGGATCTGTGGACGATGAAGCGGTTCGCGCACCAGCTGGGGACGTGCCGGATGGGAGACGACCCGGAGACTTCGGTGGTGGACGGGCACGGTCGGTCGCACGATATCGAGAACCTCTGGATCAGCGACAACTCGACATTTCCGACAGCGCAGCCTTCAAACCCGGCGCTGACAATCATGGCCCTCGGCCTGCGGACGGCGGATCGGTTTCTCCGGCGGAGCTGAGCAGGCGCGTGGGCATGGCCCTCGGCCTGCGGACCGGGCTCAAAGTATCAGGGGATGAAAGTTCCGACAGCAGCCAACCCGATTGCTTGACGGAAGTCGTGGCGGTAGGGGTACGATGCTTCCACCGCGCGCAGTTCCCGGTCGCGGGGGCATGGTCGAGCTTGAAGACCTTTCCTCCCGGCGCACATCTTATGGACGTGAGGAAAAATGACATGCCGAGCATGAAGGCTGTACTTTCGCTGGCTGCGCTGATGGTGCCGGCCGGCATGGTGTCGGGGCAAAACGCGCCGGCCGCGCCGGGTACCGTGAACTACGTCGAGGGGCAGGTCGCGATCGACGGCAAGGACGTGAACAAGGCCAACGTGGGCAAGACGGCCGTGGCCGAGGGCGGTACCCTCACGACCGGCAACGGCAAGGCGGAGATGCTGCTGACGCCGGGGGTGTTCCTGCGGATGGACGCGAACAGCGCGGTAACGCTGGTGAAGCCGGACCTGACGCACACCGAGGTGGAGCTCCAGCGCGGCAAGGCGGACGTCGAGGTCGACCAGATTTATAAGCAGAACGACCTTTCGGTGGACCAGGACGGGCAGAAGGTCAAACTGCTGCAGGACGGCCTGTATGCGTTCGACACCGACGATGGGACGCTGCGGGTGTTCAACGGCAAGGCGGCGGTGACGCCGGATGACGGCGACGGCGCGGCGAAGGGCCGGATGGTGAAGGGCCGGATGGTGAAGGGCGGGCGTGAGCTGGCGCTGAACGAGGGTGATGCCAAACCGGCGAAGTTCGACAAGAAGACCGCGGAGGATGGCCTGTACGACTTCTCGAGCCTGCGGTCGAACTACCTGGGCGAGGCGAACGCGCAGCTGGCCGGGCAGTACCCGAACGGCAACGGGTTCGCGCCGGGCTGGGCGTGGAACTCGGGGTTTGCCGGCTACACCTGGCTGCCTGGGGATGGGGCGTTGCTGAGCCCGTTCGGCTACGGGTTCTACTCGGCGCTGGCATTTTACGGTTTCGGGGGGTAGCCGGGAATCTACGGCGGCTACGGCTACGGCGGGGGTTACGGCTACGGCGGCGGCTATGGCGTCAACCGGGCCGGGCTCGGCTACCGGCACGGAGTGTACTCGGGCCCGGTAGGCAAGGTCGGCGGGGTCGCTTCACCCGGGGCGGGCG
>CAXUEU010000215.1:0-2956 GCA_964250195.1 uncultured Acidobacteriaceae bacterium
TGGTTGGGCACCCCGGCGGTCCTCGGCCTGCCGTTCGCCATCGTGGGGCACCGGGCGGCGCTGCGCTATGGCCTGTCCGTCGAGCGCTGGGGACCCTGGTTCCGCGATTGGGCATTGGGCGAAGCACTCTCGCTCGCGATCGGGACGCTCGTGCTCGCGGCGCTGTTCGCGCTGCTGCGGCGCAGCCCGCGCTGGTGGTGGGTCTGGTTCTGGGCGCTCGCGCAGCCGTTCGTGGTGCTGGGGGTGTATCTGGCGCCGCTGGCGATCGACCCGCTGTTCAATACGTTCACGCCGCTCGCGGGCCGCGACCCCGCGCTGGTCGCGGACCTACAAAAAGTGGCGCGGCTGGGCGGCCTCAGCATCCCCGCGGGTCGCATGTTCGTCGAGGATGCGAGCCGCCGCTCGACCGGCATGAACGCGTACGTAACCGGCATCGGCGGGTCCAAGCGCATCGTCGTCTGGGATACGACGCTCGCGAAGGTGCCGCGGGAGGAAATCCTGGCCATCTACGCGCACGAGCAGGGCCACTACGTGCTGGGGCACATCCCGAAGGGAATTGCGTTCTCCGGCGCGCTGAGCTTCGCGCTCCTGGCCGTGCTGGCCTCGCTCCTGCGAGCGGGCGCGCGCCGGGCGGGGGAGCGATGGCACATCCCCGAAGAGGCTGACTGGGCGGCGCTGCCGTTAATTCTTCTGCTGGCGGCCGCGCTCGAGTTTCTAGCCGCGCCGGCGTTCAACGCATTCAGCCGGATGGAGGAGCACCAGGCCGACGTATACGGGCAGCGCACGCTCGGGCGGCTGCTGCCGGACGCGGCCCGGATCGAAGTCGAGGATTTCAACCGCCTGGGCCGGGCATGGTTGGAGGACCCGGCCCCGAACCGGTTTGTGGTGTGGTGGACCTTCTCGCACCCGCCCGTAGCGGACCGGGCCGAGGAGGCGCGGCAAACCGGCGCGCGCGGCGCGGAAATCGGCGCTTTATAATCGGTCGGAATAGCACTTAAAAGTTACAGGTTAACGAGCAAAGGCATTATCGACGCGCATGGAAAATCCCGAGAGAATACCGCACGACATTGCCGCCGTCATGGCGCTGCTTCCCCATCGCTACCCGTTTCTGCTCGTCGACCGTGTGCTCGAGGTCGAGCCCCGGCAATGGATCGTCGCGCGCAAATGCGTCACCATCAACGAGCCGTTCTTCCAGGGCCATTTTCCGGGTTACCCCATCATGCCGGGGGTCTTGCAGGTCGAGGCGATCGCGCAGGCCGGCGGCATCCTGATCCTGCTCGACTTCGAGCGCCCGCAGGACACCCTGATGCTGTTTACCGGGGTCGATAAGGCGAAGTTTCGCCGGCCGGTGGTGCCGGGCGATGTACTGGAGATCGAGGCGAAGGTGCTGAACCTGCGGTCGCGCGCGGTGCGGCTCGAGGGCTCGATCCGCGTGGACGGCAAACTGGTGTGCGAGGCGGTGGTGACCTGCCAGCTGGTAAAGCGCGAGGGCGGCGCGGCCCCGTCGCTCGCGGCCAAGCCTAAGCTGATGATCGACCCGGAAGCGCCGGACCTGACCGGAGCGGTCGACACCCAGGCGGTCGCGGCGGAGTGAGCGTCCACGCGACGGCGATCGTGGCCCAGGGGGCGGTCATCCCGGCCTCCTGCACGGTCGGACCGTTTTGCACGGTCGGGCCGGATGTGGTGCTCGGCGAGCAGTGCGTGCTGGTGTCGCACGTGGTGCTCGATGGACACCTGCGCGCGGGCACCCGCAATCGGTTCGCGCCGTTTTGCGCCATCGGCGTGCCTCCGCAGGACCTGAAGTATGCCGGCGAACCGACGGGGCTGATGCTGGGCGACCGCAATGACATTCGCGAGTACGTGACGATTTCGCGCGGCACCGCGGGCGGCGGCGGGATGACGCGGGTCGGCTCGGACTGCCTCGTCATGGCCTACGCGCACATCGGGCACGATTCGGTGATCGGGGACGGGTGCATCCTGGCGAACGCGGCGACGCTTGCCGGGCATGTCACGGTCGAAGAGTACGCGGTGGTCGGCGCGCTGTGCCCGGTGCACCAGTTCTGCCGGATCGGCCGGTACAGCTACGTGGGCGGGGGCACCACGATCACGCAGGATGTGCTGCCTTTCTCGCTCACCAGTGCCAAGCGGGAAACGCATGCGTACAGCATCAACAAGGTCGGGCTGGCGCGGCGCGGGTTTGGGCCGGAGCGGCTGCGGGCGCTGCACCATGCGTTCCGGCTGCTGCTGGCCGGAGGTCTAAACACCTCGCAGGCGGTGGAGCGGCTGCGCGCGGAGGACGCGGTAAGTGAGGATGTGGCGTACCTGCTCGGGTTTATCGAGAGCTCGGAACGCGGGATTCTCAAGTGAACGCCGCGGAGAGGCTGGGGCTGATCGCGGGGAATGGGCGGTTTCCGCTTCTGCTGCTGGAGGCGGCGCGGGCGGAGGGGCTGCATGTGATAGTCGCGGCGATCCGGGAGGAGACCGATCGTGAAATGGATGCGCGGGCAGCTGCCGATTCGGGCGTGGAGGTGCACTGGCTGTCGCTGGGGGAGCTGTCGCGGCTGATCGAGACGTTCCAACGCGCGGGGGTGCGGCGCGCGGTGATGGCCGGGCAGGTCCGGCATAGGCAGATTTTCTCGAGCATCCGGCCGGACCGGCGACTGGCCAAGCTGCTGCTTTCCCTGCGAACGAAAAACACGGACATGCTGCTGGGCGCGGTGGCGAAGGTGCTGGGGGATGAGGGCATCGAGCTGATCGCGTCGACGGCGTTTCTCGACCCGCTGCTCGCGCCCGCCGGGGTACTGACGGCGCGCGCGCCCTCACCCGAGGAGTCGGCAGACATCGAGTATGGCCGCGCGGTGGCGTTCGGCATCGCCGGCTTCGACATCGGGCAGACGGTGGTGGTGGCGAGCGGGGCGTGCGTGGCGGTGGAGGCGATGGAGGGGACGGATGCGGC
>CAXUEU010000216.1:0-2953 GCA_964250195.1 uncultured Acidobacteriaceae bacterium
TTCTCCAGGGGTGGCTGGGGGAGCGGTTTCCGGCTTGCGGTCGAGCCGGCGCAGGGCCCGCTTGGCGGCCTCCTGCTCGGCTTTTTTCTTGGTGCTGCCGGAGCCTTGCGCGAGCGGGCGCATCGCCGTGTCGGCCTCCGTGGCGGCGCGGACCTCGACGACGAAGCGCTTGCGGTGGTCCGGCCCCAGCTCGGCCTCGACGAAGTACTCGGGCTGCGTGCTGCCGCGCGCCTGGAGCAGCTCCTGGAGCGCCGATTTGTAGTCGCCGATCGCGTGATTGGACTGGAGCTCGCGGTGCAGGCGGGCCGCTTCCGGTTCGACGATGATGCGCTCGACGAAGGCGCGGGTTTCGTCGATGCCGGCGTCGAGGTAGATTGCCGCCGCGATGGCCTCCATGCAGTTGGCCAGCAGCACGGCGCGGGTGCGTCCGCCGTTGCGCTCCTCGCTGCGGCCCAGGCGCAGCCACCGGCCCAGCTCCAGCCCCAGGCCCACCTCGCCCAGGTGCTTGCGGCTCACGAGCGCGGCGCGCAGGCGGGTCAGCTCGCCCTCGGTCGCGCGCGGGAAGCGCCGAAACAGCGACTCCGCGGTGAGCAGGCCGACGATCGCGTCGCCCAGGAACTCGAGCCGTTCGTTGTCGCCCGGCGCGGCCTCGCGGTTCTGGCCGCCGTCGGCCAGCAGCTGCTCATGCCGGAGCGAGCCGTGGGTGAGGGCTTGCTCCAGCAGGCGCGGCTTTGCGAAGCCGTGGCCCAGCTTCGCTTCGAGCTCCCCGATCTCCGTTTCCGGCTGCGCCACCCGCATCACCTGCTCTTTATATGGATGAATAACGTTTGGATGAGGAAAGCGCCTACGGTTTGGCGTCCTCGCCCTGCGCGGCGTGGGGCAGCGCGAAAGGCTCGGCGAGGCCCTTTTGCGCCGCGGCCAGGGTGTCCGGTTGGCCGTCGCGCATGCTCATCGCGGTCTTGTACTCGGCCAGCGCGTCGGGGCGCTCCTCGCGCACGTCCGCGATACGGCCCAGGTAGATGTGCGACCAGGCGAGCAGGCGCGGGTCCTCCGCGAGGCGGATCGTCTCCCGGAAGTCGTTCGCGGCGGAGTCCACATCGCCCTTGAGCAGCCAGGAGAGCGCGAGCAGGTAGTTGGCGCGGGCCGGGTCGGCGGTGTGGTCCTTCAGCGCCTGCGCGGCCAGCTTGCTCGCGCCCTCAGCGTCGTTGGTTTTCAGCCTGGCCTCGGCCTGGTCCAGCGTGCGGTTGCCGGTGGGGCTGCGAATCACGTCCGAAGGGGCCTGCTCGACGAAGGCGACCTGCTTGGCGCGATGCACCTGCGCGTCCACGTCCATGCCGTAGACCATGGGGCCGATGGCCTCGCGCAGGCTTTCGGGGTTCGCCGCGAAGACGCCCATCTGCTCGTAGAAGTATTGCGTCAGGACGAAGCCCTCGGTCATGGCCCCGTTCACGGCTTTTTGCCGGACTGCCTCGGCCTGCTGTTGTCGAACCTGCCGGTCGCGGTCGAGCCGGGGCAGGTCGGCACGCGCGGCATCGGACGGCATTATGAAGGGCGCAATGCCGGTGTCCATGGTGCGGGCCTCGACCGCGCGGATCAGCGACTCCGCGGTGAGCGAGACGATGTCGGCCCGATACTGGTACTCGAGCGGCGCGTCGCGCACCGTCTTGAGCAGGGGCAGCAGACGGTCGAGCGAGCTGGCGTGAGCGTACAGCAGCGGCTCGATCTCGTAGTGCAGATAGGTGTGGCGCACGTCATGGAGCCGAACTTCGCCGTTGACCGGCGAGGCGACCACGACGTAGTCCGAGCCGTATACGCGGGCGTTGGTCTGGCCGGGGTCGAGCAGCGGCTCCAGAACCACGAGAAAACGCCGGTTCTGGTACGAGGAGACCGGCAGCTTGAGGTAAATATTGGTGTCGAGCGTGAGCCGGGTCAGCGGGTCGTGCAGTTTGGCCACTTCGGCCTCGTACTCCGGGTGGAAGCGCAGCCAGATGAGGTGCAGGCCGACCTTCTCGGCGAAGGTCCGCAGGATCGGCAGCATGTCCATGACCTGCGTCGCGTCGGGCGGCAGGTCCGGCTGCTCGACCGAGGGTGCCAGGTCCGGAGGCGGCGTCAGATAGAGGGCCAGCGAGACATACTGGGCCAAGTCGCGCGAGCCCTCATATAACCGGTGCCCGTTGATGAAAGTGCACAGCTTGTCGCGGGCGGTCTGCGCCTCGGGCGAAGCCTGGACTGCCTGGTTGACGGCCCCGCGCACGCGCTCGCGGACGGGGTCGGACTGCGCGAGCCCGGCCGAGTAGCCGCAGGCATTGAGCGCGGCGGCGACGTCGAAGAGCGCTTCGCTGGTCTGGAGCGAGACAGACGGCCCGCTGGGGTCGACCAGCGCGGGCGGCTTGGGCAGGCGCGGCGCGGGCTGGGGCGCGCTCTTGCCCGCCTGCGCCAAAAGAGCAGAGGGTGCCAGCGTGAGTGCGAGAACGAGGCGAAGAAGCATGAGGGGACCGGTGGATCGCTGTTTTGAGTTTACGTGAGCGAAGGCGGCTTCGACGCGAGCGAACCCGGCAGTCTTCGCGGCTGTTCCCGTTTCGGAACGAGGGCAACGCAGCGGCCCATTGTGGGAACTTCCTGCCCGAAAAACGGCGAAGCAGCGCGCGGCGGCACGAGTGCGGCACTAGTATGGAGCGGAGGAGTCCGCCTTTGAAGCTCTTTTCCGTGCTGTTTCTCGCTTTGCCCTTTTCCGTCGCGGCGCAAACCGCGGTGCCCGCGCCGGCGCATACGGGCGCGCATCCGGCGCATCGCCGCACGCCGGCGGCCGCCGCCGCGTCCTGCCCGCCCGCGCAGGCGGCACCGTCGACGCCCGCGGGCCTGCCGCCCGCCCCCGCCGTTCCGGCCAAGACCGCCTTCGCGCTGCGCTACATCGACCTCCAGGAAGGGACCGGCGCGCCGGCGACCCCGGGTG
>CAXUEU010000217.1:0-845 GCA_964250195.1 uncultured Acidobacteriaceae bacterium
CTTCGGACGCCTGCTCGCCCGCAGCTACAGCCCCAACGGAGGCTGGTACGTGGCCGCCATCCCGGTCGCCTTCCAGATGGAGGGGTCCGGAAGTGGTCCCGGGCAGGGCACCACGCACTTTTCCCCCTGGAGCTACGACCGCCACGTGCCGCTCGGCTTCTACGGCGCGCCTTTTCTCCCCGGCACCTATCGGGGGCGCGTCGAGCCGACCGACCTGGCCGCGACCCTCAGCTCCGTGCTCGGCATCAACCAGCCTTCGGCCTCCGTGGGACACATCCTGACGCAAGCCCTGCGGCCGGTCGGTGAGTACGCCTTCTATCCCAAGCCTCCCGTCCGCAAGCCGCGCCGCCGCAACGCAAAACCCGCGCCGGACGAAGCCCCGCCGCTCCCGGACTTGCCCGCGCCCGCGCCGCCCTCCGTCGTCCAGCCCTCGCCCCAGCCGGCGGGAAACCCGCAGCCATGAAGCCCGACATGCGCGTCCGCGTCGCGGGCATCCCGCTCGCGACCCCCGTGCTCGCCGCCAGCGGCACCTTCGGCTATGGCGTCGAGTTCGAGGACATCCTGGCGCTGGATCGCATCGGCGGCTTCGTATCCAAAGGTCTGTCGCGCCTGCCCATGCCGGGCAATGCCGCGCCCCGCCTCATCGAAACGGCCTCCGGAATGCTCAACGCCGTCGGCCTCCAGAACGTCGGCGTGGACGCCTTCGTCACGCAAAAACTCCGGGGTTTCAGCCGCAACCCCCCGCCCTGCGCGATCCTGTGCAACGTCTTCGGCTACGAAATCGACGACTACCTTGCCGTCATCCGCGTGCTCGACTCCGCCGAAGGCATCGCGGCCTACGAGAT
>CAXUEU010000217.1:855-2937 GCA_964250195.1 uncultured Acidobacteriaceae bacterium
CCTGCCCGAATACCAGGCACGGCGGCATGGTCTTCGGCGCGGATCCCGGTCTGCTCGGTGAACTGGTCGCACGGACGAAGAAAGCCAGCCGCAGGCCGATCTTCATCAAACTTTCGCCGAACGTGACCTCGATCGCCGCGATGGCCCGGGTGGCCGAGGAGAACGGGGCCGACGGCCTCACGCTCGTCAACACGTTTCTATCGCTCGCCATCGACATCAAGACCCGCAAATCGAAGATCGCCAACGTGACCGGGGGGCTCTCCGGCCCGGCGATCAAGCCGATCGCCGTCCGCATGGTCTGGGAAGCCGCGCAGGCGGTCAAGATTCCGATTTTCGGAGCGGGTGGGATTCGGACGGGAGAGGATGCGGTCGAGTTCCTGATGGCCGGGGCTGCGGCCGTGCAGGTCGGTACCGCTAGCTATGCCGACCCGCGGGCCGTCGAGCGCGTAGCCGCGCAATTGGAACACTGGTGCGCCCGCAACGAGGTGGCGCACGCCGGATCACTCACCGGTGCCTTCCAGGCCGGTGCCGGAACCCTGCCCAAGCCCGGCATGGTCTCCTCGCTGCCCGATGGCGCGCCACCCATGCCGGGCAAAGTCTAGGACTTACTGAGCGGACCCCGCCCGGGCCCGCGTGAGCACGTCCGTCTTGATCTGCTTGCCCTTGGGCGTCTTCAGGTACAGGTGGTCCCCGTCCACGCTCGCTTCCACCGGGTCGCCCACGATCATGCCTTCGGTGTAGTCCTTCGCATTGGCCCCGACCTTTTCGGCGCGCACGGTGTACACCAGCTCGCCCATCTGCACGGTGAAAACCGCATGCGTGGTCGTGTTGCCCTTCTTCTGCCGGCTCTCGGTAGTTGCGTTCAGCAGCTTGCCGGGCTGGTAGACGCGGTCGGCGGCCCATGCCGTCGCGGCCAGGCCGAGTGCCAGCAGGCCGAATACAAGAGGCTTCCTCATCACGCCGCCTTTCTGGGAACCCGGTTCCGGATCTCCCTGGCCTGGGCCGTCGCGACCTCGGTCAGATACGCCGGAGCGGGCGTCATCAGCATCACCAGCACCCAGGCCAGTACGGACAAAAGCAGCCCCGCCACCGCGATGTCCTGCAGCGTCAACGCGAAGTCCAGCTGGCGTGCATGGAGGGCGATCGCCCAGGTGCGCAGCGGCTCCAGCTTGTGGATCACCGCGATCGCGGCCATGAACAGCAGGATCGACGCTGTCGCGACCCCGATCAGCACCACGTCGATCGTCCGGTGCAGCCTTTGGCGAGTCCGGCAGGTGCGGCACTCGGCCAGGTGCTGTTCCAGGTCGCCCCGCACCTCCGGCGATGAGCCCGAGATGTCGTATCGCCACGAGGAAAGAATGTATCCCACCGCGGGATCGTTGCACTTAGCCATGCTCAGCTGTCTCCCTCTTTTTTGATGCTTCGCGGCCGGAAAGGGGTCTGAACCACCCCCTCTTCCAGTCCCGGCGGCGTGGCATGCGAGCCCGGCAGCCGCTCAGGAAAATCCAGGCACACCGGCGTAAAAAACGCTCGAAGCGTGCAATTCCGTTGGTCTAATTGTAATGGGCGCAAAGGAAATCCTTCGCCTCCACCCTACAAACGGATTGACTCTGTAGGCACGTGCTGGCCGGCCACGACCAACCGGTTGCCCAGAAGACTCATCCGGTCGCGCAGGGCCCACTGCGCCGCGTGCTGCGCCAGCTCCGGCATGTTGTTGCTCTCCGACAGGTGGGCCAGCACCACATACGCCGCCTGCCCGTCGTACCGCTTCTCCAGGAACTCCGCCGCCGCCGTGTTCGACAGGTGCCCTACCCGCGACAGAACTCTCTGCTTCACCGACCAAGGATACGGCCCGTCCCGGAGCATCTCCAGGTCGTGGTTCGACTCGAGCATAACCACATCGCAGCGCCGCAGCTGCTCGCACACGTTCGCCGGGACATACCCGAGGTCGGTCGCGAGGCCGATCCGCACCCCCTCGCACCCCAGCACGAACCCCACCGGGTCCGCCGCGTCATGCGGAATGGTAAACGCGGTGATCTCGAGGTCGCCGATCGCGAACGGCCGGCCCGCGCGGAAATACTC
>CAXUEU010000218.1:0-2894 GCA_964250195.1 uncultured Acidobacteriaceae bacterium
CGCGCCGAGTCCCTAGTGCGCCGGCCCGTTCGCCTTCGCCGACCCCTGGTTCGGCTGCGGCGTCACCGACTGCTGTCCGTCCCGCTCCAACGGCCCGTTCTTGTACGTGGAGTACTGGCCGGACGGCGGCTTGACCTTGATCTCCAGCTCTCGCGCAGGCTGGTCGTTCGTAAACGTCTCTCCCCAGGTCTGGTAGCCGCTCTTGAACACCTGCACCCGCACCTCGTCACCCAAGGGGATCAGGTCGAGCACGGCCTTGCCGTCCTCGTTCGTCTTCAGCTCCATGTTGCCTTGGTCCTTGCCCTCGTGCACGGAGTGGAAGATCACCGCCGCGTTCTCGACCGGCTTGCCGTTCGACGCGCGCAGCACGGTCACGGCGATGTGCGAGACCGGCGGCGGGGCCTTGTACTTGCGGCCCCTGCCTGTCTCCTGGGCGCAGAGAAGAGCCGGAACGAGCACAGACATGAGCGGGGCTGCGGCAGAGAGCTTCATGCGCCCGATTTTACCGCGTTGAAACACCGCGGGCGAGCGTCCGGCGGCCAAGGCGCATCCCATTACAAGGCGCATCCCATTACTTGTCGGGCCAGATCCGACACGACCTACGCGGAGCCGCCCGCATGCGCGGCAAGGAAACAGAGGAGATCAATCCATGGCTTCAAGCAGTGTGAAGGAAATGCCGTCCTCGCGCATCAAGCCGAGCGACAAGGCGACCGGACCGGCCACCAAGATCAACAACAAGATGTACCCCACCCGCGTCGCCCTTTCGGAAGACCAGAAAAAGCAGGTCGTCGAGGTGATGCAGGAAAAGCTGGCCTCGGCGCTCGATATGTACTCGCAGGCCAAGTTCGCCCACTGGAACGTCAAGGGCATCAACTTCTACCAGCTTCACCTGGTGTTCGACAGCGTAGCGGAGCATGTGTTCCCGCAGATTGACTCCATCGCCGAGCGGCTCACCCAGCTGGGCGGCGTGGCCAATGGAACCGTCCGCCAGTCGGCGAACTCTTCACGCATCCCGGAGTTCGACACGCAGCTGGTGGCGGGCATGGACTACGTCAAGGGCCTGGCCGATGCCCTGGGCTGCTACTGCGCCTCCCTGCGCGACGCCTCGGACCGAATCGAGGAGATCGGCGACGACCCGTCGGCGGACTTCTTCAAGCAGCTGGTCGTCGAGGCCGAGGAGCAGCTGTACTTCCTCGAGTCGCACCTTGAAGCGGGGCCGGTCGAGTAGCTTTTCTGTTAGGGTGCGAGAATGAACGGCATGAGCGAGACGGTACGGGCGGGGGTAGTGGGTTTCGGGCTGGCGGGGCAGATTTTCCATGCGGCGGTGATCGCGGAAACCCCCGGCTTGGAGCTGGCATGCGTGGTGGAGCGGTCGGGCCAAAGCGCCGCCGCCAAGTACCCCGGGGTCAAAGTGGTCTCGTCGGTCGGTGAAATGCTCGACGATCCGTCCATCGACCTGTGCGTCGTCGCCACCCCCAACCACTCGCACCGCGAGCTGGCAGAGGCCTGCATGCGGGCCGGGCGGAATGTGGTGGTAGACAAACCGCTCGCCCTCACGAGCGATGATGCGTCCGCGCTGGCCGCGACCGCGCGGGCGTGCAAGGTAGTGCTCTCCGCCTACCACAACCGCCGCTGGGACGGCGACTACCGCACCGTCGCCGAGCTGCTCGGCTCCGGGCGCATCGGCAAGCCTGTCCTGTTCGAGTCCCACTTCGACCGCTTCCGCCTCCAGCCCAAGCCCGGTGCCTGGCGTGAAACCGAGGAGGCGGGCGGCGGCGTGCTCTACGACCTGGGCCCGCACCTCATCGATCAAGCGCTGGCCCTGTTCGGGCCGCCCAGCTCGCTCTGGGCCGATGTGCGCAGCATCCGCCCCGGCGTACTGGTCGATGACGCGTTCGATATCCAGCTTACGTACGAGGAGTCGGCGCGGGAAGACCTGCGCGCGCTGCGGGTGTGGCTGCGGTCCACCGTGGTCGCTGCAAGCGCGGGGGCCCGATTTACCCTGCACGGCACCGGCGGCAGCTACGAGAAGTGGGGCCTGGATCCGCAGGAAGCGGCCCTGAAGGACGGCGCGCGCTTCGCGGACGAGGGCTTCGGCCACGACCCGCGCGCGAGCTGGGGGCTGTTCACCGGGCCGGAGGGCGCGCCGGAGACCGTGCCCACCCTGCCCGGCGACTACCGCGAGTTCTACGCGAATGTGCTCGACGCGATCCGGGGCCGGGCTCCTCTGGCGGTGGGGGTCGACGCGGCCTGGTCCGTGGCTTGCCTGATCGAGCAAGCGCGGGAGAGCAGCCGCGCGGGCCGCCGCTTGCCCGTGGACCTTTCGCTCGCCGCCGCGTTATAGTGCGTCGCATGAAGGTTTTTTGGGCGGCTTGCCTGCTGCTGTGCGCGGCGGTGCCGGGGCAGGTTCTGGGGCAAAAGACGCGCGACCCGCTCTCGAGCGGGCAAGCCGACCAGGTGCGCGAGCTCGGCACCAAGCCGGTGGATCGCATCAAGCTCTACCTCAAGTTCGTAAACGAGCGCGCCGCGGCGATCCGGGAGCTGACCTCGAATGCGGGGGAAAATAACCGGCCCGCCGAGCTGCGCGCCCGCTACGAGGAGTTCACCCGGCTCACCGACGAGCTCGCCGAGAACATCGACACCTATGACAACGACAAAGCCGACATCCGCAAGGCGCTCCGGCCCGTGCTGAGCGACTGCGCGAAATGGCCCCTCGTCCTGAAAGGCCCCCCGCCCAACCCCACCTACGACTTCGCCCGCAGGACCGCGCTCGCCGCCGCCGCCTCCCTCACCGAGCACACGCAAAAGCTGCACGCGGCCGAGGAAGCCTACTTCGCCCAGCATAAGGACCAGCTGGGCGGCAACGGCCGGGCGCCCACACCTGAGTAAATCGG
>CAXUEU010000219.1:0-2883 GCA_964250195.1 uncultured Acidobacteriaceae bacterium
GAGCGGGGTTCGGTGGTGGACGGCAAGGCGCGGGTGCGGGTGCCGGGGGTGAGCGCGGCGATGGTGACGCTCGAAATGGGATGATGGGGGCACCCCTGCCACCGGAGAGGACCCGCTTGCCCTTCGATCGCGACCGACCGTTCAACGACCTGCCCTCGCTGCCGCCGCCGGGCGAGCTGGAAACCCGGGCGGTGCTGAAGCAGACCATCGCCGCGGCCCGGGCGCTGGCGGACTTGCGCGGTGTCGCGGCCCAAGTGCCGAACCCACGCATCCTGATTAACGGGATCGTGCTGGAAGAGGCGCGGCTGTCGTCGGAGATCGAGAACATCGTGACCACGAGCGATGAGCTGTTTCGGGCCGCGGCGAACGAAGGCAGCCCCTCGGACGCGGGCACCAAGGAGGTTTTGCGCTACCGGGAAGCGTTATGGAGCGGCTTCGAGCAGCTGGAGCAGCGGCCGCTCAGCACCAATCTGGCCGTGCGCATCGTGAGCAATATTCGGCGGGTGGCGATGGAGGTGCGCCGGGTGCCGGGGACGGCACTGAAGAACAGCCAAGGAGAGGTGATCTATACGCCGCCCGAGGGCGAAGGGCTGATCCGCGACAAGCTCGATAACCTGTGGGCATTCATCCATCGGGAAAGCGGGGAGGATGGGCTGGATCCGCTGGTGCGCCTGGCGGTCATGCACTACCAGTTCGAGGCGATCCACTCCTTCAGTGACGGCAACGGGCGGACCGGGCGCATCCTGAACGTGCTGTACCTGGTCGAGAAGAAGCTGCTGGACCTGCCGGTGCTGTATCTGTCGCACTATATTCTCCGGCGTAAAGCCGAGTACTACCGCGGGCTGCGCGAGGTGACGGAGAGCGGCAAGTGGGAGCAGTGGATTCTGTTCATGCTGTGCGCCGTGGAGGAGACGGCGCGGGAAAGCCGTGGGCAAGTGGAGGGGGTTCTGCGGCTGATGGCGGAAACGGCGAAGCGTGTGCAGGCGGAGCAGCCCGCGATCTACAGCAAAGATTTGATCGAGGTGGTGTATTCGAACCCGTACTGCCGAATACGGTTCCTGGAGGAGGCGCGGATCGCGAAGCGGCAAACGGCTTCGGGCTATCTGCAAAAGCTGGCTGCGATGGGATTTCTCACGCCGGTAAAGGCCGGGCGGGAGGTGTATTACATCAACGAAGGGCTGCTGCGGGTAATGCGGCAAGGACTCGGAAAGCGGTAAGGAATCGACATGTTGCGGGAACGCGTCGATTTTGGAGATGAAAATCGACACGTTGCGGGAGACATGTCGATTGGATCGACAGATGCGGGGCTATTGGGTAGGCGCAGGGGTGCCCCGTCCGGTGAGCTGCCGAATGAGCTCGACCTCATGGGGACGGTAGGGGGTGTCATCCTGGCGGAAGACCTCGTGAAACCAGACGTTCGGCTGGAGCTCGACGTAAGGGCGCTGCCAGGAGTCCCAGGGCAGGTAGGTTTGCGTCTTGCCGGCAACCAGACCCCAGTTGATGGCCGCGACCTTGTGCTGTTTCGCGATGGGCAGGGAGCCGTCGAAAGTGGAGCCCGCGCCGCGGGCCATGTACTCGGTGCAAAGGATGGGGCGGCCGAGCGGCTCCAGGCTCCGGATGCGGGCCTCGAACTGCTCGGGCCAGTTGTAATCATGGAAGGAAATCACGTCGGACTCGCGGAGCTGGATCTTCGTGGTTTCCGACTCCTGCGCGGGGTCGGACCAGTTACCCTTCCACACGCCGCTGGTGAGCGGCTGGATGGGGTGGACGGAGCGGGCCCAGCTGAAGACTTGCGGAAGGAGCTCGTCGACGCGCTTGACCTTGGCTGCCTCGTCCGCGGCAAGGTCGCCGCCCTTGTTGTCGGGCTCATTCCAGACGTCCCAGCCGAGGATTCGTTCGTCGTTCGCGAAATGCCCGACGACGCCTTTGACGTAGCTCTCGAGCTGCGGGGCAACCGCGGGGTCGAGCAGGCGGGCCTTGCCGGGGCTTTGCACCCAGCCGGAGTTATGGATGCCGGGGATCGGCGGGTGTTGCGGGCCCAAGTGGGGGTTGGACTCCCAGCAGGAGTCGAAGAGCACGAGCAGGGGGCGGATGTGGTGCTTGCTCGCGATGGTCAGGAACGCGTCGAGCCGCTGCGTGAAGCCCTGGGGGTCGCCCTGCCAGAGCTGATCGTGAAGGAAAACCCGCACGACATTCATGCCCGTTCCCTCCGCAAGGCCGAGCTCCTTATCGTTGAGGGCGGGGTTCCAGGTGGCGGCCTGGAACATTTCGAGCTCGTTGATGGCATCGGAGGGGATGTAGTTCGCGCCGACGAGCCAAGGCTGCCCGGCGTACCAGCCGTTGGCGTGGTCGGGAGTCCAGCGGGCTTGCGCGTGCGCGAAGGAAGCCAAGGCGAGGAGGGAAGCGAGCAGGGAGCGCCGGGTGAGCATAGATGGGTGAGAAATCCTTTTCCGGGCAAGCCCTCTGAAACTACGCACAAGAGTATCGCGCGTTTTGACGGTTGTCGCGCCCGAGGCGAAATCTGATCGCGCGAGCCGCATACGAACAATTTTTCGATTGCCAGACCACCTCGCGATGGAGCATAGTTCTTCGCACCGAGAGATGAGCCTCCAGGCCGCCGCGAAACGCCCTCCTCCTTGCCTCACCTGCCTCACCTGCCTCACCTGTCTCTCCTGTCTTTGCTGGATTCGCCTGTCTGCCTCCTCCCCCCTCGCGCGGCTCGCTGCTTGCGGGCGTGCCTGCACTCAAGCTCCGGCTACCCAGGAAGGAAATCAACCCATGCGCTACGCTCCCCTTTGCACGATCCTCACCGCGGCGCTCGGCCTCGCCGCGCAGGCCCACGCCGCCGCCCCCGCCTGCGCCGCGGTGAGGATCGTGCAAAGG
>CAXUEU010000220.1:0-2832 GCA_964250195.1 uncultured Acidobacteriaceae bacterium
TTTCACCCCCGATTTGCACTACGGCGGGGGCGGAGGAAACCTGGAGGTATCGGTATGAGCGGCTTTGAGCGCGTGACGTTGAAGGTGTGCGAGGGGTGCGGGACGTTGTGGGTGCGTCGCGGCGTGGCGGGCGTGTACTGCGAGCCCTGCGCGCGGTTGCTGGAGCAATTTCCTGACCCGAGGACACGGCTGCGGCCGGGACGCCCGAAGAAGGCGCGGAGTGCGGCGAGCGAAGCTGGATTGGTGGGTGGATTCGTTTCAGCCGAAATGCTGGCGGCGGCCGGGGGTGTGCAGTGAGCGGCGCGGCGTTGCGGGTGCGGGATGTGGTGTGGGTGCGCGAGGCGGCGGCCGGCGGTGTGCCGGTCGACCCGACGCGGAAGAAGGGCGTGGCCTCGGTGGGGGCGGATGGGCTGCCGCGCGTGCGGGAGCAGCAAGCGGCGGTGACCCGCGAGGAGCCCAGGCCGGCACGGACGGCTGGGCGGAGCGCGGTCCGGATACCGGATGCGTCGCTGGGCTTCTACCGGAGGTACACGGAGGTGTTCCTCAGGCGCTACATGCAGCTGTCGCTCAGGATGGGGCAGGTGCCTTCGGTGCTGGGCAGCTGCATGTTCCGGGGGCGGGTGTCGAGCCGGCCGACCCGGACGTTCGAGGACACGGTCGCGCTGGTGCTGGACGTGGAGAAGTGCATGCGAAAGCTGACCGCGGAGGACCGGGAGGTGATCGCGCGGGTGGCGCTCCAGGAGTACACCCAGGAGGAGGCGGCGGAGCTGCTGGGGATGAGCCACCGGACGCTGGTGCGCCGGTACGCCGACGCGATGGATGCGCTGACGCGGATCCTGCTGGATGTGGAGCTGCTGGAGGTGGAGTCGCTGTACCCGGGGCAGTAGCGCTTGCGTATTTACAAGTGTGCTAACATAAAGCCCGAGGTGAGAGGCATGGCACAGCGAAAAAGGAAGAGCCCACTGGCTGCCGAGCCGGTCGAGTACATCGGCAAGCGGACGAAAACCGGAAACTCCCTGGGTTTCCGGTTCGAGAGCGCGCTGTTCCGGAGCCATCCGGAGTTCAGCGGGAGCGTGCGGGCGCGGGTGGTCGCGCCGGGTCAGCTGCTGGTGACGGCCGACCCGGCCGAGCGGGAGCGGGCGGGGGAGGGCGACCCGGTGTTGGGGCCGTTCCTGGCGCTGATCGCGAAGGATATGGCGGAAAACCCGCACCGGATCAAGCCGCTGGATGAGGCGCGCATGCGCAGACTCGCGGAGCTGGTCCAAGATGTCGAGGCTGATTCTGACGAAGATTTAGGTGATGAGGACTTATTGTCGTGAGGCGTCCACTTGCGACGCCGCATTGCGTGCTGCTTCAGTGGCCAAATCGCTCGTTTTTCATTTTTATTGATAGCTGGTGAAGATGAGATGAGTCAGCCGCGAGTGGGAGGCTAAAGGCGGAATGGTTGTAAACGGATGGAAGCTTTACGCGTATCCTCTTTTTGACGAGCAGCTCAAAACCATTGAGGAGAGGATAAAGACCGCAAAACGAACGGGAACCATCGGTGACAAGAAGCACCCTGCGGAGAAATTGCTGGCTAGAACTCTGAGGTATACGCAGGATCTGATCCCGGCCGATCCCGGCGCGCCGCAGTTCCGGCAAGGCAACACGCGCGGCAAGGAAAACCGGCAGTGGTTTCGCGCGAAGTTCCACGAACGCTACCGACTCTTCTTCCGCTTCTCGACCCAGGAAAGAGCGATCGTTTATGTCTGGATGAATAATGAGGACACCTTGCGTAAGAGAGATTCCAAAACGGACGCGTACGCCGTTTTCGAGTCCATGCTGGAGTCCGGCGACCCGCCGAAAAGCTTCGACGATCTGCTCGCGCGGGCGCGGGCGCTCTGAATCACTCGATCCGGAACGAAAAGTCCTCCATCACCGGGTTGGTGAGGACCTCGGAGGCGATGCGTTCGACTTCGGCGTGGGCCTGGGCCGCGTCGAGCGCGTCGGCGAGGGAGAGGATGAAGTATTTGCCCTGGCGGACATCCTCGACGGCGGCGTGGCCCAGCTTGCGTAGGGCGTTGTGGATGGCCTGGCCCTGGGGGTCGAGCACTGTCCGTTTCGAGACAACGTAGACATGAGCCTTCATCGTCGCCGATTATAAACGGAGCCTTCCGGCGGCTTGCATCCTAAGCCCAGCGGCCCGCGCAGAGAGGGCAAACCTAAACAGACAGGAATGGGAATGGTCAATTATCTGGAGTTGCCGGTCGGCGAAAAGAGCCCGGACGTAGTGAACGCGATCGTCGAGATCCCCGCCGACGGCGTGAACAAGTACGAATACGACAAGGAGCTCCACGTCTTCAAGCTGGACCGCAACCTGTACTCGCCGGTGCACTACCCGGGCGACTACGGCTTTATCCCCTCCACCTTGAGCGAGGACGGCGACCCCCTGGACGTGCTGGTGCTGGTGGACGAGCCGACCTTTTGCGGCTGCCTGTCGCAGGTGCGGCCGATCGGCGTGCTGGAGATGCTGGACCAGGGCGTACTGGACGAGAAAATCCTGGCCGTCGGCAAGAACAACCCGCGCTTCGCGGAGGTCCACGACTACACGCAGATCTACCCCCACATGCTGCGCGAGATCACGCACTTCTTCTCGATCTACAAGGACCTCGAAGGCAAGCGCGTCGAGGTGCACGGATGGCACGACGCGGAGTACGCGAAGCAGAGGGTGACGGCGGCGGCGGAGAGCTTCCTGGCGAACAAGAAAGGGTGAAGGCTGAAGGGAGAAGGCAGAAGGGTCAAGGGAGAAGGGTGAAGGGAGAAGGGTGAAGGGAGAAGGGTGAAGGGAGAAGG
>CAXUEU010000221.1:0-2743 GCA_964250195.1 uncultured Acidobacteriaceae bacterium
ACCCTTTACCCTGCTTCTATGCCTCCAACCGACATCGTGGCCATCGCCGCGCACCGCGACGACGTGGAGCAGACCTGCGGCGGTACGCTGCTGCGCGCCGCCGCGCAGGGGCAGCGAACCGCGATTCTTGACCTGACTCAGGGGGAATCCGGCACGCGCGGAACCGCCGCCGAGCGCGCGGCTGAAGCTGCCGAGGCCGCCCGCATCCTCGGCGTGGCGCACCGCGAGGCGCTCGACCTGCCGGACGGGGCGGTCGCCAACACATACGATAACCGGGTGAAAGTCGCGCGGGTCATCCGCGACCTGCGCCCGCGCGTGGTCCTCCTGCCGTACTGGCAGGCGCGGCACCCGGACCACGCGACCTGCTCGGTTCTGGGGTACGAGGCTTGCTTCGTGGCCGGGCTGCGCAAGGTCGAGACGCCCGGCGGCGCGGCTCCGCACCGGCCTTTCAAGATTCTCTACGCCTCGCTGTATGCCGATGTGCGCCCGTCGTTCATCGTGGACATCACCTCGCACATCGAGCGCCGCCTCGAGTCGCTGCTGGCCTACAAATCGCAGTACGGCAACCAGGCCGAGGGAGCGGGCCTGTTCGTGCCGGAGGAGGAGATTCGCGAGCGCACCTTCGCCGAGGCTCGCCACTACGGGCTGCTCGCCGGCGTGCGCTACGGGGAGCCGTTCGTGCAGCGCGAGGTGGGGCTGGTGGGGGACCTGCTGCAAGTGCCGGTGCAGTCGATCTAGGATAGGGTGAGGACACGCAATGCAGTTGTCGATCGAGATTTCCCGGGAAGAGGACGGCCGCTGGATCGGTGAGATCGAAGCGCTGCCGGGCGTGCTTGCCTATGGCGCGACCCGCGAAGACGCGGAGGTGAACGTGCGGGTGCTTGCCTTGCGGGTGCTTGCCGACAGCCTGGAGCGGGACCGGGTCAAAACCGATTCCGTCGAGTTCGCGACCGCTTGAGCGCCTGGCCGAGCACACAAGCGCGACGGGTCCTCCGCGCGCTTTCAGCGATCGGATGGCAAGAAGCGAGTGGTGTCGGTAAGGGCGGTTCGCACAGGCAGCTCCGGCATCCGAACTATCCCTATCTGTACACCTGGGCTTTTCATGACGGGGAGGAGATCGGTCCGGTCATGCTCGCGAAGATAGCCAAGAAGACCGGCTTGCGTCCGTCCGATCTCTAGCCGCCGCCGAGCTGAAATCACGACCCGTTCATCAAATCTCGACGCAGGGCGATGTAACCTCCTCGCAACGTGCGCCCCCGCGCGTGGAAAGGTTCCGGATCGCGTGAGCACCACGGTATTCATCCTCGAAGACGACACCGACATCGCCCGCCTCGTCGAGCACCACGTCACCGCCGCCGGCTACGCGCCGCGCGTGTTCCCGACGCCCGCCGGGCTCATCGCCGAGGCCGAGCGCGCCCGCCCCGCGCTGTTCCTGCTCGATATCATGGTGCCCGGCGGCGACGGGCTGGAGCTTTGCCGCAAACTTCGCGCCAACCCCCTGCTCTCGACCACGCCCATCATCTTCATGACGGCCAAAGCGAGCGAAAACGACCGCGTGCTGGGCCTGGAGCTGGGGGCGGACGACTACGTGACCAAGCCGTTCGCGCCGCGCGAGCTGGTGGCCCGCGTCAAGGCGGTGCTGCGCCGCTTCGAGCGCCCGGCCGGCCCGCAAATTATTCAGTTCGACGACGTCGTCGTCGATGCCGGCGCCATGCAGCTCAAGGTGCGGGGTGAGCTCACCACGACCACGGCGACCGAGTTCCGGCTGCTGGACTACCTGGCCCGCCACCCCGGACGGGTCTTCTCGCGCGACCACCTGCTCGACGCCGTGTGGGGCGACGCGCGGTTTGTCACGCCGCGGTCGGTCGACGTGTATGTCCGGCGGATCCGGGAAAAGATCGAAGCGGACCCCGAAAACCCGCGGTTTCTCAAGACCGTGCGCGGGGCGGGGTACCGGTTCGAGATCCTGAAGGGGTAAGGGGGAGAAAGCAGAAGGGCTGCTCAGGCTGGGGTTATGCTTGAGCAGACTTCTTTTCAGCAGGAGGCTTGAGCCATGGCCGCAGCAGCGACACAGTCGGTCCTCACGCTCGATGAGTACTTGTCTATGTCGTTCGAGCGCGATATGGAGTTCATCGACGGCGAGCTGAAGGAGAAACCCATGCCTGGCATGCTTCACGGCAGAGTGCAGATGCTTCTCGGTATCTGGTTCCGGCAGTACGAGAAAGAAATGGGCATCGTTTCAGTTTCCGAACCCCGCACGCGCGTCGCCTTGAACAAAGTGCGCCTGCCCGACTTCATCCTTGCGCGGTCCGGGCGCCTGCCGAAGAAAGCCTTGCGCTCCGCTCCCTTGCTCGCCATTGAAATCCTCTCCGAGGACGACAAGCACAAGGACCTGATTGCCCGCGCGCGGGACCTGCAAACCATGGGCTGCGAGGCGGTCTGGCTGCTCGATCCGGAGGAGCACACGCTGAAAGCGTGGTCCGGGCAGGAGTGGACGAGCATTGCTGAAGAGAAGCCCATGACCCCCGCCGGAGCTCCGCTCGACCTGCCTTGGTTGTGGGAGGAGCTGGCGTTGTCCTTCGATACGGACGGGGAAGAGTAGTCGGCTATCCCCGCATGGCGCGCAAAGCAGGGTAGACCTGCTGAAACGCAGCATAACCTTTCTCATAGCGCGCTACGTCTACAGGATCGGGGACAATCCGCTCGGCTACTCGAATGGCCTGCGCGCAGGCTTCCTCGACCG
>CAXUEU010000222.1:0-2609 GCA_964250195.1 uncultured Acidobacteriaceae bacterium
GGGGTGGACACAGGTAAGACCGTCAGGGGCGGCCGGGATAGATTGGCCGCCTCTCTAGTGAGCCGCTCTCGATGGCTGCGCGATGCAACATACTGGGGAAAGCTTGGAGCTTTCGCGGCCGAAGACTTCCGTCGGCTGGCCTGCGCTGACCGGCAACGAGGCGCGCTTCCGGCTTGAAGCGGCTACTTTCTCCTCCGTTTCTTCTTCCCGAACCCTTTCGGCGCGGGAATCCTTCGCTTCTTCCCCGGTTTGGCTTTCCCCGCGCGGGGCGAGGGCGCGGCTTCCCCTTCGGGCGGCACGATCCCGAATTGCAGGCGCTTCTCGACCGCGTTGACCCGCTCCAGGATCACCCTTACCGGCTGCCCCACGCGGAACCGCCGCGCCCAGGTTTCGCCGAGGATTTCGCGCGTATTTTCCCGGTACGTGTATCGGTCGCCGTCCAGCTCGCCCAGCGAACCGATCGGCACCAAGCCTTCGACGAAAAACTCCGCCAGCTCGACGAACAAGCCGTACTTGGTCGCGTTCAGGATCAGCCCGTCGAACTCCTCCCCGACCTTGCCCGCCATGAACCGGAGCTTTTTCCACTCGACCAGCTCGCGTTCGGCGGCATCGGCCCGGCGCTCGGTCTCGCTCGACTCCGACCCGATCGCGGCCAATTCACCGACCGGGATCGGCACAGCCTCGGAAACGCCGTCGAACGAAGCAGCGTTCCCGGAACGCATCTCCCCCAAACCGCTGACCCCTTCGCGCAGAAGGGCCTTCGCCACCCGGTGCACGATCAGGTCAGGGTATCGCCGGATGGGCGAGGTGAAGTGCGTGTAGAACGAGGCGGCCAGCGCGAAGTGCCCCTCGTTTTCCTCCGAGTACCGCGCCTGCTTGAGCGAGCGCAGCATCAGGTAGCTAAGGATGCGCTCCTCCGGCTTGCCCGCGAGCCGCCGCGCCAGCGCCTGGTACATGCGCGGCGTCACCGCGATCTCATCCGGCACCTCACGGGACGTAGGGACGCGCCCTTCACGCGAACTCGACCGCCGCTTCTCGCGCCCTTCGTTCCGCATCGCGAACCGCTTCACCGGCAGGCTCCCGACGCCCAGCGAGTAGCCGAATCCCGCCGCGATGTCCTCGAAGTCGAGAATGCGCTTCGGATCCGGCCGCTCGTGAACCCGGTAAAGAGCCGGTGCGTGCGTCGAAAGCCACGAGGCCACCGACTCGTTCGCCGCCAGCATGAACTCCTCGATCAGGCGGTGCGCCCAGTTCCGCTCCGCCCGCGTCACCCCCTGCATCGCCCCCTGCTCGTCGAACTCGATTGAAGGCTCCGGGAGGTCGAAGTCGATCGACCCGCGCTCCACCCGCTTGCGGTTCAGCACGCGCGCCAAACGCGCCATCTCCTGGAATCGCGGTGCCAACGCTTCATATCCGGTGCCGTCTCCGTCCAGGCAAGCCGCCACGGCCGTGTAGGTCATGCGCCGCGCCGAGCGGATCAACCCCTCGCACACCTCGTAGCCCGACACTTCACCGCGCGCGTCGATCCGCATAAGGCACGAGAGCACCAGCCGGTCCTCGTCCGGCTTCAGCGAGCAGATGCCCGTCGAGAGCTCCCGAGGCAGCATGGGGATCGCCCGGTCCGGGAAGTACACGCTCGTGCCCCGCAGGCGCGCCTCCAGGTCCAGCAGCGTGCCGGGCCGCACGTACTCCGCCACATCCGCGATGTGGACATCGAGCTCCCAACCGTCCCCGTTTGCGCGCACCTCCACCGCATCGTCGAAGTCCCGCGCCGTTTCGCCGTCGATGGTGACGATCGTCCGCCCCCGAAAATCCCGCCGGCCTTCGGACACTTGCCACTCGTCACTCGCCACTCGCGCGGCCTCCGCCAGCACCCCTTCCGGAAACACCCTCGGCAGCTGGTGCTTGCGGATCACCATCTCCACGTCCACCCCGAAGTCGTCCTGCCGCCCCAGCACCTCCACCACGCGTCCGCGCGGGGTCCGCGTCTCGGTCGGCCACTCGGTCACTTCCACGTCCACCACCAGCCCCTCCAGGTCGGGGTACTCGGCGATCTGCGCCCGCGCCTCCTCGCCCAGCACGCGGTCAGGGCTGCGCAGCGTAGCCCTGGCTTCCGGCAGCGGCGAGTCATACGGGATCACGATGGGTTGGGTGATCTTGGCGTCGAACGCCACGACCCGGTGCCCCGCCGAGCGCTCATCCCGTCCATAGTGGAAAATGCCCACGATGGTCGGGTTGCGCCGCGTCAGCACCCGCACGATGCGCCCTTCGCGGCGGTCGGGTGCGTCGCGAAAACGAGGCGGGGCGACCTCTACCAGCACCTGGTCGCCCTGCATGGCCCCGGCTATCTCGCTCGGCGGAATGAACACATCCGAACCGGAAGCCCCCGATACCCGAACGAACCCGAAGCCGTCCCGATGCACGTCCAGGCGCCCGGCGACGAGGTTGTCCCGGGTCGCCGCGGCGTGTGCGGCACCTTCTGATGCACTTCCTGATGCACCTCGTGAGACGGACCAGTGCTGCCCATCCACCTTGACCAGCTGCCCCCGCGCGGTAAGCCGATCCAGCTGCTCCAGCAGCTCGCGCCGCTCTTTGCCGCCGCCCAGCCC
>CAXUEU010000223.1:0-2573 GCA_964250195.1 uncultured Acidobacteriaceae bacterium
ATTCGGCAGCGAGGGCGTGGGCTCGGTGGTCGGGCCGGGCACGGTCAATCTGTCGTCCGGCGTGAACAAGCGGATCGCGCTTACGGAGCGGTTCTCGCTGCGCGCCGAGGGCACGTTCACCAACATCCTCAACCACACCAACCTGAACGACCCCGTATCGCTCGACGTGACCAACCCGGCCTTCGGCACCATCACGCAGGCGCGCGGGTCCGATTTCGGCGGCAACCGGACCGGGCAGGTGTCCGTGACGCTGGAGTTTTGACGAACTCGGATTGGTTTATCGTCAAGGTGTGGGAACGAAGCGCTTCACGGGAGTCTGGTTTCGCTGCTACTCGCACGATCATTCGCCGGTTCATTTCCATGCTCAGTACGGCAGGCTGACCGTAATCGTCGAGCTGCTCGGAAATGGAACCGCGCGAGTGTCAGAGCGCAAGGATGCCATCAGGCCTCGCGGCGGCAGCCGAACCGCGGTGCGGCATATCCTGAAAGCCGCGATGGAGAACTACGACGCGCTTGAAGCGCAATGGAGGCAGACGCATGGCGAACCAGACCGACGCTGAGATCGATGCGGGCATCGACGCATGGTTTGACCGGTACGGCGGCGAGCCGGAGCCCGAGGCCATTCTGGCTGACCTGGTCGAGTTCGATTTTCCGAAGAGGCTGCTGCTCCTGCACCTTTCCAACGGACGACGGCTGGTGCTTCCTCTTGAAGATCTCCAGGGGTTGGGCGAGGCAACGGAAGAACAGCTGGAGAACTACGATTTGCAGCAAGGCCAGGGGATCGAGTGGCCGGGACTGGGTGTGGCCTACCGCATTGAAGGCCTGGTCGAGGGCTCATACGGAAATGAGGCTTGGATGCGGGAGCTCAGGCAGCAGGCCCATGGGAAGCAGAGGAAACGACAGCCGGCGGCGTGAATCCCATGCTATGCTTACATCACGCTCAAGTGATTGGTTGTCCAGGTTGCTCTCGCTTTACCAGGCAAGATCCCTCTGCACAGTAGCTTCCACCAAGCCCTCAAGCGTACCCGCCTCGTTCCCAAGCTCCATCTGAGGCGTGGTCGAGAGATTTCGGCAGCTGTGCCGAATCTTCAGTGGCTGCGTGCGGCAGAGTGAGCTCCGGCTCCCGTTCTTCCTTACGCACATCAGGTTTCATGCTTCCCCCTTGACGCGCACAGGCATGTCAAGGGCCGGGAGCCTCGCAGGCAATGCCCGCCCATCCGCTCCCCAGACCGGGAGATGCGCCGCGCAGGAAGTGCGCGCCGACGGACAGGCAAGCGTTCGCACCCTCTAAGGAAAAATGTCAGACGTTCTTACCCCGGCAGTCCCCGTTTCGGTCCAGTTCAACGATTTCGCCATCTCCGCAGCGCTCAAGACCAGGCTCCAGTCCAACAGCTTCATCGTCCCCACTCCGGTGCAGGCCGGTGCCATCCCGCCCGCGCTCGAAGGCAAGGATGTGCTCGCCACCGCGCAGACCGGCACGGGCAAGACCCTCTCGTTCCTGCTCCCGATCATCGAGAAGATTCAGGCCGAGAAGACGCGCGGAGCGGCCGCGCTGATCCTGCTGCCCACGCGCGAGCTGGCCATGCAGGTCGAAAAGGCCTTCAAGCAGATCACCACCGGCATCCCGGTCGCGCTGGTGTGCGGCGGCATGGCGGAAGGTCCGCAGATCGAGTCCCTGCGCCGCGGCGCGCGGTTGATCGTCGCCACCCCCGGCCGGCTCGAGGATTACATCGACCGCAAGCTGGTGAAGTTCGACGGCGTCCGCATCCTGGTTCTCGACGAGGTCGACCGCATGCTCGACATGGGCTTCAAACCGGCCATCCGGCGCATCGCGGACTGCCTGCCCAAGGACCGGCAGACGCTGTGCTACTCGGCCACGCTCGACAACCAGATCAAGGAAGTGGTCCGCGACTATCTCCGCAATCCGGTTCGGATCGAGATCGGCTCGGTGCTCAAGCCGAGCGAGAATGTTTCGCTCCAGGCCTACGAGGTCGAGGCCGACTCCAAGCTCGATCTGCTCACGCACCTGATCAAGGCCGAGAACGGCTCGTTCATCGTCTTCGTCAGGACCAAGCACGGGGCCGACCGCATCGCCACCCGGCTCGAAAAAGCCGGCATCCAGGCGGCGCGCATCCACGGCGACCGCACCCAGTCGCAGCGCAACGCGGCGCTGCGGTCCTTCTCGCAGGGGCGCGAGCGGGTGCTGGTGGCCACCGATGTCGCGGCCCGCGGACTCGACGTGAAGCACGTCGCGCACGTGGTCAACTACGACATGCCGAAGGAAGCGGAAGACTTCGTCCACCGCGTGGGCCGCACCGGCCGCGCCGAGGCCTCCGGCACCGCGTCCACCTTCGTGATGGGCAGCGAAAAGCGTGATCTGGCGAAGTTCGAGCGGCAGCTCAACATCAAGATCAAGCGCTTCCGGGTGCGCCCGCACGCGGTGATCTCCGCCGCCCCGGCACCCGTGCCGATGCAAAAGGCAGGGTAGAGGGTGTAGGGGATGGGGTATAGGGATAGGGTAGAAAGCACGGGCACTACCGGCTACTCTCCGGACCGCTCCGGCATCACCACCC
>CAXUEU010000224.1:0-2537 GCA_964250195.1 uncultured Acidobacteriaceae bacterium
GCTTTGGGGGCGGCGGGCTGCGACCGTCGTTCTTCCGCCACTTCAACCCGAACCAGCCGCATGGCGCGTTCTTCTGGTCCGGGGCCAACGGCGCGCTCAACGCGCGCGACTTCGCCCTGCGGGGCCAGCCCCTCCAGCAGCCAAACTACGGCTCCAACCGATTCGGCCTGGCGTACGCGGGTACGCCGTACATCCCCAAGGTGCTGGAGCACGACAAGCGCGACTTTCTGTTCTTCACCGCGAACCGGCAGCTTTCTTCGAGCCCCTTCGATCAGTACGGCACCGTGCCGACCCCGGCCGAACGCACGGGGGACTTTTCGCAGCTCACCACCGGTGCAGGCATCTTGATTCCTGTCTATGATCCGCAAACCGGGCGGCCGTTCCCCAAGAACGTCATCCCAGCGACGAGGATCAGCCCGCAGGCGCGCGCTCTGCTCGGCTACCTGCCGCTCCAAAACCTGCCCGGCACGGCGCGCAACTATCAGCTGCTCACCAGCGCGCAGTCCAACTCCACCGCGGTGGCCCTGCGCTTCGTCCACGCGCTCGGGGCTGCGGGCGGCGGCTCGCCCCTGGGCGGTCTGATCCGTCAGTACATCGGCGGGCAGAATAGAGGTTTGTCGCAGAACTTCCATGCAAACGTAAGCTACTCCCACACGGCCGCCGACAACTTGAACTTGTATCCCGGACTGGGCGGCAAGACGCAGGTCAACAGCCGGGAGGTCGAGCTCGGCTACACCCTGAGCAAAGACCGCCTGACGAATAACTTCAACATCAACTGGAACCGCGCTTCCACCAACGTCACGAATTACTTCACCAATGGGCAGGACGTCGCGAACAACTTAGGAATCAATATCTTCGGCAGCCAGGCGGCCAGTCCGCTCAACTACGGCCTGCCCAACGTGACGCTTACCCAGTTCACCGGCTTCGGGGAGCAGCAGCCGTCGTTCCAGGTCAACCAGACCCTTGCCGTGAGTGAGTCGAGCTCCTGGTCGCACGCGAAGCACACCCTCAAGTGGGGCGGCGACTACAAGCGCGTGCAGCTCAACCTGCAGGGTTCGCCCCAACTTATCTCGACAGGCTCGTTCATCTTCTCCGGGCTCTTGACGCAGGCGCCGGGCGCGAGCGCGCTATCGGGGGTCGGCAACACGACGCAGCAAGGCCTCGCGCAGAGCGGGTCCTCGCTGGCTGACCTGCTGCTGGGCCTGCCGCAGCAGTCGCAGCTCCAGGCGGCTTACCAGAAGAGCTATCTCCGCCAGAATATCTACGAGGGTTACTTCCAGGACGACTGGAAGGCTCTGCCTTCGCTCAGCTTGCAGGCCGGGATACGGTACGAGTACTTCTCGCCTTTTTCGGAGGTCAACAACCGGCTCGCCACGCTGGACCCGGGCAATGACTTCGCCTCGATCGCGACGGTAACCCCGAACACGGCCGGCCCTTACACCGGGTACTACCCCCAGTCGTTCATTTACCCGGAGCGCAACAACGTAAGCCCGCGGCTCGGCTTTGCCTGGCGCGCGGCCAAGGACACGGTGGTGCGCGGCGGCTACGGCATCAACTATGCGAACGGGCAGTACAGCAAGTTCGTGCAGCAGTTCGCGTTCCAGCCGCCGTTCGCCGACGTGCAGACCAACGAAGTTACCCTGGGCGCGCCCATCACCCTGGCCAACGGCTTCCCTACCCCACAATCGCAAGGCAATTATGCGGTCGCGAAGAACTACCGGCTGCCCTACATCCAGGTCTGGAACCTGAACGTGCAGCGGACCCTGCCCCGCAACACCGTGCTCAATATCGGCTACTCGGGTTCGAAGGGGACGCGGCTGAGCATCGTGGACGCACCGGGCCGGACCGCGAACGCCTCGCTCTCGGGCATCCTCTACGACTACGAGCAGTCCGCCGCCTTCTCGAACTACAACGCGCTCACCGTGAGCCTGCGCCGGCGGCTCGCGCAGGGCCTCGCGCTCCAGGCCACGTACACCTACGCGCACTCGATCGACGACGCGACCTCCGTCGGCGGCGTCGGCAATGCGGTCGCGCAAAACTGGCAAAACCTGCTGGCGGAGGAGTCGAACTCCTCCTTCGACATCCGCAACAAGGTCACCGGCAACTTTCTGTACGAGCTGCCTTTCGGCGCGGACAAGAGCTACCTGAACCGCGGACGCACCGGCAAGCTGCTGGAGGGGTTCTCGCTTTCCGGCACGTACACGATTGCGAGCGGGACGCCGCTGACCCCGGCCTACGTGGCATCGGTCAACGATGTCGCGCGCGGCAGCGCCGGGTCGCAGCGGCCGGACCGGGTTTCCGGCGCCTCCGTGACCGCGGGCGGCGGCACGGCGCTCAACTGGTTCAACACGGCGGCGTTCACCCAGCCCGCGGCGGTGTACGGCACGGCGAGCCGCTACTCCATCCCGGGCCCGGGCACGATTTCGTTCAACGGGTCGGCGTCGAAGACCGTCAACTTCTCCGACACCCGCTCGCTGGAGCTGCGCGTGACCGCCGACAACGTCCTCAACACGATCCAGTACTCCTCGGTCGACACG
>CAXUEU010000225.1:0-2486 GCA_964250195.1 uncultured Acidobacteriaceae bacterium
CTTCCGCGTCCGGCAAAGTCCCTACACAGGTTCCAAGTTCATAACAGACTCTAGGGCAGTCTCCAGCTCGCGAACGGGGATCAAGCCTCCGCGAGCTCCTCTTCTTCCACGCCGTGGCGGCGCAGCAGGTTCGGCACATTCTGCGAGAACGCCGCCTTCGGCATCACCGAGTCGCACCCGGCCTCGATCGCCTTGAGCTTCAGGTCGCCCTGGATGTGCTGGAGGAAGCCGATGATCGAGGTGCCGCGCTTGAGTTTGGCCTTCAGCTTCGGGATGGTGGTCAGCGGCTTTGCCGCGGCGTTGTTCAGGTCGAACACGATCAGCGAAGGTCGTTCGGCCTCCGGCGCGTCCGTGATCGCGGCCAGCGTCTCCTTGTCCGCCTTGCTGAACCGGACCTTGACGCCCATTTTACGGGCCGTTTCCTGCATCTTGGTGACCACGAACAGGTCCTCGATGAAGCAGATGACCCGGGGCGCGGCGTCCTCGCGAATCACCGCGATCGGTTCGATGTCCGCGTCGTCGTAGCGCCGGAGATTGCCGTTCACCATTCGGGCCTGCGCGGACGAGGATCCGTCGGCCACGTTGCCGTTCGCCAGCCGGTACGAGTGGTCCATGGGGCCCACGAACGCGGCTCCGCCGCCCCCGCCGCCGAACCTTCCCCTGCGCCGGCCTGCGTTGCCGTTGCCGAAGTTGTCGCCGTAGTGCGCGCCGCCGCCGCCGAAGCTGCCGCGTGCCCCCTCGCGGTTTCCGTCCGGACCTTCCTCGCGGCGCTTCCAACCGCCGTTCGGGCGGCTCTGCCGTTGCCGGTGCTCGCCCCCGGCATGGGGGGCCGCCGAAGTCTGCGGCTGCACCTGCGCCGCGCCTTCAGTGCCGCCGCCCGTGCGCCGCTTGCGTTTTTTCCGCTTGCCCGCGTTGATCTGCTGGCCATTCTGCGCTGACACGGCCTGTGTCGGCGCGGCTTGAACCAGTTGCGGAGTGGGTATGGCAATCACATCCGCGGCCTGCTCGGCTGCGGCGGACTCTCCCGCCGGTTGGGCCTGGCCGCCCGGGCCGCCCTTGCTTTTGCGGCGGCGCCTCCGGCGGCGGCTAGGTCCCGCCGAAGCTTCCCCGGCGTCCTGGCCGTTTGCTTCCCCGGCCCCCTCAGGCGGGGCAAATGCACCGCCGCTGTGCCCGTCATCGCCGTAAAAGGCGCTGGGCTGGTTCTGCTCTTCACTCATGCGTGCACGTCCCTCGTGCGTTCCCGCCGCTTTCGCGAGCCGGCGAAATCCCTTGAAACCCTGCTTTTGTATCAAACAAAATGCGCGTCTGCCTCGGTCAGCAAGCCGGCTCCGGGCCTCGCGGGCATACCGAGGTTCCTGGGAGTCCCGGGGACTCCGGGCTGCCCTCTGCGAACGATCTTCGTCTCGAATACGTTTCTCTCGACTGCCAGGCAAACCGCTCCGCCATCGAGACTCGTCTCCCTCGATCGGCCAATACCAGCCTTCAAGTCCGGCATCGCGGCGAGCGCTGGGCTTCGTCTGCGGAACCTCGAACTTGCACTGACATTACTCCAAAGAGGAGCACCGCGCAAGCGCCGCAGCGTCCCCAGTCATGCCTTTGGTACTCAATCCGGCTCCGTATCGCACGGAACGATGGCCAGTCACTGGCCTCCTAAAATGATGCCTTGCTGCGGGGCCGCCTCTATGGAGCCGCCTCCGGAATGCCGCAAAGCCGGTCGCACGCAGGCCTATGCCTGGGTTGCGAACATTCGACTACTGTGCAAGTCGAGTGCCAAACCGGGCAAATGCAAAATCAACGACTTACCAACGGCCGCCGCCCGGCTATTCCGGTTTTCATACCGCCTATGGACACAAGACTCGCAAAAGCCGTAGAAACGCCCGGCTCAACGTTGACACTGGGCGCAGCTGTGCGTGCCGCGCCCGCCCACGACCGTACGGCGGATCGGCGTACCGCACGCCAGGCACGGCAGGCCCGTCCGCCCGTAGACGCGGTGCTCGAGCTGAAAAAACCCGCGTACCCCGTCCGCGTCGACGTAATCGGACACCGACGAGCCCCCTAGCGCGATCGCCGCGCGCAGCACCGCCTGGAGCTCCGCGTGCAGCTTATGCAGGCGAACCCGCGACAGGCGCCCCGCCTGCCGCGTCGGGCGGATCCCGGCCCGGTAGAGGCTCTCGTCGGCATAGATATTCCCGACGCCGTGCAGGAGCGTCTGGTTCAGCAAGGCGGCCTTGATAGGAAGTTTGCGGCCTCGAAAGAGCGCCGCGAAAGCATCGGGGCCGATTTCCAGCGGCTCCGCGCCCGGCCCGGCGAACCGTTCCGCCTCCCCGAGCACCCGCAGATCCAGCCGCCCGAACCTGCGCGCATCGACGAACCGCAGCTCCCGCCCGGACGAGAGCGCCAGGCGCGCGTGGGTGTGCGGCGGCACCGGCACCTCCGCGCCGGAAACCAGCAAGCGCCCGGTCATGCCCAGGTGCACGATCCACTCC
>CAXUEU010000226.1:0-2480 GCA_964250195.1 uncultured Acidobacteriaceae bacterium
GGGGTGCTCTGGTACGGGCTCAACTGCTACTGGATCTACGCGACGATGCACCAGTACGGCGGGTTGAGCGCGCCGGTCTCGGCCGGGATCGTCGCGCTGTTTTCGCTCATCCTGGGCGGGTACTTCGCGCTGTTCGGGTGGCTGATGGCGCTGGCCCGGAGCGGGTTCGGGCGGGTTCTGGGCGCGGCCTTGTGTGTTCCCGTTTTCTGGGTCGGGGTCGAGTACCTGGCCGCCCACCTGACCTGCGTGCCCTGGGACCAGCTGGGCTACGCGCAGGTCGACAACCCCTGGCTGACCCTGCTCGCCCCCTGGACCGGCGTGTATGGGCTCTCGTTCGTGCTGGCCGGGGCGAATGCGCTTTGGCTGGGCTGCGTGCACGGACGCTCGCCGCGGCGGCGGGTGCGCTTCGCGGCCGGGGCGCTCGTGCTTACCTGCGGGCTGGAGGCGGGCATCCTGCGGCAACCCGGCCCTGCCGCGGCCGGGTTTCGTGCGGTTTTAGTCCAACCCAACCTGCAGGTGGGCTCGCTCGAGAAGGACGAAAACGATTGGACCGACGTGCCGGGCCAGCCGGAGTGGACCCGGCGCACCGGTGAGTTGCTCGCTTTGAGCGAGCGGGGGTGCACCTCGTACCTGCTCGGACTGCCGGCGCCGGCGCCTTTAGAGGTCCGGCGGCTCTGCCCGGAGAGCGAGCCTAAGTCGGAATTCAGACCGGATCTGGTGCTGTGGCCGGAAGCGCCCTCGCCGTTCCGCACCTGGGACCCCCGGTTCGCGGTTCTGCTCGGGCAGCTCGCGGCGGGCACCGGCGCGACCTCGGTGGTCGGCACGCCGGCGCTGGGCCTCCGGGGCGAGCTTTACAATGCGGCGGTCGTGACCGATCCCGCCGGCCGGCGCGTGGGCGAGTATCACAAGGTCCACTTAGTTCCCTGGGGCGAGTACGTGCCGTTCGCGCGTTTGTTTGCCTTCGCGGGCACGCTCACGGGCAACGTGGGGCGGTTCGCGCACGGCACGTCCCGGCCCGTGTTCCCGCTGCCCGGCGGGCACAGCATGGGCGTGTTCATCTGCTACGAGGCAGTGTTCGCCGACGAAATCAGGCTCTTTGCCCGCAACGGCGCCCAGGTGTTCGTCAACCTCTCCGACGACGGCTGGTACGGGGATACCAGCGCGCCCTGGCAGCACCTGAACATGGCCCGGATGCGCGCGATCGAGAACCGCCGCTGGATCGTCCGGGACACCAACTCGGGCATCACCGGCGCGATCGACCCGCTCGGGCGCGTGACCGAGTCGATGGGGCGGCACCGTCTGGGGGCGGTCGCGGTGGACTACGGCTACCGCTCGGAGACGACGTTCTACACCCAGCATGGAGACGTGTTCGCGTGGGCCTGTGGGATACTGACGGTTGCGCTGGCGGGGTGCGCCGGCTTGAAAATGAGGAGACGCGATGCTGAGTGATGTGGAGTTCCAATACGGGCCGGTGCGGGACAAGGTAGCGAACCTTCGGGAGTATCTTTGACCCGGACTCGTTGCGGTCGCAGTTACAGGAGATAGAGGGGAAGCTCGGCGACCCGGCACTGTGGGCGAACCCCGCGCTTTCGCAGCCGCTGATGCGGGACCGCAAGCGAGCGGAAGCCCTGCTTGCGAACGCGGCCGAGCTGGACCGGCGGACCGGGGATGTGGAGGCATACTTCGACCTTTTGCGCGAGGGGGAGGCGGTGGAGCCGGACCTGCAGCGCGACATCGCGAGCCTTTCCACGTTCACCGACGAGCTCGAGCAGAGCACCCTTCTCTCGCAGGAGACCGATGGGCTCAACGCGATCGTGACCGTGCACCCCGGCGCGGGCGGGACCGAGTCGCAGGACTGGGCCGAGATGCTGATGCGCATGTACCTGCGCTGGGCCGAGAAGCAGGGCTTCAAGACCGAGATGAACGACTACCAGGACGGGGAAGAAGCCGGGATCAAGTCGGCGACCTTCACCGTGACCGGCGAGTACGCCTTCGGCCTGCTGGGCGGAGAAACGGGGGTGCACCGCCTGGTGCGGATTTCGCCGTTCGACCAGGCCAAACGCCGCCACACCTCCTTCGCGAGCGTGTACGTCTCGCCGGAGATCGACGACTCGATCGTGATCGACATCAAGCCGGACGAGATCCGGACGGACACGTACCGCTCGGGCGGCAAGGGCGGCCAGCACGTCAACACCACCGACTCCGCCGTGCGCATTACGCACCTCCCCACCAACATCGTCGTCCAGTGCCAGAACGAGCGCTCCCAGCACAAGAACCGCGAGAAAGCGATGAAGATGCTGCGCTCGCGTCTGTACGAGTACGAGCTCGAAAAGAAGAAGGACGCGACCCGGCAGATCGAGGACGCGAAGCTCGACATCAAGTTCGGCTCGCAGATCCGGTCCTACGTGCTGCAGCCTTACCGGATCGCGAAGGACCACCGGACCAAGGTCGAGGTGGGAGATGTGGATGGGGTGCTGGAC
>CAXUEU010000227.1:0-2468 GCA_964250195.1 uncultured Acidobacteriaceae bacterium
CAAGCGCATCGCCCGCGAGACCATGGAGATCTACGCCCCGCTGGCCGAGCGCATGCGGCCGCGCTCGCTCGCGGAGTTCGTCGGGCAAGCCCACCTGCTCGCCCCCGGAGGGCCGCTCCGCGCGCAGATCGAGCGCGGCGACCCCGGTTCGCTGCTCTTCTGGGGCCCGCCCGGGACCGGCAAAACCACCTTGGCCAAGCTCATCGCCGCGTCCACCTCCGCGACGTTCGTCGAGTTTTCCGCCGTTCTCGCCGGCATCAAGGAGATCAAGACCGTGATGGCCGAGGCCGACGAAGCCCGGGTCCACGGGGCGCGCACCCTGCTGTTCATCGACGAGATCCACCGCTTCAACCGCGCCCAGCAGGACGCCTTTCTCCCCTACGTCGAGCGCGGCGCGATCCGCTTGATCGGCGCGACCACGGAGAACCCCTCGTTCGAGCTCAATGCCGCGCTGCTCTCCCGCTGCCGCGTCTATACCCTGCGCGCGTTGGCCGAGGCCGACCTCCTGCTGCTGCTCCGACGCGCGCTGAGCGACCGCGAGCGGGGGTTGGGCGCTCTGAACCTGTCCGCGAACGCCAATGCCCTGGCCCTGATCGCGGCCAGCACCAACGGCGACGCCCGCAACGCGCTCAACGCGCTCGAGTCCGCCGCGCAGCTCGCCGGGTCAGCCTCGGAGATCACCGAAGAACAAGCCCGGCAGGCGCTGCAGACCCGCACCCTGCTCTACGACAAGTCGGGCGAGGAGCATTACAACCTCATCTCCGCGCTGCACAAGTCCATCCGCAACTCCGACCCTGACGCCGCTCTGTACTGGCTGGCCCGCATGCTGCGCTCCGGCGAGGACCCCGGCTACCTGGCCCGCCGGCTGGTCCGGATCGCGGTCGAAGATATCGGCCTGGCCGCGCCGGAGGCGCTCAACCTGTGCCTGTCCGCCCGCGACGCGATGGACTTTCTCGGCTCGCCGGAAGGGGAGCTCGCCCTGGCCGAGGCCGCCGTCTACCTCGCGCTCGCTCCCAAGTCCAATGCCGTGTACACCGCCTTCGCCGCCGCGCAAGGAGACGTGGACGCCGCCCGCCCCGAACCGGTTCCGCTGCACCTGCGCAACGCCCCGACGCGGCTCATGCGCGCGCTCGACTACGGCAAGGACTACCGGTACGCCCACGACGAGCCGGGCCGCGTCGCCGCCGGGATGGCGTGCCTGCCGCCTTCGCTGGCCGGCCGCCGCTACTACCAACCGACACAGGAAGGGCGGGAGAAGGTGCTCGCCCAGCGACTGGCCGAACTCAGGGCATTGCGGGAAGCTGCTTTCCCGCCCGGCCCGGAAAACGCCGCACCGAAGTAACGTGGGCGCATTGCATTCGGCCCCGTCCGCGCTATCCTCAGCCTCGCCCCCGAGACGAGGAACCATGAAGATTACCCCTCCCAAGCTGGTCATGTGGTCGCAGCTCACCGCCGCTGTGCTGTTCGGTTCGGATTTTCTGTACGCTCTGACGCGCGGCCGGCGCGGCCCGGCCTTCGCCGCCGACCTGCCGCTCGGCCTGGCCGCGGGCGTGTGCCTGGCTCTGTTCGCGCGGCGCTACCGGCGGCTGCGCGCGCTGCGGTGAATCTTCCAAAGAACACCTCCACGAAGTGGGTGCCAGGCGCGCAGCCGGTTTCAAGAATCCGTCCACCGCGTGGTCGCCCCATGGGCCAGTCCCCCGCCGTCCTGCGCGGTCACGATCAGCTCGTGCTCGGCCCGCGGCGCGCCCGAACCAACCCCCGAGAAGCTGCGCTCGTACTTCTCGGTCCCGGGGGTGAGCACCAACTCCTCGAGCCATATGCCGTCTAGCTGCACGCTTATGTTGGCGATCGACTCGTCCTTGCCCGCCGTGACCGTAACCGTAATGTCGGACCCGACGAAAGCCCGCGCATGCGTCGCCGTGAACGTCATTGCTCTACCCTCCGCCGGGCCTGGTACTCCACCATCAGACACCGGTCCGCGACCGTCAGAATGCCGTCGGCCTCGGCCCAGTCCGTCGCCTCGTCGTGCATGATGCCCAGCTGCAGCCACACCGCCGGAATCTTCAGCCGCATGGAGTCTTTCACGATGTTGGGCACATAGGTGGGCTTGCGAAAGACGTTCACCAGGTCGATCTTCTGCTCGGCGGCGGCCGCGTCCAGGTCCGGGTACGCCTTTTGCCCCAGGGCGCTCTCAATCTCCGGGTTGACCGGCACGATTGCATAACCCTGCTCCTGCATGTAGCGGGAAACGCGAAAGCTGTCCCGGTCCTCCCGGTCGCTCAGCCCCACCACCGCGATGGTCTTTGTCTCCCGCAGAATGCGTTCGATGACGTTCGGCTCGTTCACTGCGCACCTCGTTCCTGCTTACACAGATGGCGGATGAAAAGGATACGAAGCGGGTTTTCTTCACCCTTCACCCTCTTCCCTCCTCCCTTGGCCCTCTACTCTGCCCGTTACACCTCCAGGTC
>CAXUEU010000228.1:0-2342 GCA_964250195.1 uncultured Acidobacteriaceae bacterium
GAGATCCGCGAGCTTCGTGCCGAACTGGCGCGAATCAACTCCAGACTCGACGCTCTGGAGCGCGGCGAGGCTTCCGACACGCCGGAGAGGGAGCCCAACGGCAGCCCGGCCCAGGCACTCGCCTCCGCCGCCGCCGCGCTCCAAATCCCGGAAACACCCGTGCTCAAGCCCGAGGACGCTTCCACCCTCGACTTCTTTCGCGGGACCACCCTCAGCCTCGCCGTCGACGGCTATTACGGCTATAACTTTTCAGAACCGGTCGGGCAGGTTGATCTTTTGCGCGCCTACACGGTATCGAGCAACAGCTTCAGCCTCAACCAGGCCAATCTCATCCTCGAAAAACTGCCGACCCCGCAAACCCGCGCCGGCGGCCGCATCGACCTCCAGTGGGGCCAAGCAACGGAAACCCTCGGCGGGTCGCCTTTGAACGAACAGCGCCCGCAGGTCTGGCGCAACCTCTTCCAGGCTTACGGCAGCTATCTTGCCCCGATAGGTTCGGGCCTCCAGCTGGACTTCGGCAAATTCGCCAGCATCCTCGGCAACGAAGGCAATTACAACAAGGACCAGATCGCCTACTCCCGCGCCTATAGCTTCGCCTTTCTGCCTTTCTATCACACCGGCCTGCGCGCGAATTATGCCCTCAACCCGAAAGCGAGTCTCACTTACCTGCTCGTCAACGGCGTCCAGCAGACCGAGGACTTGAACGCCTATAAGTCCCAGGCTTTTCTCTGGACCTTCAAGCCGGTCTCATCGGTAAGCTGGAACGTCAATTACTACTTCGGGCAGGAAAGCCGCGGCGTGCCGCTTACCTTGAACCCCGGCCTTCCCCCGCTTGCAACCCAGGCCGGCCTCCCGGTCACCAATCTTTCCCCCGCGCCCAACGGCCGCGAGCATATCTTCGACACCTACGCGACCTGGAACGCCTCCAGGAATCTTACCTTGCTCGGCGAGGCCGACTATGTCCTCGACCGGACTTTCCGGCATGACCAGCCGGCTCGGGTAGTTATCGGCGCTTTCTATGCGAAGTACGCCCTCCCGCATGATTACTATGTCGCCGCGCGGGCGGAGTACTTCGACGACCGGGGAGGTTTGTTCAGCGGGCAGACGCAGGCACTCAAGGAAGCCACGCTCGTCGCCGACCGGCAGCTCGCCCCCGGCTTCGTCCTGCGGGGCGAGTACCGCCGAGACTTCTCGAACCGGCTCTTCTTTCTGAGCGATACCGCCGGCGCGCTGAAGCACGCGCAGACGACCGCCACCCTGGGCCTGCTGTACTGGTGGGGCACCAAGCAGGGGCCCTGGTAGGGACCGGCTACGACACTTCCAGCACCAGCACCCCGAGCACCGGCTCGCCCGCCGGCAGATGGCATAGCCTTTGGTGCAGCACGAGCGAAACCGCCGGCGTCCCGGGCAGCTCGATCCTCAAGTCCGACGGCTCGCCGGCGGTGAACACCCGCTCCTCGGCGGCATGGATGCGCTCGGCCAGGTCCACCGGCCAAAGATCGAAGCTGGTGCGCCCCAGCCATTGCTCCGCGCCCACCTCGAACCGCTCGGCCAGGGGCGCGTTGTAGAACAAGAGCCGGTGCTCCCGGTCCTTGATGTAGCAGGGGAAAGGCAAGCTGTTCGCGAAAGTGGTGAACAGGAGGTCGTTGCCGGCCGCGTTCTCGAACGCGAGCTCCGCGGCGCGCCGGCGCAGGCGCAGCTCCAGCCGCGCGTTGACCTGCTGGCCGAGCAGCGCCAGGGAGCGGCTCTGCCACGGCTTCAGCTCGCGGCGGATCGAGTCGACCACGCACAGAGCTCCCACCTTGTCGCCCGATGGCGAGTACAGAGGCACCCCCGCGAAGAAGCGGATGCCCGGCTCGCGGTCCACCAACCAATACCCGCGAAAGCGCGCGTCGGTCTGCGCGTCCGCGACCACGAACAGACCCTCGCCCCGCACCGTGTAATCGCAGAAACTGTCGCCCCGCGGCACGCGGTTGAAGGAGCAGCCCACGCCGCCCTTATGGAATTGTTCATCCGCGCCCAGCAGGGCCACCAGGCCGATCGGGGTCGAGCAGGCGGCAGCCGCCAGCTCGGCCAGCTCGTCGAACTCGGTTTCCGGCTCGGGCCCGAGCACGGCGAGTACCTCGTCGAGGGTTGAGGGAACTGCCTGGAAACTGCCGGATTCCGGCACCGGGGAGGAGGGAGGCTCAAACTTCTTCGACACTGTTCCTCGAGCACACTGGGGATCGAACTTGGCTTACGCACACGGCTTGGAAGTGCCGCGGCAAAACCAAGACTATCAACAATGATAGAAGAGATACAGCCGGTGTTAGACACAAGGCTGTCCTTGATTGCGTCGAGGC
>CAXUEU010000229.1:0-2335 GCA_964250195.1 uncultured Acidobacteriaceae bacterium
GCCGAGTACGGGCAGATGGGCGAGGTGCGCTATGTCGCCATGCGGGGGGCTTTGGCGAAAGAGGGGATCCGGGCGGACTGGGGGCGTTTCTTTCGGCTGAGCGCGACGCGGCTGTACTATTTCTGGTTCTCCGTGCCGCACCCCTCGGACGATTCGCCGCTGGTCGAGTACGGGCGAAACCTGAACTACCAGTTCACCTCGATCGCGGGGCTGCTGGGGCTCGCTCTGGCGCTGCGAAGGCGGGTGCCGGGCTCGGGACTGTTCGCGGCGTGCTTCCTGCTTCTGCCGCTCGTGTACTACTTCGTGACGGTGCATGCGCGGTTTCGGCACCCGTTCGAGCCGCTGATCGCGATTCTCGCGGTATATCTGTTTCAATCGGCGGAGAAGCGCTGGGTGGTCCGCTGGTCACGGTAATTCCGCGGGCGGGCAGCCGGCGTTGACCTCCCGGCGGTCGCCCGCTACACTGGATAGGTTCGGGAGCCCGCCTTTTCGCGTCTGGCCGCAGACGGCGAGAGTGCATTCGCGCCGGGCGGTTTCGAGTTTGGCGCGGCATTTCGGCTGCGAGAGGGATTTGGCTATGTATGCAGTGATCAAGACCGGCGGCAAGCAGTATCGCGTCGCGCCGGGCGATGTGGTGAAGGTCGAGAAGCTCGCCGCTCAGGATGGCGCGGTCGAGTTCGGGGAAGTGCTCGCGTTTTCCGGGTCTTCCGGCGAGATGAGTGTGCCGGGCGCGGGCGCGAAGGTTCTCGCTTCGGTTGTCGGCGAGGGACGCGGGGACAAAATTCTTGTCTTCCACTTGAAGCGCAAGAAGCAGTACAAGAAGATGCAAGGGCACCGTCAGAGCTTCACGCAGGTCAGGATCAACGAGATTCAGGTAGGCGGGCAAAGCTTTACCGCCCAGGCAGGGGTGTAATCGATGGCACATAAAAAAGGACTGGGAAGCTCGAAAAACGGCCGCGACTCGAATGCGCAGCGGCTCGGGGTCAAGCGGTTCGGCGGCGAGCTGGTGACCGGCGGATCGATCCTGGTGCGGCAGCGCGGGACGCGGCTGAAGCCGGGCACGAATGTGGGCATCGGCAGCGACGACACGCTGTTCGCGAAGATTGACGGGAAGGTCAAGTTCGTCGACCGGGGGCGCACGGGGCGGTTTGTAGCGGTCGAGCCCCTAGTTGCCGTACAAGAGATAGCGGCCGACTGAGCCCGCCTCATCCGTAACAGTGAACGGCGTCCTCGGGACGCCGTTTTGCTTTGGTTGCTACGAAGCCTTTTCCCGGTGGCGTTCCAGAATGCGATCCACCACGCTCTCGACGGTGGTGATGAAGGGGACGTGCTCGGTTTCCTTGTAAGCGACGCCGATGCGCCGCGCGATGTCGTCCCACTTGGAGAGGCGGGAGGCTGGGGAAAGGGTGTGCTTGAGCCGCTTGGGCTCGGGGCGGAGGATGTAGACGCTCCACATAACAACGACGAAAACGATGCCGCACTCCTCGGCCAAGCCCACCCAGATAGCAACTTCCGGTCCCGCGTTCGCGGTGACCCCCATAGCTAGGTCAAGCAGTCCCAATATCGCCAGCCCCAGAGCGAGACCGATTGGACGGCTCATGAGGAACATGCCGAGACGCCTGAGCTGCGTGAGCAATAGGACGAGCAGCGAAATCTCGAACATGCAGATGCAAAGCATGAAAGAGAAGCTGACTTCATCCATCCATCTACGCACATCGTGGACGCCGAAGATAGGGATATGAGCAGTAAGAGCAATCAGGAAGGTAAGCACCGCAACCCAGCGGAAGATTGTCCATCCGGCCCTAGAAAGGCCTGGAAGAGGTGCGAGCCCTTTCCTGAGGATTGCCCCCATAATGTAGAAAATACAAATCGCCGAGACGAAGTAGACCGACCAGTAGATGGATGCGTCGACTCGATTCAACAGTTTTCCGCTGAGATGAAGGGGAAGCACTCCGCCGTAGAGCACGGGGTACGAGAGCGACCCGACCCACTTAACTAAAGCGAAAAACTTAAAGGCACGATAGTCGGGCGGCTCTTCCTCCGTTGAGCTGTTGACTGAACCGGATACGATTTGACGGGAACGCGCCAGCTTTGTCCCGATGTGCAGGACAACGAGCAAGAGGAGCCACAGGATAGGCTCTAGGCTCGTGAATGTCGATAGCGCGCGTTGCGGGTTCAAGCGGGTCTCGTTGGGAGGTTCACAGTTGAGACCCGCTCTCTACCAAACAGGTCTAGAACTTATTAGGCTTGCACGCTCCAGTGACGGGCGGGCACGTTCATTTCCTGCACGCTCCAGTGACGGGCGGGCACGTTCACTTCCTGCACGCTCCAGTGG
>CAXUEU010000230.1:0-2231 GCA_964250195.1 uncultured Acidobacteriaceae bacterium
GTCGCGGACGACCCCGGACACATGCGCCACTTGCGACCGCATCGCGGCGTTTGCGAGGCTCGCGCCGCGCGGGGCGGCCTGCGCCCCCGCGAACTGCCCCGGTACGAGCGCCCCGGCCGCGAATGCCGCGGCCCACCCGGCCAATTTTGAAAATCCTGCAATCACTCGCGTATCAGGTCCCGTTTCTTCGTAGAAGTCGCTCCTCGAAAAGGACGTACCGGCTCCGGCTCTCACGCGGCCGGTCAACCTCGCTTACGCTTGCTGTGCTCGCAGTGTAGCGCAAAGCGCCCGCCGCGTTACTCCACCGTGAACGGCGCGGTCTGCGCGATCTCCTGCTTGGTAATCCCGTCGTCGACGCTGACCTTGATGCTGTACTTGCCGGCGGGCAGGCCGGCCAGCGGCACGCTCTTGGCCAGGGTCAACTGGTCTGCCGAACCGCTCAGGCTCGCGGAGTTCGCCGAGGTCTCCTCGGTCGTCAGCATCGCCTTGCCGTCGGCCAGGTCGGTGATCAGATAGTGGATCGTCGCGCCGTTCCGCTTGCTGTCCTGGTTGATGCCCAGGTTGTACACCTGCATCCAGAAGTTCAGGTTTCCGCTTCTATGAAAGATTGCCGGGGCCGCCGCATTGGGCGCAACCGCCGGGAGCAGCTTGGTGTTGCCGATGATGAAGTTGCCCTGGCCGATCTCCTTCGAGGCAACCTTCTCCATCTTCGCCGCGAGAATCAGCGAGGAAGCCGACAGCTTGTCGTCGTCGTAGCGCGGCACCACCACGCCCTGCGCCCAGGTCCCGATATGGTCCGGGTTGTTGACGTCCTTGATCGCGATGTCGACCCGGTAGCGGCCCGGGCGCAAGGGCAGCGACTTCCAGTAGAGCTGCGAGTTGTCCATCACCTTCGGCAGCAGTTCCGCCGGCTCTTCCACCTCGACCGTGTCCTCGAAGCTCTGTACGATCTTGCCGGTGATCGTCGAGACGCGTCCGATGATGTGGACCTGGCCCTTGGAAACGCCGTCCTTGGTCTGAAAGGTGATGTTTTTGTTGCGGATCTGCAGCGTGACCGGCATGAGCACGGTTTCATCCGTGACCTTGACGTAGTCCGTTCGCACATCGAAAGGGAAAAACGGACCGTTCAGGACTTTGTGCGTGGACAGAAATTCGCTCAGCTTGAGGTCCTGGAACTTGATCACCGGCGGGGCCTGCAGCTTGGCGAACCGCTCGATGCGGTCGAACTGCTTGGACTGCTGCGAGGAGCTGGCCGGGCCGGTGCCCAGGTTTTCGAGGCCCCCCTTGAAGCGGTCCGCCTGCTTGGCCTGGCCCATCTGCTCGTAGAGCGTCGCGCCCGCGCCCGGCACGTGCAGCAGCGCATCCTTCTCCGAGCGGTCGATGGTCATGTGGTAGTCCCCGCACTGGCAGGTGTCCACGAACTCGATGTCGATGTTGTCGCCGACGCCCTCGATGTAGCGGTAGTGCCAAACCTCGAAGGGAAAGGTCGAGGTGGTGCCGCCGCCTTCCTCGATCGGCCGGTCGTAGCTGCCGCCGGAGGGGTGCGAATCGATCGAGTCCGCCTTGCCGTAGGCGATGTACATGTGGCCTCGGTCGGTGAGCCAGCCCGGCTTGCCCGCTGCGAAGTGTTCGTTCGCGTAGGCGATGCGCCGGTAGTGCTCGTCGCGGAAGGTGTTCTCGGGCGACTCCGGATCCGGGTTGCGCCGCTGCCAGAACTGCTCGATGAAAGCGTCGCGCTCCTCGTCGTTCGAGAGCGACTTGAAGGCGCGCATCTCCTGGTCGGTGATGATCCAGCGCACGTCCTCGTTGGCCCACTTTTTGTAGGCGCCCTTCAACTCCTGCCGGAGCTCCCGCTGCTGGGTGAAGCGCTCCTTGTCGGAGAGCTTGCGGTTCAGGGGGCTGTTCGGGTCGCTCTTGCCGCCGATGTCCCCGGTTTGCCCCTTGGTCTGGTTTTCGGCATCCAGCAGGGCTTGCGCGGCCTTGTGGCCCGCCTGCGCATCGGTGGTGTCGGCTGAAACCGCGACCGCCTGCGCCGGAGCCTGCCCCGCCGCGTCCCCCTGCTGGGCGCGCGCCGCCCCACCCGCGAACGGAACCGCCAGGACGGCGGACGCGGCGAGCAGCAGGTTGGCTCTATTGGCAAGGAACAATGGGCGAAAGGGTTGCGGGTTCAGCATGGAAAAGGGCTCCTCTGGTGGAAGCTGCTTCTTTGTTTTGGGCGGGCGTAAAAAGGG
>CAXUEU010000231.1:0-2229 GCA_964250195.1 uncultured Acidobacteriaceae bacterium
AGATGCTCCGGACCTTCAATATGGGGATCGGGCTGGTGGTTGTCGTGTCCGCTGTGAAGCTTAAGGCGGCAATGGAAGTGCTGGGCGGGATGGGGGAGCCGGTCTACCGGATAGGGACGGTGGTTGAGGGCTCGCCGGAGGTGCGGTACACAGGCGGGCTCGCTTGAGGAAGCTGGGAGTGCTGCTGTCGGGGCGCGGGTCGAACTTTCAGGCACTCCATGACGCGTGTACCTCCGGGCTGATCCCGGATGCCGGGGTTGTGGTGGTCTTGTCGAACCGGGAGGATGCGCCGGGGCTGGAGCTGGCTCGGATGCGAGGCGTCCCGTCGTTCGCCGCAACCGGGAAAGGTCGGGACGCGCGATTCGTGGAGCTGCTCAGGCAGCACGAGGTGGAGTTGGTGTGCCTGGCCGGGTATATGCGGCTGCTGCCGCCGGAGTTTGTGCGGGCATTTCCAGTGCGGATTTTGAACATGCATCCGTCGCTGCTGCCGGCGTTTCCGGGTTTGGACGCGCAGGCGCAGGCGCTGCGCTATGGGGTGCGGGTGGCGGGGTGCACGGTCCATTTCGTGGATGAGGAGCTGGACCACGGGGTGATCGTGGAGCAGGCGAGCGTGCCGGTGCTGCCCGAAGATGACGAGGCCTCGCTCGCGGCGAGGATTCTGTGTGAGGAACATCGTATCTACCCCGTCGCCGTGGCGCGGGTGTTGGCGGGCGGCTGGCGGGTGGAAGGGCGACGACTGGTTGACAAGCCCGACAAGGTTGACGCCATCAACCAGCAAGTTTAGGGTTGACGGCGTCAACCGCACCGGTTACGCGAAGGATGGCATGTCAACATATCGAGTGACGGGCAGCCAGGCGGGGACAGGGCTGAAACTCTGGGATGATTCGGGTGTGTCGGTTCAGCTGGAGGCGGCTGAGCGTCCGCGCCGGCTCCGGTGACGACCGGAGACAAGCTGATCGCGGCGGCGGCGCGGCTGCTGGATGAAGGCGGGGAGGCCGCGGTGACGCTGCGGGCTGTGGCGCAGGTGGTCGGGGTCTCGCACAACGCGCCGTACAAACACTTTCTGGATCGGGGTGCGCTGCTGGCGGCGGTGGCGGCGCGGGACTTTCACGTATTGACGCGGGGGTTCGCGGCGGCGCGGGGCGCGAGCGGAGAGCCTTTGGCGCGGCTACAGCGGGCGCTGGGATTTTTCGTGGCGTACAGCGTGGAGTCGCCGGCGCGGTACCGGCTGCTGTTTAACGATGCGGGAACAGCCGCGGAGCGAGGCGAGCTGGAAGCAGCGGCGCGCGCGACTTTCGCGGAGTTCGCGGCGATCGTGGGGGAGTGTCAGGAGGCGGGACAGCTCCAAGCCGTCGGGAACGTGCAGCTTGCGACTTTGATTTATGCTGCGGTTCATGGACTGGTCGACCTGCACGCGAGCGGACGGCTACGAGAGGAGCCGGGGAAGCCGGGCTTGACCGGGGTGGACGAGGGCGTGGCCTTGCTGATCGGCTTGTTGGCGCAGCGGGACAGCTCGAGCGGGACGTAACCGGCTTTACACCTCTTCCATGCGTTGAATGTAGAATTCGCGACCTTCGGGTGGTTCGGCGCGTCTGAGAATGGAACGCATCAGAGCTAGGCAAAGTTGATTTGGCTTGCCCCCTTGCGGGGGCAAGCGGAAGAGGACCGATGGGGCACACAGGCGCGACTCCGGTATTCGATCTATTGCAGTCTCCTCGGGTGGCTGCGCCGACGCGGCGGGTTTTGAAACGACGGCTGGCCGGACTACCGGCGGACTGGAAGCCGACGGTGATCAGCGAGGAAGCGTTCGCCGCGCTGGAGCGGGTGTTGAGCCGGCTGTTTCCGGATGATGAGCATGGCGCGCCGGGGGCCAACGAGCTTTCGCTCGCAGCCCGTTTGGAGCGGCAGCGCGCGACCGGCAAGGGTAACGGCTGGCGCTATGCCGGGCTTCCGCCCGATGCCGAGGCGTTGCGGGCGGGCCTGGAAAAGCTGGACTGGAGCGCGCAGCACCGGCACCGGCGACGGTTCGTGGACCTGACCGAGGACCGCGCGGACGCGCTATTGCACCGTGTGCAGAACGGCGAGGAAAAATGGGAAGGTTTGGACGCGAGCCGGTGGTTCGAGGAAATCCTGGCGGATGCGACGGAGCTGTACGTATCGCATCCGGCGGCGATGGAGTCGATGGGGTTCTCAGGGTTCGCGGATGAGCCGGGGGGATGGCCGGGGGAC
>CAXUEU010000232.1:0-2139 GCA_964250195.1 uncultured Acidobacteriaceae bacterium
ACCGTGTTGCGCCCGTCCAGCGGCACCCGCCGCTCCGTGCAGCTCAGCTCCACCCCGTCTGCCCCGCGCCTCAGCTCCACGGTCACCAGGTCGTGCAGATCGAGCGTCTGGTACACCGTCGCCAGCGCGTGGAAGCCGTCCGGCCGCGGCGGCCCGATCCTGAGCCCCAGGTTCACCTTTGAGTACGAGCGCAGCGTCACGGCCATGGGCACAAGTCTAGCTTTTGCTTTGCAAAGCGCCCGCGGCGGTTTTAGGCTAAGCGCATGAGCACCCTCGCCGAAATCGAAGCCGCCGTCGAAATGCTCCCCACTTCCGACCAGAAAGAGTTGTTCGGGTATCTGGTTCAAAAGCTCCGGCATCCGGACGGCCGCCCCTGGGATCCCTTCGACGACATCATAGGATCAATCGCCGGCACGCCGGGGGAAACGACCAGCCAAAACGACGAGGCCCTTCTTTATGGCCGCCCAGAGGCATGAAGCCTCGCATCTTCCTGGACACGAGCGCAATCTACGCGCTCGCCAACGTACACGATGTGAATCACCTTCCCGTCCTCGCCTACTTCAAGAGCACGAGAGTGACTTATTTGCTCCACGAGTTGATTTTCGTCGAAACCTGCTCGTTGATCACCAAGCGCCTGGATAAGCGACTTGCCCTTCGTACCGTCTGGGATCTCCGCCGCTCATCCCGCATCGAGATCGCCGAACTCACCCCGGACCTGCTCGAAGCCGGATGGCAGCGCTGCCTCCGCTACGCCGACAAGGAATGGGACTGGATCGACTGCATCTCCTTCGAGCTGATGGACCGCCGCAGCCTTCGCGAAGCGCTCTCGCTCGACCGCCACTTCACCCAGGCCGGCTTCAGCCTGCTCGTGGAGCAAGCCCCGCAATGAGAAGATAGGGTCTGACCGACAACCCCTTCATGCGTAAAATTCTCTCCTCCCATCTCTTCCTTCGCGCCCGCCTCCACCCCGGCCTGCTCGACACCCTCGCCCGCTCCGGTGCGTCCGGCCTGGAGCTCTTCGCCGCCCGGCAGCACTTCGACTACACCAGTCGCCCCGCCCTTCGCGAAACCGCGGACTGGTTTCGCGCCAACCCATGCGAGCCATTCTCGCTCCACGCGCCGCTCTACGCGGACGAGGATTCCGGACGCGGCGGCGAGCCCTGCGTCAACGTCGTCCACCACGAGAAGTCCCGACGCATCGACGGCATGGACGAGTGCAAGCGCGCCCTCGAAGCCGCCGAGCAGATTCCTTTCAAGCACATGGTCCTGCACCTGGGCGACCGAGGCGACAGCTGGGACCCGCGCACCCTCGAAAATGCCCTCACCGCCGTCGAGCACCTGCAAACCTACGCCCGTCCCCTCGGTGTCCGGCTCCTGCTCGAAAACATCCAGAACGAGGTCACCACGCCCGAGCACCTGCTCGAAATCCTCAACGTCGGCCACTTCGACGACGTCGGCATCTGCCTCGACCTAGGCCACGCCCACCTGGGCGACGGCATCGCGCCCGCGCTCGAGACGCTCAAGGACCGCATCCGCACCGCGCACATCCACGACAACCGCGGCGAGCGCGACGAGCACCTGTGGCCCGGCGACGGCACCATCGACTTCGACTTCGCCCTCAAGGGCCTGCAAGCAGCCAAGCAATCCCCCGCAGGCGTGCTCGAAATCCACCACACCCTCGGCGCCGACCCCGCCGCGGCCGTCGAGCGCGCCAAGTCCGCCTTCGACCTCCTCGACAAGGAACAAGCATGAGCCTCGAAACCACCATTGCCACCATCGGCAAGCACGAGGGCGAGTCCGTCATCCTCCGCGGCTGGCTCTACAATCTCCGCGCCTCCGGCAAACTGCTTTTTCCCATCTTCCGCGACGGCTCCGGCACCATCCAGGGCATCGTTCCCAAAGCCGCTGTCACCCCGGAGGTTTTTGAAGCCGTCAAAACGCTCACCCACGAATCCAGCGTGGTCGTCACCGGCAAAGTCCGCGCCGACGCCCGCGCCCCCGGCGGCTTCGAGCTCGACGTCTCCGACATCGCGGTGATCCAGCGCGTCCCCGAGGAAGCCGCCTTCCCCATCTCGCTCAAGGAGCACGGCGTCGACTTCCTGATGGAGAACCGCCACCTCTGGGGCCGCACCCCGCGCC
>CAXUEU010000233.1:0-2103 GCA_964250195.1 uncultured Acidobacteriaceae bacterium
AATCGCTGCTCCCCGTGCCCGAGGACTACGTCCCGCGCACCCCCGCCGGATGGACCCCCCTGGTCCAGGCACCTAATCTCGGCGCGCGTATCGGAGCCCGCAATCTCCACATCAAGAACGATGCCGTCTGCATGCCGACCCTGTCCTTCAAGGATCGCGTGGTCGCGGTCGCGCTGGCCAACGCGCAGGCGTTCGGGTTCGACACGGTGGGCTGCTCCTCGACCGGCAACCTGGCCAACGCGGTGGCCGCGCATGCCGCGCGCCTGGGTTTGAAGACCTACATCCTCGTCCCCGCCGACCTCGAAGCCGCGAAGATTCTCAATACCGAGGTGTACGGCGCGAACCTGATCCGCATCGACGGCAACTACGACCATGTCAACCGGCTTTGCTCGCAGATCGCCGACCGGTTCCGCTGGGGCTTCGTGAACGTCAACCTGCGCCCCTACTACGCCGAGGGATCGAAGACCGTCGGCTTCGAGATCGCCGAGCAGCTCGGCTGGCGCCTGCCGGACAATATCGTCTGCCCCATGGCCGGCGGGTCATTAATCGTTAAAATTCGCAAGGCTTTTCAGGAGTTGGTTCAGCTCGGGCTGGTTGCCGACAAACCCGTGCGCTTCTTCGGCGCGCAGGCCACCGGCTGCTCGCCTATCTCCGCCGCCGTCAAAGCGGGCCGGGTTGAGATTGAACCGCAGCGGCCCAAAACCATCGCCCGCTCGCTCGCGATCGGCAACCCGGCTGACGGCCCGTATGCCGCGCGCATGATCCGCGACACCGACGGCTGGGCGGAGGACGTTTCCGACCTTGAAGTCGTCTCCGGCATCCGCGAGCTGGCCGAGGCCGAGGGCATCTTCACGGAAACCGCGGGTGGAGTGACCACGGCCGTCACCGCGCGCCTCTACGCCCACGGGCGCATTCGGCCCGACGATCTGACCGTGTGCTGCATCACCGGCAACGGCCTGAAAACCACCGATGCCGTCGCCGACTGCTTCCCGCGCACTGAAGCGGTCCGGCCGAGGCTCCGAGATTTCGAAGAGTACATCGAGCGCAACCGGTTCGCACCCGTTCTTGCTTAAGGAGATCGCCAAATTGCCCGTACGAGTCCTGCTGCCGAACGCTTTTCAAAAACACACCAACGGCGAGCGCGAGTTCGAGTCCCAAGCGCAGTACCTTCCCCAGCTCATCACGGATATGGAGACCCACTACCCGGACCTGAAGACGCACCTGCGCGGCGAGGACGGACAGGTGCGGCGCTTCATCAACTTCTACGTCAACGACGAGGACATCCGGTTTCTCGGCAGCGACAGCTACCGATTCCAGGACGGCGACGAAGTGCTGGTGATTCCGTCGATCGCGGGCGGCGCGCCCGCGTGAGCCGCGAGGAGATCCTCATCGCCATCGAGGGGGAGATCGCGCGGCTGGAGCAGGCGGCCGCGCTTCTGCGGGAGTCCACCAGCGACCGCTTTACCCCGATCGGGACTGCTCAGCCCGCCGGGCGCAAGCGCGTTCTGAGCCCTGAGGCGCGGAGCAGGATCGCCGAGGCGCAAACCCGCCGCTGGGCCCGAGAGCGCGCGGCGAAGCCGTCGGCATGATCAAAGTCAAGCTGCTGCACCCGGCTGCGCGCATCCCCACGGTGCACCACTCCGGCCACGACCTCGGCTTCGACCTGTATGCGATCGAGGACGTCCGGCTCGAGCCCGGCGTCCCGGTCAAGGTACGGACGGGCATTGCCGTCGAGGGCCCGCCGGGCATGGGTTTCGTGCTCGGCGACCGCTCCAGCATGGCCGCCCGGGGGATCACCTACGCGGGCGGCCGCATCGACGCCGGCTACCGTGGCGAAATCCTGGTCTGCCTGGTAAACGTGAATCAACCTGTGTACTCGCTCGCGACGAAACGCGACGGAGAGGGCCGCGTTCTCGAGGTCGCGCTCGAGCGAACCGATGTCGGCGTCGCGATCCGGGCCGGGGACAAGATCGTGCAGATGTCCCCGTTCCAGGCCATGACGCACTTCGAACTGGTCGTGGTCGAGGAGCTCGGCGCGTCTGCCCGCGCGGAGGCGGGCTTCGGTTCGAGCGGGCGGTGAAGGGGTTAGGGGGTAGGGGTTAG
>CAXUEU010000234.1:0-620 GCA_964250195.1 uncultured Acidobacteriaceae bacterium
CCGCCCTCCCCGGGCACGCACTCGACCGGTCTGGGAGGGGTGCCCGCGAAGGGGCGCACCGCAGCCTTCACCAGCTTTTCCGCTTCCGCGTTTATCGTCAGGCCCAGCATGGTCTTCCGGGCGGCGACCGCGACCCGGACCGTCCGGGGTGTCTCGGTCCACTCGCCCGCGTTCAACAGGGTGGCGGCGGTAGCATGGCCGGCCGCTTCGAGCGCGGCGACCGCGGCTTCCCGCATGGCAACGAGGTCGAGCGTCCCCGGCGGCTCCGGGGCGATGTCGAGAGAGCGGGCCGAGGCCGCCGGCTCTGCTGCGCCATGGGAGGCGGGCGACGGCGGCGGTGCCGCGACCGCGACGGGAGCGCGCGGGGCCGCGCCCATCGGCTCGTGTGCGAGCTTGTCGGGAGGCGCGGGCTGGACGGGTGCCGCGGCCTGCGTGGGTGCCGCTTGCCGCGGCGCGGCCGGGAGCGGGGACACGGCCGCTTGCGAGCGCGGGGCCGGAGCGGCTTTCCTTTGCGCGTCGCGCTCGAAAGGGGAGACCGGCTGCGCCGGAGCGAACGGTGAAAATTCCGGACGGCCCGCCGGTTCGGACGCGGGCGTTTGGACGGACGCGCGAAGCTCGGC
>CAXUEU010000234.1:630-2088 GCA_964250195.1 uncultured Acidobacteriaceae bacterium
CCTTTGAGCCGTGCCACGGTTTTGCCTGCCGCCGCCCGGTCCGCGAGAAGCGCGTTGATGTCTTCCTGCCGCATCGCGTGCTTCTCCGCCTGCTTCCCGACATACACCCGCTCGGCGGCGGGCGGCGCGGATGAAGCCTGCGCTGCCGGCGGCCGCTGCCCTGAAGCCGGCGACGGTGCCGTATTCGAACGCTGCGCCGGCGCGCCCCCGAGCTGCGAGAGCAGCTCCTCGACCGGCAGAAGCCTTTGCAGCTGGACTAATTTCAAGACCCCAAGTTCCAGGTGGAAGCGTTGCTCCTGCCGGTAGCCGAGGTCGTCGAAGGTCCGGAGCATTACCTGGAGGAACCGCGTCAGCTCCTCCTCCCCGAACAATAGGGCGGAAGCGGAGGCCCGCGCGCGCTCGTCCGGCGAAATCTGCAAAAGCTCGGTCCCCTCGCCGCCGATGCGCGCCATCAGCACATTGCGCAGGTAGCGCACGAACTGCCGGGCGATCTGCGCCGGGCTGTTGCCCGCGCCCAGCAGCCGGTCGAGTTCCAGGAGAACCGCCCCGGAGTTGCCCTCGCTTACCGATTCCAGCAGCCGCGCGAACACCGCGTTCGGCATGCTGCCCATCAGCTCGCGTATCGGCGCGGCCTCGAGCCGGGCCTTGCCCTCCATCAGGGGGGCCGAGGCGATCGCCTGGTCCATGATCGACAGCGCGTCGCGCATGGAGCCGTCGCCGGCCTCGGCCAGCAGGCCGAGCGCCTCGTCTTCCGCGAGCACGCCTTCGTCGGCCGCGATGGTCCGCAATTGCTGGAGGATCGCGTCGTACTTGACCGCGTGAAACGAAAAGTGCTGGCAGCGCGAGCGGATGGTTCGGAGAATGTCCTCGGGCTGCGTGGTCGCCATCATGAAGACGACGTGGTCGGGCGGCTCTTCGAGCGTCTTGAGCAGGGCATTGAAGGCCGCATCGGTGATCTGGTGCGCCTCGTCCAGGATGTAGATTTTGTAGCGGTCTCGAGCGGGCCGGTAGCGGGCCGCGTCGCGCAGTTCGCGGATTTCGTCGATGCCGCGGTTGGTGGCCGCGTCGATCTCGATCACGTCGACCGCGTTGCCGGCCCGCACCTCCGTGCAGCTCTCGCACGCGCCACAGGGCTCGTACGTCGGCCGCTCCGGGCTGCCGATGACCCGTCGGCAGTTGAGCGCCATGGCCAGGATGCGCGCGATCGTGGTCTTGCCGATCCCCCGGTGGCCGGAAAAGATGTAGCCGTGCGCGATGCGGTCCTGCTCGAGCGAGTGCCCGAGCGTGCGGGTGACATGGTCCTGGCCGACCACGTCGGAAAAGCGCTGCGGGCGGTACTTGCGGGCTAGAACTTGGTAAGGCATTGAAACTAGGGTATAGGGATTGGGGTATAGGGTTCAAAGCACGGCAGCCGGCCCGCAGGCTCGACTTCGTAAATCCTTGCCAACCCCCTAAACC
>CAXUEU010000235.1:0-2086 GCA_964250195.1 uncultured Acidobacteriaceae bacterium
GGCGTCCTCGCAGCGCAGGATACCGCGCCGTCGATGAATGGGGTATGAGGACGATGCTAGATAGGCTTTTTCGGCAAAGGCGGCGGCGCGGGTTTCACCGGGAACTGCTTTGGAAGCGGAGGGTAGCTGCCGCTCTTCGCTTAGGGAGTCGGCACGGCGGTTTCTATGCGGCCTGCTGCTGGTGATGTGCGCATCCTTGTTCGCATTCCCGGACACGTACCGCCAACCCATTCACACGGGAGTAACCTTCGCTCTTGCCCCCGCGCCCATTCCGTGAGACCGTTTCAACCACAGCACCTCGAAAGGCCGGTACATAAGACCCATCAAGGAGGCAAGCCCGCATGATCTCGCCCACGCACCCTCTCCGCCGCATCTTCCATGAGCTCGTGCGCGAGTGCTTCCGCGACACGCTCCCGGCCCGGCAGGACCGCGAGGGCGAGATCGCCGCCTATGTCGCCGACATGCTGACCGAGTTCTCCTCGACCGAAAAGCTCTACCCGCTCTTCGACGAGCAGGGTCGGCCCGTTCGGGAGATCGCGGCGATGCTGCGCGCCGCCGACCCGGTCCACGGCACGGCAGCCTCCTTCGACGACGAGCGCCGCCTGCGCAGGCACATCGGCGACTACCTGCTGTTCTCCGCGGGCATGGCCCCGCCGAATCATGCGAGCCCGGAGCGGCTGCGGTCCATGGTGCGCGCGGGTCAGGAGAGCTACTGGGTGGTTTCGCAGTTCAACTTGTTCGAGTACGAACGGGAGGCACCCCTGTTCGCGCGGCTCAGCCAGTCGTTCGAGCCCTGCATGCATGGGCTGCGCGAGGTCTACGCGCGGCTCCAGCGCTCCGGGCCCAGGCTGCTGATGTAGTTACCCCGTCCCATCCATTGTTCGCGAGCGTACAGCTCGCCGCACCTGCCCGAACTCCTAAGCCGGAGGAGTTCGCCGTGGATCGCGGACTGTTCTCCTCGCTCGGCATCGTGGCGGCCGGCAACTTGCGCGCTATCCTGCACGCGCCGGTTCTGTGGCGCACCGGCAAGAACGGCAAAACCTCCCTGGCTGCTGGAGCGATCTGCCTGTGCTTCGCGGCCGGCGCGGTGCTGAGCGGGTTTGGGAGCCGGGCCTTCCCGCGGGGAACGCTTTTGCCCTGCATCGTGGGCATCCCGGGTATCGCGGGAGCGGCATTGCTTGCCGGGCGCGGCGGGAATTGACCTTCAAGCCCAGCAGCCCTGACCGGACCGCGCGCGCCCGCAACAGACCGGCCGGCAGTAGGTACACGGCGAGGCTCACCCCGGCATCGGTGCACAGCGCGCCCCGCACGCCGCCAAGCGTATACCCGCGCCCGTCCATGAAGCCCATGTACACGATCGGCAAGTTGGTCGCGGCTACCAGCAGCGAGAAAATAGGCACCGTCAGCGGGTTTCCCGGGCCGATCACCGCGAAGCTGATCGCGAATGCCGCCGCGAACGCCAGAGCCTGGAATGCGTTCTCTCCGGTGATCGCCACAGCAAACGCGGCCGGGGTGCGCGGCAGCAGCAGGACCAATGTGAAGAGTGCCCCCGCCACCCCGATGCCCAGGTAAAGGGGCCGTGGCGGAAAGCGCCGGGCCAGCAGCGGCAGCAGCAGGCTCCCGCACACGCCTGCCGCAACCGACCCCACCCCGGCCAGCAGGCTCACTTCGCGCTCGCTCGCGCCGAAGTCCGCCCCGATGCCGCCCAAAACGTTGGTCAGCGTGAACGACGCCGAAGGCAGGCTGAACAACAGCAGCGCGAGCAGCACCTCGCGCCGGCGCAGCATGATCCACGGCTCCCCGAAGAGCCGCCGGAAGCTCTCGCCCAAGGGTCGCCGCTCCGGCGCGGGCGCGGGCAAGCGCAGGTAGATCAGCGATGGCAGAAGCAGGACCCACCGAGAACGAACCCTGCGTCCGCCGGCGGCAACGCCCGCATCACCTCGCCCCCGAGCAGCATCATCAACCCACCCGAGCCCGGGTTCGCCACCGCGAACCACGCGCCAGCCGCGAGTCGTCTTCCCTGGTTTTTTTTTTTAATTTTAAGGCGACCACCGAGTTCTTCACCAGCGGGACCGCGATATAGCCC
>CAXUEU010000236.1:0-2058 GCA_964250195.1 uncultured Acidobacteriaceae bacterium
CGTGCGCGCCGTGCAGGAAAACGCGTCGGCCATCGCCGCCCGCGTTCAGGAGCGTTGGCGCTCCGCTCCCTCCTACGGCGAGCTGCTCGCCGCGGAGACCGCCGCCGCGCGGCCGTTCGCGGAAGCGGCCGAATCCCTCGCTGCGTTGCCGTCGGCGGAGCAGTTCGACGTCTTCGCCGACCCGTTCTTCACCGAGTCCGGCGGGTGCGCTTCCTCCGGGAACTTCCCCGAGCAGGGCGGCCTCGCGGTCGAGCACCACGCACCGCTGCCCGCGCGGTCGGAGCTGCCCGCCCGCGCGCCGCTCGTTTGCCCGGATCGCCCGTTCGTCGATGCCCTGGCCGAGGCCGCGGTGCCGCCCGTGCAGTCCCTGCCCGCCAAGCTCATCGAGTTTCCCCGCGAGCTCGTCGCCCCGCGCAAGCAGCGCCCGCGCCTGGCGGAAGGCCCCCTGCTCGACCCCGCGCCGGACTTTGCGCCAGGCTCGCTCTCCGCCGGCGAGCAAGCCTCGGACCCCGGTGCGCGCATCTCCTCAAGGGCAGACGGCCCCAGCGCGGCCGGCGCAGACCCGCCGATGACCCGCACCCGCCAACCCGAACGCACCGACGAGCCCGCGCGACGGCGCAAAGGCTTCGTCGAGGGGAGCGCCGACGAGCCCGGATGGAGTTCCATCCGGCTCGGCGAGCACCCCCGCGCCGAGAACGAAGCCGGCGCGCCCGCCGCTGCCTACAAGGCCGAGGACGCGCCCTCCCTCGAAGGCCTCGCGCCCGTCAGCCGCCGGCTCATGGCCGCGCTGGTCGACGGCTCGATCGTGTTCGCCTGCTTCCTGCTCTCGGTTCTGGTGTTTGCTTCCTCGACGCTCCACATTCCCCAGGGCACGGCCGCCGCGGTGTGCGCCCTGCTCGCGCTTTCCTTTCAGGCCGCGTTTTATGGCTGGCTCTTCATGAGCTTCGGCGGCGGCAGCACCCCCGGCATGCGCTACGCGCGCATCGCCCTGTGCACCTTCCGCGATGAAAACCCCACCCGCCGCGAGCTCCGGGCCCGCATCCCCGCGACCGCGCTCGCGCTGCTTCCCCTGGGCGTCGGCCTGCTGTGGGCACTGCTCGACGAAGACCACCTGGGCTGGCACGGCCGCATGACCCGCACGTACCAGCGGTCGTACCGGTAGCGGCGAGGGTGGAGGGTGTCGATGCTCTTTCCGGGAGGACGGGTGTCCGGGCCATGCAGCGCTACGCCATCACAGACCGCCGTCTCTTCGAATCGCCGACCTGGTCCGCCGCTCTGCATGACCGGCTCGCGCGATGGGTCGAGGCGGGCGTCGAGTGGGTCCAACTCCGTGAGAAAGACCTACCCACCCCTGAGCTCGAAGCCCTAACCCGCTCCCTAACCCGCTCCCTGACCCGCTCCCTAACCCAGGGCACCCCGACCAAACTCGTGGTCAACGGCCTCCCGCCCGCGCTCGCCCGGGAGGCAGGGGCCGACGGCGTCCACCTCCCCGGACCTCCAACCGCGGCCCGAATCGCGGAAGCGCGAGTGCTCGGCGGTTTGGTTACCGTGAGCTGCCACACCCTCGCCGAGGTCGAGCAAGCCCTCACCGCCGATGCCATCCTGTGGGCTCCTGTTTTCGGAAAGACCGTCCATGGCGAGCCGGTCAGGCCCGGTACCGGCCTCGATGCCCTCCGGCAAGCATGCGCCCAGGCAGAGCCCACCCCGGTCTTCGCCCTCGGCGGCGTTACCCCGGCAATGGCTCCGGGCTGCCTGCGCGCGGGTGCCGCCGGGGTCGCCGGGATTCGGCTGTTCCACAGTGAGGCCTGGCGTTCTCTCGACTAGAGGCGCGCCACCGTCAACCGCACCGCCGCGGGCCGGCCCCGCTCCCCCGCCCGCTTCGCGAACGACTCAGGAAACTGGATACCCCGGTCCGTCTGGTCTCCGTTCAAGAGGCGCGTCCGGTGCCACACCTCCGTCGCGCCGGGCCCGGGTTCGTAGAACCCTTCCTCCGCGCTCACGATCTCCATCCGAATCCCCGGCAGATACCCAGGCCGGTGCAGAAATACGGCCCCCTCC